>NZ_AP014624.1:3363398-3669162 GCF_000829375.1 Chryseobacterium sp. StRB126
TATTTTAAAATCCATCTGAAAAAAGTTATATATAAAGCATTACAAAAAATCCCAATTACTATTATTGAAAAAAGCCAAAAACTGGAATTTAAAGTATTTGTGACAAAAAATACCGCAATTGCCAAATAGAATATCGAAAAAACTATTCTCAACTTTTCCGTTATATTAAAAAAGAAACTCTTCTTAGGAAGAATTTCTTTTAAAATTATCTCATTATGATTTAAAATCATTTTAATTGGCAACATCACTGATAAATTTAATTCTCAGCATTCTTACTTCTTCATCAGACAACTCATCTCCGAATTCATCCAATAAGATCTTCATACTGTCACTCTCAGATTCATTCATAAACTCCATAAAGCCGTCTACAATGTCTTCATCAAAATTATCTTCAATATAATAATCAATATTAAGTTTTGTTCCCTGATAAACGATTCTTTCCATTTCTTTCAAAAGCTCTTCCATAGAAAGGTTTTTAGCTCTTGCAATATCTTCAAGATCAATCTTTTTATCTGTGCTTTGGATAATGAAAACCTTATGGCTGGATTTATTAGCCACCTGTTTCAATACCATGTCCTGGGTACGTTCTATATTGTTGTCCTCAACATATGTTTTAATGTAGTCAGCAAATTCTTTACCATATTTTTTAGCTTTTCCTTCTCCTACTCCATAAATCTTATTGATTTCATCTGCTGTAATCGGATATTGAACCGTCATATCTTCCAAACTTGGATCCATAAATACCGTATAGGGTGGAATTCCGTGTTTTTTGGCTACTTTTTTCCTTAATTCCTTTAATAGATTAAATAGTTTTTGGTCTAAACCGCCTCCGGCCTGCTGCTGCAGCTGATCACTATCTGCTTTAGCTTGAGTAAGATCAAATTCTCTGTCTTCGGCAATTAAGAAAACATCCTTAGATTTACCATCTAATACCTTTTTGGCTTTTTCAGTAATCTTTAGAACGCCATACGTTTCAATATCTTTCTGTAAGAAATTCTGAACGGTTGCCTGTCTTAGAATCGTCTTCCAATAGTTATCTTTTTCTTCTTTACCAAAACCGAAATAACGGTTCTGTTCCAGTTTATAAGACTTGGTAACTGCGTTTTCTTTTCCTACGATAACGGAAATCAGATCTTTTGATTTAAATTTTTCGCCAGTATCTTTAATCAGTTCAAGAGCTTTTGTTAAATCCGCTGTGGCATCTTTTAATTTTGGAGGGTTAGATGAGTTATCACACATATTCGCTCCGTCTCCATTCACTGGATCAAAACTTTCTCCAAAATAATAAAGAATATATTGTCTTCTGCTCATGGAAGTTTCAGCATAACCTACTACTTCATTTAAAAGCTGTAATCCAATTTCTCTTTCGGACACAGGTTTTTGAGCCAGAAATTTTTCCAGCTTCTCAATATCTTTAGGATCATAGAATGCAAGGCAATGGCCTTCACCACCATCTCTTCCTGCTCTCCCGGTTTCCTGATAATAACTTTCCAAAGACTTCGGGAAATCATAGTGAATGACAAAACGTACATCCGGCTTATCAATTCCCATTCCGAATGCAATGGTAGCTACGATGATATCAACTTCTTCCATCAAGAATTTATCCTGATTGGCCACTCTTACTTTCTGATCAAGTCCGGCATGGTAAGGAAGGGCATTAATTCCATTCACCTGCAAAAGCTGGGCAAATTCTTCCACTTTTCTTCTGCTCAGACAATAGACGATCCCTGATTTTCCTTTATGCTGATTAACGAATTTAACAATCTCCTTATCTATATTAATTTTAGGACATACCTCATAATATAGATTCGGACGGTTGAAACTTTCTTTAAAGACCAAAGCATTGGTCATGCCTAGTGTTTTCTGAATGTCATCCTGCACCTTCGGCGTAGCTGTAGCTGTAAGAGCAATCACCGGTACACTGGCAATCTTATCAATAATCTGTTTAAGGTTCCTGTATTCCGGTCTGAAATCATGTCCCCACTCTGAAATACAGTGAGCCTCATCAATAGCAAAGAAAGAAATCTTAACTTCTTTTAAAAAGTCAAGATAATCATCTTTAATCAATGATTCTGGAGCTACATACAAAAGCTTGGTTTTTCCACTTTTAATATCGTCGAAAACCTGTTTTGTCTGTGTCTTGTTTAATGATGAATTCAATACATGCGCTACCCCATCCTCGGATGAAAGTCCGTTTACGGCATCCACCTGATTCTTCATTAACGCTATTAAAGGTGAAACAACTATTGCTGTTCCCTCCGAAATAAGTGCCGGAAGCTGATAACATAATGATTTACCACCACCTGTAGGCATCAATACAAATATATCCTTCCCATTCAATAGGTTTTCTATAATCTGTTCCTGCTGTCCCTTAAATGTAGAAAACCCAAAATACTTTTTCAATTCGCCTGATAAATTGGCTTTTTTTGCGCTCATCTAATTTTCTATTGCTAAATTTGCATCTAACCCAAAGTTATAAAAATTCTGCTTAAAATAAAAGCGAACGAATTTATAAAAAATAAAATTTATATTAAATATTGTTTTTAAAATATAACGTTTTTTGAAAACTTTTTTGTATACCTTATTGTCATAAAATGGATAGAACCAACATTATATCAATTGCTAAAAGCACTTTAGAAATTGAAATTTCAGAATTAGAAAAATTAAAAAACAGAATTGATGACCAGTTTGCCCAGGCAGTAGAAATTATTCACTCTGCAAAAGGGAAATTAATTGTAGTAGGAATTGGGAAATCTGCACATGTAGGTAATAAAATTGTTGCTACACTAAATTCTACGGGAACGCCCTCTCAATTTTTGCATGCCTCGGAAGCTATTCACGGTGATCTGGGCGTGATCCAGAAACAGGATGTGGTGCTTTGTATCTCCAATTCCGGAAATTCTCCTGAAATAGCCAACCTTGTTCCCTATTTAAAGGATTATTCTTCTGCATTAATTGGAATGACGGGGAACAAAAGCAGTAAATTGGCTGAATTTTCAGAAATTATTCTGGATACTCATGTTGATGTAGAAGCTTGTCCTAACAAACTGGCACCTACAAGTTCTACAACTATCCAAATGGCATTGGGAGATGCTCTTGCTGTAGCTTTAATGGAACTGAATGAATTCAAGGCCAACGATTTTGCCAAGTTTCATCCGGGAGGAAGCCTGGGTAAAAATTTAACCTCCAGAGTTGAACAGTTCCTTTCTTCACAAAAACCTCAGGTTTCAGAAGATGCTCCAATTAGGGATGTTATTATTTCCATCAGTGCATCAAGCCACGGAATTACCGTTGTTACCAATGAAGATCAGATCATTGGAGTTATTACCGATGGGGATTTGAGAAGAATGTTGATGAAGGGAGAAGATATCACTAAGATTCTAGCCAAAGATATTATGTCTGCAAATCCAAGGACTATTGAAAAGAATTCACTTGCCAAAGAGGCGATGAAAATATTAAAAGGCAATAATATTGGTCAGCTGGTAGTTACTGAAAACGGAAAATATTTCGGAATCATTGATCTTCACACATTATTGGATGAGGGTATTAATTAATCCTTAGTATAAGATGAGCCATTTTCTAAAAGAACATATTCAGGCCATCATCAATCCCACCGATGATGAATTTGAAATCATCAAAAGCTTTTTTGTAAAAAAGAAATTCAGGAAAAGACAGTTTCTGATACAAGAACATCAGCCTGTACACGAAATTTTTTTGATAGAAAAAGGTATTCTTAAAAGCAGCTTCATAGATAATTCTGGAAAGGAGCATATTCTTCAGTTTGCATCTTCTCACTGGTGGATTTCAGATTTTGCAGGATTCTTCAAGCAGGAACCCTCATCGCTGGCAGTTGATTGCATTGAAGATTCTGAAGTATATGCCATCTCTTATGAAGATTTAAATACGCTCTGTTTAAAAGTTCCTGCAATAGAGCACTTTTTCAGAGTAAAATCTAATTTCGGGTATGTAGCACTGCAGCAGAGGATTCTTTCATTAATGAGCAAGTCTGCTAAGGAGCGTTATGAAGATTTTATTAAACAGTATCCCGGTTTTATAGATCATATTCCGAAACAGCTTATTGCAAGCTACCTGGGAGTTTCAAGAGAAACATTAAGCCGATTATATTTATAAAGATGTGACTTGTGTCACATCTTTTTTTTGAGGTATATCCTTATAATAGCTCTCTCAAAAATCCCACCTTTGTATTATAATTTTTAACAATAATACCAATGAAAAAGAAAGCATTAATCGTAGTGACAAGTGTGGAAAAATATCCTGATATGGAAAGAGCAACAGGTCTATGGCTGGGCGAGGCAGTTCATTTCTATGAAAAACTGGAAGAGCAGGGTTATGAAATAGATTTTGTAAGCCCGAAGGGAGGCTATACTCCACTTGATCCTATTTCTCTGCAAATGTTTGTACAGCCTGTAGACTGGAAATATTATGCTGATGAAACATTCAGAAATAAATTAGGGGATACTTTTGCACCGCGTGACATCAATCCTAAAGATTATAGTATCATTTACTATACAGGTGGACATGGTGTAGTTTGGGATTTCCCTGATAATATAGAGTTACAGGAAATAGCCCGCAGTATTTATGAAGATGGGGGGATTGTATCATCTGTATGTCATGGAGCCGTAGGACTTTTTAATATCAAACTTTCCAACGGAGAACTGTTGATTCAGGGAAAAACAGTAACCGGTTTTTCAAATTCAGAAGAAATTGCTGCAGAATTGGCAGATCACATGCCTTACCTTACAGAAGATGTATTAAAAAGCAGAGGAGCTCAATATGTAAAAGCTGAGCAGGATTTTGTTCCTTTTGCAGTGGCAGATAGAAATCTGGTAACAGGACAAAATCCTCAATCCGGAGCTGCCGTAGCAGAAAAGGTATTGGAGATTCTGAAAAAATAGAATGATCCCGGATATAATTGTAACAGACAGCCTTTTTGAACTGTCTGTTTTTGTATTCGATAGTACCTTTTATAAATAAGTCTACAATCTGTAATATTAACCTGAACAAATTCATGACTAATAAATTCTAAATACTGATTATTATTTCATAATTTCGCAGACTTAAACTGCTTCCCTTTTCAGGGTGGCATTTTGACAGATTCTATTATATGGACAATAACAAAGACATGTCCTTTCTGGGGCATATTGGAGAATTAAGAGGACATTTGGTCCGTTCAATTATTGCTATCATCATTGCAGCCTTTGCGGTTGGTTTCAATATCAACTGGATTATGGACCATATCTTTTTTGGACCTACCAGAAATGATTTCCCCACCTTCAAAATTGTTAATCATTTTTCAAGGTTGCTTTTGGGAGAAGACAGCATTCATCTTCCGAAGGATTTCCCGGTACGTGTACAAAGATTATATCAGCAGTTCAATGTGATGATGGCCGTTTCCGTTTTTGGTGGAATGGTGGCTGCTTTTCCTTACATTGTATGGGAATTATGGCGTTTCATTAGTCCGGCTTTACATCCAAGAGAGAAAAAGAATTCTATCTATATCATTAATTCGGTATGGATGCTTTTTATGACCGGAGTTTTATGCGGATATTTTTTAATTCTTCCTTTTGCGGTTAATTTTGGAGTAATCTTTAAAATTTCAGATATCATTGTTCCTCTTTATGACCTGAGTGATTATACTACTTTGTTTTTACAGGTAGTTTTAGGGATGGGGGTTATTTTCCTATTTCCTATTCTGATCTATTTCCTTACCAGTATCGGAATTCTTACTCCTGTATTTATGAAGACCTATCGTCGTCATGCTATTGTATTAATCATGGTGGTTGCAGCAATTATTACACCTGCAGATGTATTAAGTATGCTGATGGCAGCTTTCCCCTTATTGATCTTATATGAATTCAGTATTATGATGTGCACCTTTACGTATAAAAGGGTACAGAAAAGCAATGGAAATCTTCCTGCCGTACAAAAATAAGCTCATAAAAGAACAATAAGTTCTTCTATCATAAAATTTAAACAAATGCCGATCTCCTACTGGAAGATCGGCATTTGTTTTTTCATTATATCTTTATTCATATAAATTCAATAAATATCCACATAATATATAAAGTCAACTTCCACAACACTCCACCCCAAATAAGCAGATATCTAATTAAATCGAAAAAAATCAAATTTATATTCAATAAAATTAAAAATAAACAAAAACATTTATTATTTTTACACGCATTAATTAAATTTATTAAAAAGTTATATGAAAAAGAAAATTATTCTTGTTTGCGCTCTTGCTTTAAGCTTAACAGGTTTACAGGCACAGCGTTGGATACCAGTGTCTGAAAAGGTAACCCCTATAAGGAAAGAAGTCAGAATCGAATATGCTTATAAATTTGATCTTGCTTCCCTAAGAGATGCTTTAAAAAATGCTCCGGAAGCAGGAACTGGTGGTGCTCCAATAGTTGTTTCCTTGCCTACCGCTAATGGAAAAATGGAAAAATTTTCCGTGTACAGCTCTCCAACGGTTGCAAAGTCTATGGCAGAGAGATATGAATTAGGGGCCTATTCCGGAGTAGGAATAGATAATCCTAATAAGCAGATCAGATTTACTACCGCTCCTAATGATTTCCAATCAATGTTATTTGATGCGAACACAGGAAAATATGAATTCATAGAGCCAATGAATAAAGAAAAGGATATCTATGGGGTATTCTATAAGTCTGATAGATCAAGTGAGGATCCTTTTGAATGTAAGGTTTCTGAACCTGAAGCCTTAAAAAAGCAAATGAATAAGCTGACAAGTACAAAAAATGTTTTGAACGGCTTTAAAAACCCTAATAAAAATAACGATCAGAAATACAGAACCTACAGAATTGCAATCTCTGTAAACGGTGAATATACTCAACTTGCAGGAGGTGTTCCTCAGGCAGCAGCCCGTATTAATGCTACGATGCACAGAGTAAATGGAGTATTTGAGAAGGATTTTGGTATCCACATGATTGTTCAGGATTTTCCTCAGGTTATATTTACAAATCCTGCTACAGATCCTTATTCTGATGTTATAGTAAATACAAACCCAACTACCGGCGCAATATCATATAGTGCTCCCGGAGCATGGAATCTACAAGTTCAACAAACCTTGAGCAATACAGCGGGTATTGGAAATGATGCTTATGACATAGGACACTTCTTTGGCCACAGAGGTGGTGGTGGTAGTGCCGGTGATGTAGGTAACGTATGTAGAGACCCGGAAGACAATAATGATGCTACTTCAAAAGGAGCAGGAATTACCTCTCCTAACATCGTTGATCAACCTTTTGGAGACACCTATGATATTGACTTTGTAGCCCATGAAATAGGACATCAGTTTGGGGCTGCTCATACCATGTCTATTGCTCTTCACGGAGCTCATATGGAACCGGGTTCAGGTTCTACAATTATGGGATATGCAGGTATTACCAACTATAATGTTCAAATGAATTCTGATGCCTATTTCCACATTAAGAATATTGAGGAAGTAGCTGATTACACTAATTTTGTGACTTGTGGTACGATTACACCTGTTAATAACACCCCCCCTGT
The DNA here is from genome assembly GCF_000829375.1 of Chryseobacterium sp. StRB126. Taxonomy (NCBI): domain Bacteria; kingdom Pseudomonadati; phylum Bacteroidota; class Flavobacteriia; order Flavobacteriales; family Weeksellaceae; genus Chryseobacterium; species Chryseobacterium sp. StRB126. Next base: position 3,370,950 of record NZ_AP014624.1, read on the forward strand.
AGTACAGCCGATGGCTAGCAGAATAATTCCAAAAGGAACACCATTTATCTTAACTGCTTCTGCAACAGATGCACAAAACGATCCAATAACCTATACATGGGAACAGTATGATCTTACTGCTACTGCTTTTGGATTTGTAAGTGCTAACCGAAATAATGGTGCTAATTTCAGATCGATAATGCCAACAACCAATCCAGTACGTTACTTTCCTTCATTATCAAATGTTCTTAATGCAACTCCAAGTGGCACATCATGGGAAACTGTATCCAACGTACCAAGAACATTAAACTTCAAGGTTACAGCAAGAGATAATAATCCGAATTTTGATCAGCAACAGACACAAAGCAGTCTGATGAAAGTGGATGTAGGAACCGAAGGACCTTTTAAAATAACTTCAACTACGGTTTACAAAAATACTCCGGCAGCCATCACTTGGGATGTAGTCAACACAAATAATGCCCCGTATAACGTACAGAATGTTAAAATAGATTACACTACTGATAATGGTGCTACATGGACAGTTATTACTCCTTCTACCCCAAATGACGGAGCGGAACCTTATGCATTTAATTCATTGGCAACCGGATCTACTGTAAAGATCAGAGTAAGTGCTATTGATAATATATTTTATGCTATTGGCAGCGCTACAATTACTGATGCTTCAGCTGCTTGTACAACAATTGCTCCCACAGGAATTACTGTAACAGGAATTACAAGAAATTCTGCCAGCGTAAACTGGCCTGCTTTGCAAGATGGTAATTATTTTGTAAGATATAGACAGACAGGAACGGCTACATGGACTACAGTTCCTGTATCTACAAATGCCTATAACGTATCTGGCCTGAATACGGCTACTCAATATGAAGTACAAGTAGCTAATAAATGTGGTGTGGTAACTGGTGATTTCTCAACATCTACAAACTTTACTACATCTGCGTTTGCAAAATGTACAGTACTTGGAAACAGTGGTGCAGCTACAAATATCGGTGGATACATCTCCAATGTTACAGTAACTCCAACAGGAATGAATCCTGTTTCAAATACGAGTACAGGTTCTTCTTATACTGATTATACAACAGATCTTACGAAATTGATTACTCTTAAAGTAGGAACTTCAGGCAACTCAATCAGCGTAAGTAAGGATTGGCTTACAGCAGATCATTATTATGGTGGAGTAACTGCGTGGATAGACTTCAATAGAGATGGAGTATTCTCTACTTCTGAAGTGATCTATTCAAGTAACGACGCTAATATTATTACGCCAGTATCTGGAAGTTTCTCAGTACCTGCAGATGCTTATACAGGAGGAAATGTAATCATGAGAGTTGGATATTCTTATTCTCAGGCTCCAAGCAGCGGTTGCAGCAATCTTCAATATGGAGAGTTTGAAGATTATCCTGTAAGTATTCAGGCACAGCTTTCTACAAATGATGTAGTAAAAGACAAGGCTTCTATCCAGATCTTCCCTAACCCGGTAAGTGATGTATTGAATGTAACTCAGGTTTCTTCTAAGGCACAATTCTCCATCACCAATATGGCAGGACAGAAAGTAATGAGCGGTCAGATCTCAGATAACAAGATCTCTGTTTCAAGACTGAGCACGGGAGCTTATATTATTTCAATTGAAGATAAGGGAACTACTTCAAATCTGAAATTCATTAAAAAATAAAAATCCCTTCTTTATATTACAGCCCGGCATTAGCCGGGCTTTTTTATACATTTAGGCGAAATTAGTCGGCATTTTCATATTATCTTTATCCGGCTGTTAATTTAATTTTATACTTTTGAAAAGATTATTAATTTAATTTTACATGAAAAAGCTGTCATACACACTTTTATTGGTTTCGGGACTTGCTTTTGGGCAACTCTTTGAAAAAAATAAAGTGTATACTAAACAAGATACATTGAAAGGTTCCAATACTCCATTCAGAGATTTTTGGGATGTTAAAAAATATAATTTTTCCGTAGAGCCTGATTTCGAACAGAAAAGCATTAAGGGTACAAATAAAATAAGCCTTGAAATCATCAAGGACATCACCAATCCTGTATTTCAGATTGACCTTCAGCAACCTATGAAAGCTGGAAAAATTACAGCAAGCTTCCCTATTGCCAACTCTAAACAGGATGGAGATTTTATCTTTATCACTACGAAGAAAAAATTCAAAAAAGGCGAAAAATATACGATTGATGTTGACTATTCCGGGAATCCCCATATTGCCAAGAATGCTCCCTGGGATGGTGGATGGGTTTTCACCCAAGATAAAAACGGAAACCCATGGATGAGCCCTGCTGTTCAGGGAATAGGGTCTTCTATATGGCTTCCGACTAAAGATATCTGGAGTGATGAACCGGACAACGGAATCATCATGAAAATTATTACTCCTAATGATCTTGTAGGCGTTGGAAACGGAAGATTAATTGATAAAAAAACTAACGGAAACAAGACTACCTATACCTGGGAAGTGAAAAACCCGATTAATGATTACTCTATTATCCCAAACATTGGTAAATATGTAAATTTTAAAGATACTTATGACGGGGAAAAAGGTAAACTGGATCTGGATTACTGGGTTCTTGACTATAATCTCGACAAAGCAAAGAAGCAGTTTGAGCAGGTGAAGCCAATGCTTTCCGCATTTGAACATTGGTTTGGCCCTTATCCTTTCTATGAAGATTCCTACAAACTGGTAGATTCTCCTTATCTCGGAATGGAACATCAGAGTAATATTGCTTATGGAAATGGTTATCAAAATGGTTACCGTGGAAAAGACCTTTCAGGAACAGGAATTGGCTTGAAGTGGGATTATATCATTATTCATGAAAGTGGTCACGAATGGTTTGCCAACAATATCACCGCAAAGGATGAAGCAGATATGTGGATCCATGAGAGTTTCACTATGTACTCAGAAGTTCTTTTTACAGAAAATTATCTGGATAAAAAGTCTGCAGACCTCTATATGATAGGCCTTAGAGGAAAAATTGATAATGATGTTCCTATTATTGGAAAGTATGGCGTAAGAAATGAAGGTAGCGGAGATATGTATCCAAAAGGCGCCAATATGATTCATACGATAAGACAGGTCATTAATAATGATGAAAAATTCAGACAGATTTTAAGAGGATTAGGTAAGGATTTCTATCATCAGACGGTTACTACCAAACAGATTGAAGATTATATTTCATCAAAATCAGGGATTGATTTCTCCACTGTTTTTGACCAATATCTGAGAACCATTAAGATCCCTACTCTTGAATATATTCAAAATGGAGACACCTTAAAATTCAGATACACGAATGTTGTGAAGAATTTGAAACTTCCGATTATCATCAATGGAGATCAGACCATAAACCCAACTGAAGAATGGCAGACAGTAAAACTTAAGAAAAGCACTCCTGTTGAACTGAACAAAAATTACTACATTAATTATGTAAGCGTACAGTAAGAAAAAAGCAAATTTGCAGATCAGCAGGTTTGCTTTTTTTGTTTTTAATAAAATTTTAAGAAAAGTTTAATACTTAATCCGTAACAAAATGGAAAAACAAGCAACTATTTAATTATAAATTTAAACCTAATGAGAAAAACAGCACTTAGCTTAGGCCTTTTCGCCGCTTTTTTAGCGAATGCCCAATCTATAAAAACCACTATTGACCTCGTTAATGTAAAAGATGATAAAGTAGCCGTTACGATGGAGTTTCCGAAAATGAAATCGGGAGATATCAAATTCCATTTTCCAAAAACGGTTCCGGGAACTTACTCTGTAGATGATTATGGAAGATTCGTAGAGGGTATTAAGTTTTATGATAACAAAGGAAAGGAATTGACCTTCACAAAAGTTAATGATAATAGTTATTCATTAAAAAACGCTCAAAACCTGAGCAAGATCTCTTATCTTGTAAATGACAGTTTTGATGAAGAAATGGACACTTCAAAACATAAAGCTGTATTTTCCCCTTCAGGAACTGATATTGAAGCAGGAAAAGTCTATATGATCAATACCCACGGTTTTATCGGATATATTGAAAATATGCAGGACGTTCCTTATCAGCTTGTTATTCAGAAACCAACTGATTTTTATGGTACCACAGCATTGGTAGACCAGGACAAATCTGAATCCACAGATACTTATACCCTTGCCAATTATGCAAAGGTGACTGATTCTCCGCTTATGTATACTAAACCGGATTATATTACCTTCAATGCAGGAGGAATGGATCTTGTGTTGGGAGTTTATTCTCCAACCGGAAAATACAAAGCTGCGGATTTCAAGGACAATCTTGAAAAAATGGTAGTGGCTCAAAAGAAATTTCTTGGAGATATGAATACCAATAAGAAATATGCCATTATGCTTTATCTGTCTGGTGGTGAAGGTCCTATGGTAAAAGGTTTTGGAGCATTAGAACATCATGAATCTACAAGTGTAGTTCTTCCTGAAGCTATGCCTAAGGATGCTATTGACCAAACCATTACAGATGTGGTTTCTCATGAATTTTTCCACACAGTTAATCCTTTGAAAACGCATTCTGAGGAGATCCATTACTTTAATTATGCAGATCCGAAAATGTCTCAGCATCTATGGATGTACGAAGGCGGAACTGAATATTTTGCTAATTTATTCCAGATTCAGGAAGGTCTTATCAACAAAGACGAATTTCTTAAAAGAATTGGAGAAAAAATCACCAACTCCAAGAATTACAATGACACCATGCCGTTTACGGTAATGAGTAAGAATGTATTACAAGATCAATACAAGGATCAATACAGAAATGTATATGAAAAAGGAGCCCTTCTGGCCATGTGTATGGATATTGAGTTGAGAAAACTTTCCAACGGAGAAATGGGATACCGTGATATGATCAGAAAATTATCCCAAAGATTCGGAGAAAACAAACCGTTCAAGGATGATAAACTGATTGATGAATTGGTAACAGTAACAGGTTATCCTCAGGTAAAAGATTTCTATAATAAATACATTTCAGGAAGCCAGCCTACTCCTTATACCGAATATCTGAAGATGGTAGGTGTGGAAGTTCACAAACAGGAAACTCCGCCTATTTTCTGGTTTATTAAAGATCCGAATCAGACAGGATATGATGACAAGAACAAAGCACTCGCTTTTGATGAAAACTCGGCCTTATCTCCATTTGCCAAGAGCATAGGATTTAAAATTACCGATCAGATACTTGCTTTGGATGGTAAGACTATTGACATTCAAAAAATTCAGGAACTTATCGGGTATACCAAAACGATTAAAGAAGGACAGGATGTTACAGTAACTGTTCTAAGGGACAATGCTGGTAAGAAAGAGAAAATAACGCTTAAAGGAAAAGCTATTCTGGATAAATTAAGTATGGAAACGCTTCAGTTTAAAGCTAATCCAACTCCGGAAGAGCTGAAACTACAGACTCAGTGGCTTACAGGTAAAAAATAAATAGAAAAGCGGGGATATTTTCCCCGCTTTTATTTTTTCTTAGAAGTTCTATGATTGAAACTTCTTAATCATTCTACACCTTTCTAATGGTGATCCTGAATGTAGTTCCTTTTCCAACCTCTGTTTGGGAAATCTTAATATCTCCATTATGATATTCATGAATGACTCTCTGAGCCAGTGACAATCCCAATCCCCAACCTCTTTTTTTGGTAGAATATCCAGGTTTAAAAGCGTTTCTGGCCTGTTGACTCGTCATCCCGCTGCCATTGTCTTTTACTTCAATCAGTATATTTTTATTTCTTTCAAAAACGGACATCACAATGGTACCTTGTCCTTTCATGGCATCTACAGCATTTTTCACCAAGTTTTCAATAACCCAGCTCATCAGGATTTTATTATGAGGAACCAATACCTTATAAGCAGGCAGATGAAGCGTAAAATCAACTTTTCTTGAAATTCTTGTTTTTAAATAATCATAGTTCTCCTGAATTGTTGCGTTGAAATTCATATCGTTCAGTTCAGGAACAGAACCTATTTTGGAGAAACGTTCGGAAATAGTTCTTAACCTTTCAATATCCTTTTCAATCTCATGTACTCCTTCGGAATCAGGATTTTCCAGCTTCATGATTTCCATCCAGCCAATCATAGAAGACAAAGGCGTTCCGATCTGATGCGCTGTTTCTTTAGCCAAACCTGCCCAAAGATAACCTTCATCCGTCTTTTTAATGGTCTTAAAAAACCAGAAAGTAAATCCAAAATACAATAGAATAAACAAACCTAAAATATAAGGTGAATACCTTAGATTATTAAGCAATCGGGAATTGTCATAATACACAAACTGATTATTTCCGTCCGGAACTTTAATTTCAATAGGATCGTAGTTTTTCTCCATATTCATAATCAGATTATGAAGCTTTTCCGGACTCTTGATGGTGCTTTCAGGAATATTGCGGTAATACCCAAGCTCAAGGATAGGATTTTTATATTTATCCGTCACAATGAACGGAATAGTATTATTAATGTTCAGAATCTCAGGCAGTAGATCCAGCACATCCGTATCGGGACTTTTCACTTCCTGCTGGATTCTGATGGCCTTGGAAAGCAGATTAATCCTTTTAATCTCCTCTTTTCTGAGGAAATTAATCAATGTTGTAGAAGATACCACAATGGCAATTACCAGCGTAGTCATGACAACAAAAATGATCCAGTTATTCAGTCTGGTTAATATGGATTTCCTCAAGATTATTTATTTTAAAATAGTAAGAATTTTCTGTAGCTCTGCACTTCCACTTCCCTGATAGTTATTGATAATAACTGAAAATACATATTTCTTTCCATCTTTCGCAGTATGATAGCCTGCAAAAGATTTGGTATCCCGCATCGTTCCGCTTTTCATTTTCATGCCATTGTCCTGAACCGGGAACCCATCATAGTAAGATTCAAACCAGGATTGTTTTTTTGCATATAAAAGAGCCTGCACTTCGGCCTTTGCCGCTACATAATTCTGCGGAGAAAGTCCGCTTCCATCAGCAAAATTAATCATATTAGGGTTGATTCCTTTTGATTTCCAGAATTCCTTTAAATAAGCTACTCCACTTTTAAAACCTGGATTTCCTTTTTTCTCTTTTCCTAAAGTCTTAATCAGCGTTTCCCCATACAGGTTGACACTTTTTCTCAAAAACCAATAGATTATTTTATCTAGTGTTGGAGACTGATAGGTAAGAATAATATTATTTTTAGGAGCTTCTAATGCAGGTTTTCCTTCTAACTCAATCTGTGAATTGGTAATCGCTTTTCCTGAAAGTTCAATACCGGATTCTTTCAACCATTGCTTCACTTCAGTTGCCAATTGTACAGGTGGATTAGGTGTAGAACCTGAAACTGTTACCGTTTTTCCTCCCGGAAGCATCCCGTTAATCAGCGCTACATTGGAATGAGGAGCTGTAAAGATTAAACTTTGATCGGAACTGCCACCTGCTTTCAGATCATTCAGCCATTTTACGTTTTCCAGTGGATAGGAAAAGCTTTTAAAATCTGTTCCACTGATGTTGATATCAAATTGGTTTTCTCTCCAGTTGATTCCCCAAACTCCTGCCCCGTAATAATTTCCAAGATCATCCCACGGCCATCCGCCCGGGATAGTCTGATGGTCAAAATAAGAATCATCAATCACCAGATCTCCTGAAATTTTTGTAATTCCGGAATTCTTAATGGCCTCTATCAGTTTCTTTTTAAAACTTTCAGGTTTATAAGCCTCATATCGCCAGCTTCCCAAGGTAGGATCCCCATTGGAGCTGATGAAGAGATTCCCGTTAAGATTCCCGCCGGATATACTTCCTGAATAACTTGAAGTGGTAGTATAAGTATAATTTTTTCCTAAGGTTTCTAAGGCAGCTGCTGCTGTAAATATTTTTTGAGTAGAAGCGGTAGAAAGGCCCCTACTTCCCTGATATTCGTATATAAAATTCCCACTTTCATCTGACACATAAAATGATAAACTGGAAGCAACTGCACCTGAAGAATCCATAAGATCTTTGGTTGCTTTGTCTAATTTCTGAGCCATATTCTGGGCCGAAACCATCTGTACAGAAAGTGTGAGAACTGCAAGTGTTTTTTTCATTGCATTGTTGTTTTTTTGCTAAACTTTGCTGATAGCCATGAAGCACTGCCGACAACAATTGTACATTTTCAGAGCAGTGATCCAGGTTTTGTTATTTAAAATTCTAACTCAAATATAGTTAAAATAAAAGCTTTTTATATTCCTCAAGATCATCGGGAGTGAAAAGAATCTCATGGCCAGAAATTTTCTCAAAGGAACGGTCATAATTAAAATAATCCTCATAACCATCCTCGTCTATGAACATATCCATTTGACATTCTTTTACATATTCGAGCTTTTCTTCATACTCTTCCTCATGATATTTACTGGCACCCCAAGGTTCATTATAACAACGTAAACAGGATTTATGATATAGTGCTTTATGTCCACACACCTCACAATCTTTCAGATTATGGAACAAATCCGAAACTCTGTTCTGCACATCTTCAGAAAACAAATGTAGAGGAACAGTCTTTAAAAGCAGATAATAATTCGGTTCCTGCCTGGAAAAAGAGAAATATTCGTCAGTATTGATCTGCTTTTTAGTGTAAAGTTTCAATGTTTTCAAATCAAATTCTACTTCCGCTTTTACAATATCTTTCAAGTTCAGAATAGATTTCTGTTTATAAACGATATTCTGTTTTTCATCAATTTCCATGATGGGCTTCTGATCAATAAAATGATGAATGCATAAGGTGGTTTCCCAGGAATTAATGATTCTTAACTTCCCTTCATTACCACAAATCTCACAGACCTTTCCAGACAGTCGGGCATATTTATGAGTGATCTTTCTCAGCCTGGCATTCAATACTTCATCTTCAGAATAAATATAGCATCGTAGTCCTCCGAATTTCTCTTTTCCAAAAACATCATGTTCCATATTCCATCCTGCAGCAACCAATTCAGAGAGCATTTTCCCGATCAGATCATTCCAACCGGTACTGTTTACTGAAAAATTCTTCAGATTGCGTTCTATAAAACTATTGATGTCCTGCTGTTTCATTATAAAGAACTTCCAGCTTCTATTTCGTAAGGTTCTTTTCCTTTTTCAAAAATTCTTGTTAGTTCACTTCCTTCTACCGTAATGGTATCATTGATTCTTCTGATCCAGTTACCTTCTCTAAGACCTACTACTTTAAGATCATTTTGGGTAAGGAATTCCATGATACGGGTTTCTCTTGTTTCTCCATTATGCTTTAAATCCGGGTTGGGATCGAGATAATGTGGGTTAAGATTGAACGGAACCAATCCCATACAGTCGAAACTTGGCGGATAAACAATTGGCATATCATTCGTTGTTTTCATATTCTGTCCTCCGATATTGCTTCCTGCACTGCATCCAAGGTATGGTTTTCCGCTGGTTACATTTTCTTTTAAAACAGACATTAAACCTTTTTCGTGTAATGTTTTCACCAATAAAAATGTATTTCCACCACCGGTAAAAAATCCTTTTGCCTGATTTAGAGCTTCTATTTTATCTTCAAATTCATGAAGCCCTTTTACTTTTATATTGATGGTTTCGAAAAATGAACGGGCTTTTGCCGTATAATCATCATGGGAAATACCTCCTGGCCTTGCAAAAGGAACAAAAACAATTTCTTCAATTCCTGCATATAATTGGATTAATTCTGCTCTTAAATATTCCAAATATTCTCCGCCGAAAAGCGTAGAAGTAGAAGCTAATATGATATTCATAGGATTATTTTGATTATAAAAATAGACTTACAAAGATAGGTTCAAACACTAACGAATCAAAAATTAATCTAAAAAAAATAGAAATCCCGTTAATATTTTCTAAAAAAACTTAAAGCCTCTAAAATTTGAGCTTTTATGGAATTATTATTGAATTTTAAAAAACCGAATTATAAAATATAAGATTATGAAAATGCCGAAAGTTAACATCAAAAACCTATTTGCAGGTTTAATTCTTGTAGGAAGCGCAAGTTTTGTAAGTGCACAAACCACTCAAACAGACAGTGCAAACAGTACAGCAACCCAAGCTGCTGCTGCTCAACAAAACCCGACTATTGAAGGTCTTAAAAAACAAATTGAAGCCAATCCAAAAGATACGGAAGCCTTAGCTAAACTGGCCAATGCTTACCAGGAAGCATCAGACTGGACGAATGCCGTTGAAACCTGGAAAAAAATATCTGTTTTACTACCGGATTGGGCTCCATCTTATTATAGCCAAGCTTATGCTTATCAGTCAGCTAAAGATGATGCCAATGCAAAGATTGCTTATGAAAAATACATTGCTGCTGTAAAACCGGAAGAAGTAGAGCAGAATAAAAAGAATCTGGCCTATGCCTACTTTTATATTGCCTTCTCAGAACAGCAAAGCGACCCGAGTAAAGCAAAGGAACATATTGCAAAATCTCTGCAGTACGACCCTAACAATCAGGATGCTATAAAACTGAGCAAAGCTTTAAATTCATAACTAAACAAATAAACTCCGGAAGAAATTTCCGGAGTTTATTTGTTTAGCCTTATTACAATGATTGAAATATAGTTCTGCCCACTTGAATTTTGTGTTTTCTTACTCTATATTCTTTCCAAAGAAATCTGTTTCTCCATGCAGATGTCTGATAATCTTCTCAATATTACGCTGGATACTGGCTTCCGTTTTCAGATTGTTGATATAACGGATTAATTCATGGCGTCTTGATGGAATCAGTTTTTCAAAGTTTCTTGTAGCTAATGTACTGTCTTGTATGGCTTGCTCCAGCTGAGGATGAATAGAAATACTTCTGTCCGAGTTATCATATTCCAACACCACTTCAATGGTTTCTCCAATTCTTTTGGGCGAATTTTTCAGCATTATTAAATTCACATACAGCCTCCACTCACCCAAATATTTCATCAGATTTTGCTGAAATTCCTTTCCGTTTAAAGTTCCTTTTACAGGAATTGGGCTCTTATTTCTTCCTGAGGCTTCAAAAATTTCCTCCAGAATATCTTCGGGAATAAAAACAAAAGGATTGATTCCGATGATTTCCAGGGTGGCCGTAAAAGTGGTATTTTTCATAACATTGAGATGAAGGACAAAATTAAATAATAGATTTTATATTCTCTGAAATTTGTTTTACTATCGCAAGTATTACTTATTATTGATTACTTATTCTTTATGGTAAACTACCCCGTCTTTTTGCTTTGCAAAAAGCCACCCCAGAAGGTAAGACATAATTAGTAATTCTGTTTGGAGTTGTTTTTTAGTAGGTTTCATACCTTCTCTCTCAAATTTACCTATTCAATTTTACTCTCTGTAACGCTCAATACCCTATTACTCTAAAAACATTCACACTCTCCTATCCGAACTCCATCCCTGAAAAAATCATATCTCAGAACTCAATTAAATGACTTATCTTTGCACCAATAAATCTATTTAACAAAATGAAATTTTTTATTGACACAGCTAATTTAGAGCAAATCAAGGAAGCTAAAGATCTTGGAATCTTAGATGGTGTAACTACCAACCCTTCATTAATGGCTAAAGAAGGTATTCAGGGAACTGAAGCAATCAAAAACCATTATAAAACGATCTGCGAACTTGTAGACGGAGATATTTCTGCTGAAGTACTTTCTACAACTTATGAAGAAATGATTAAGGAAGGAGACGAGTTGGCTGCAATCCACCCAAATATTGTGGTTAAAATCCCAATGATTAAGGATGGTATCAAAGCTTTAAAATATTTTTCTGACAAAGGAATCAGAACCAATTGTACATTGATCTTCTCTGCAGGACAGGCTCTTTTAGCAGCTAAAGCAGGAGCTACTTATGTTTCTCCTTTCCTTGGAAGATTAGATGATATTTCTACAGATGGATTAAACCTAATCCAAGAGATCAGATTAATTTTCGATAACTATATGTTCGAAACTGAAATCTTAGCTGCTTCTATCCGTCACTCAATGCACATTATCGACTGTGCTAAAATTGGAGCAGATGTAATTACCTCTCCACTTCCTCCAATCTTGAGCTTATTAAAGCACCCATTAACAGACAGCGGATTGGCTCAGTTTATTGCTGATTCTCAGAAATTATCTTAATTACTGACTGTTACTCAAATATAAAAATCCCAGAACTTGGTTCTGGGATTTTATTCTATTCGTTCTCTTCAATATTTTTCACAATCCTACAAGGGTTTCCAACAGCAACAACATTCTCCGGAATATTTTTGGTAACCACACTACCTGCTCCTATTACCGTATTATTTCCAATGGTAACGCCGGGTAAAACCACTACATTTCCACCCAACCAGACATTATCTCCTACTGTAATGGGATGAGCATATTCCAGTCCTGCATTTCTCTGTTTTGCATCAAGCGGATGTCCTGCTGTATAAAAACTACAGTTGGGTCCAATAAAGACATTATCTCCAAATGTTACCCTAGCACAATCTAAAATAACAAGGTTATGATTGGCATAAAAATTCTCTCCTACCTCAATATTATATCCGTAATCACACCAGAACATAGGTTCAATACAAATATTTTCCTTAACCGAACCAAGAATATTACGGATTATTTCCACTCTCTTTTCAGCATCGGAATTTTTCAATCCGTTATATTCCTGACATAGATCTTTACAGACTATACGTTCCTGAATCAGCTCCTGATCATAATTGGCATTGTATAAAAGTCCGACAGCACATTTTTCCTTTTCTGTCATACTGTTTAGGTTAAGTTCATTCGAATCTTAAAGATACATAATAAAAAAATACAGCATGACTAATAATCATGCTGTATTTTATCGAACTGAACACTGTTTACTATTTATACAGGTCCGGTTCTATTTTATTGTTATTTTTTAACCGTTCTTCTTTTGCTTTTTTTTCAATATTCCTATACAATTCATTCACATCAATATTTTTCCCATTCTGGTTTGTCATTTGTATAGTAGCACCTGCAGGAAGAGTGCTCATGGTTTGCTTAAGATCTTTTGTAGGATCAGTAAGGTAATCCTTAAAGGCTTTTTTAAACTGCTTTTTGCTGACCTCTATTTCTTTGTCTCCTAAACCGTTCACGGTGAGGCCTGGTATCTGAGTATCTTCTGCTGATAAGATTTCTGTTTTTTTGTTTCCAATTAAGGTCATTATATGAGAACCTGTCTTATCCTCAATTTTAATGATAAGCCCCGGTAATCCATAGAACTTATAAGGTCCGTCCTGGAATGGGATATCTGTAGAAAACCAGGCGGTCCAGCTTCTGCCTCCATAATTGGTAATTGCTTTTTGAGTATTATATTCACCAATTTTCTCCTTTTCAGGCAGAATTTTCCATTCAGGTTTTTGATCTTCTGCTATTTTATAAGTGGTATTCCCTATTTTTTCAGAAAAAGAAATACTATACTCCGGGTACTTTTTTATGACGGTTGTAAAAATTGTTCCCGGTTTCATATTTTTTTTGATATTAAGGCTTCCTTCGAATCCTCCTTTCATCTGCTTGGCAATATCTGCTTTTATTGTTGAGTCGGAAACATACTTTTCGCGGCTGTAATATTTGGACCCGTTTTTATCAATGTCAAGGAGCATGATATCACTCTTCACGTCCGCTTTATTGGTAGAATCCAAAATATATTTATAGTCATAAAAGAATCTGTTGATCTGGGCATTGGCCAAGACACTTATAAAAACTAATAAAATCAAATAATTTTTTTTCATAATTGTATTCTTTGTTAGTAAAAAGCTTTGTGAATATAAAACCAACAAAGCTCTTAGTGGAACTTTATTTCTTTATCTCAACTTTTATTTCTACTTTCTTAAATTCTTCTGTTTTCTGATTGTTAACCATAATTCTCGCAATATTTGAAGGATTTAAACGGTTAATATCTTCTTTAGAAACCTCTCTACCATCAATATAGTATTTGTACATGACATCATCAGTACCGCTTATATTGAACTTTTTCACGCCATTCATTGAGATGTTCCCATTACCATCTTTTTTAATGAAATCAGCATTCATTACAATAACTCTAGAGGAGTTTCCTATTTTGGTAAAGTTGATTTCCTTAAGATCATTCATGCTTTCCGCAGCATATCTTTCTGCATCTGCTCTTACCTTTTTTGCATCAATTTTTATTTTACCGCTTTCTATCATAGCCTGTTGGCTCTCCTCCATTGCTTTTGCACTTTCTTTCATTGCTTTTTTAGCTTCCCTCATTGCTTTACGCACCTCTTCTTTTTCTTTAGGCCCCAGATCATTATAATGTACTGTACCATTTTTTAAATAAATCACTTTTAGAGTTTGGGGCTCTTCCGGTGCGTTGGGTGGTGTAGGAGAAACCGGTAGTTCCCTTTCAGATCTTGCAGCTTCTCTTCTCGTTTTTTCGGTTTCTTTTTTTATTCTGCGAATTTCTTTTTTATCAAGAGGATCCATGTTTTCAAGATCCGCCATTTGCTTTTTCCATTCAGCTGAATTAAAATACAATTCTACTTGTTTGCTAGATTCATCTGTAATTTCAGTCATAGCAGAAACCAATTCATCTATCTCCTCCATTTTCTTGTCAAAAGCAGCACTTTCAGGATCTAATTTATCTAGCTCTTTCTGTTTTTCTTCCATTTTTTTCTGAAGTTCTGCCAGTTGTTTTTCAGATTCTTCAGAGTGAGGTCTTTCTTTGTTTTCCTTTTTTTCTTCTTTTTCTTTTACCGTATCTTTTTTGATCTCGGAAGTTATTTTTTGAATAGAAAGGTTCGTTTCTTCAATCTCTCTGTTCTTAGCGTTTACCAGATAAGCAAAAGCTACAGTGAATAAAACCGGCAATGCAAGAATTCTACGCGCATACCCGAATTTGGTTTTTGGTTTTTGTAACATTTTAAGTCTTTTTTTAAGGTTTGAACTTAGAAACGGATTGGCAGCAGGCAACTGGGTTCCGGAAAAGTGGCTTGCTAAAAGCATCTGCGCAAATGCTTTGGTGTCCGAATTCTTTACGGCTTTCTTATCAGCCAGATATTCATGAATTAAACTAATTTCTCTTTTAATGATATGAAAGAAAGGGTTGAACCAGAAAATGGCTGTAACCACTTCAATAAGAATCTTATCAAATGAATGATTCTGTTCAATGTGAACCATCTCATGCTTTAAAATCTGTTTCCCAATATCTGAATCCAATGTAATGGTATTCTTCCAGAAAAGGTTTTTAAAATATGAGAACGGAGCTTCTGTCAGGTCTGTACGGTAAAAATTAATCCCGTCAAAACTTTCTTTCTGAAACTGTCCCTTAAACTGCTGAATCTTGAAGATCCCGTAGATAAACTTCCCTAAAAGGTAGAGAGAAACCAGTCCCAGAGCTGAAAAAATAATGTTAAAATAAAGGTTACCATTGCTTACGTTTTTTTGTGTGTTATAATTTTGAATCTTATCCAGCAGCAAATACACATCACTATTGACTTCTATCGTAAAATCATCCACTTTAATAAGCGGCAGCAGCAGTGATATTACAATTGCCAACAGAAGATAGAATCTGTTATAGTGATGGAATGTCTTGTCTTTTAAAGACAACTGATAATACAGAAACATTACACCTGAACATAAAATTACTTTTCCAAAGTATAGAAGTATAGTCTCCATAGTTATTAGTCTTTATTTTTAAGTTCGTCTAATAACATTTCGAGGTCTTCTACCGTCATTTCATTCTTTTCTACCAGAAATGAAACAGCACTTTTATAGGACCCTTTGAAATAGTTTTTTACAAGGCTCTTCATGGTCTTTCCTGAGTACTGCTCTTTGGTGACCAACGGGAAATATTCATGCTGTCTTCCGTGTACACTGTAGTCTACAAATTCCTTATCCTTTAATACTTTTAAGATCGTGGAAACGGTATTGGTATGCGGTTTTGGCTCAGGAAACAGATCAAGAATATCTTTAAGAAATCCTTTTTCCAATTTCCATACATACTGCATTACCTGTTCTTCTGCCTTTGTTAAAGTCTGGTTTTTCATATCCTTTTGTTTACTATTAAAATGATCTATAAATTGCAATTCCTATATCACTAATAAATTAGTTATACAAATCTAGAAATAAAATTGATTCCGACAACTATTTCTTTAGTGATAAACTAAATTCACTATTTAAACAATTGTAAATCAACATAATAATTTTTATTCAAATATATTGTTTTTTTAATAAAATAAGAATTTCAATTATTAATTGACAGAAAAATCAAATCTTTAAATTGAAATTCTCATAAGTCATTACGGAAATCTATAATAAACACAATAGACTCAATATTATATTTGGATAAATTCTAACTTATGAAAACACTATACTATTTCTTACTGTTGTTAATTACCATTTCTTGATGCGGTCCTACTCCACGCAATATTTTGAAATTTACCAAAGAAGAATATCTGGAAAAAAAACATTCTCTGTAGATGAAACTGAAGCATATGATTCAGGATATTAAAATATTTACTGTAAGAGCAGTAATGGAAAACCTATGCGCATAATGGCTCTGCAAAGGGAGTTCCTATAATAATCCTTCTATAAGCAAAATCGAGAAAATGTGGCTGGATGATCTTAACGTAGCTGGCTTAAAAATTTCATATGCCAATTTTATCACAGAAGGATTGAAAATTTGTGAGAATAAATAAGTTAAAACTCAAAAAAGATAAGTTTAATATTAAGTTTCCACCACAATCCTATTAAAATTGATAACATACGCAAAATAGGACTATCTGCAATAGATGATATTTTTCATATGGAAAAGAAACTAAAATACATGCTATACATTTTATCAGTTGATTTTTA
The DNA here is from genome assembly GCF_000829375.1 of Chryseobacterium sp. StRB126. Classification (NCBI taxonomy): domain Bacteria; kingdom Pseudomonadati; phylum Bacteroidota; class Flavobacteriia; order Flavobacteriales; family Weeksellaceae; genus Chryseobacterium; species Chryseobacterium sp. StRB126. Next base: position 3,387,720 of record NZ_AP014624.1, read on the forward strand.
ATTAATTACAAATTTTAGTTAATTTCAAATACCAATAAACAATAATATTAATTAGAATAATTAAAAATAAAAAGATTGTTTTCTTTGACGATTCATAAGGATACTTTAATTTTGCTATTTATAATAATTATAAATAATGAAGTTATATCAGCGAATTTTTATTTTTCTCATTTTTACTCTTTCAATTTCTCACATTAACGCCCAGGATAATGGTTTAGCAATTCAGGGAGTTGTACAAAATCACAAAAAACAGGGCTTAAATGGAGTAATCATTTTTGTTGAAAATACAAAAATTAAAACACAAACCGATCAAAACGGAAATTTCAGAATCCATTACAAAAAGGGAGATGCGACTCTTGTTTTCAGTCTGGATGGCTATAAAAAATTCATTAAGAAAATAAACTTTGGTAGTGAAGGCTCCCCGGTAAGCATTCAATTAGAAGAAGATCAATCGGTTGTAAAAGAAGTTATCGTACACGGCAAGGGTAAAGTAAAAGCACTGCGGGACGGTGCTTTTACTGTTAATGCTATAGATGTTGCAAAGTTAGCCAATACCACAGCCGATCTTAATCAGGTTCTGAACAGAACCACAGGAATTAAAGTTCGCCAGCAAGGAGGTGTAGGTTCGGATTATAACTTCTCTATTAACGGAATGTCCGGTAAAGCCGTGAAATTCTTTATAGATGGCGTTCCTTTGGAAATGCTTGGCAAAGGTGTAGATTTGAGTACATTGCCTGTAAATATGGCGGATCGTGTAGAAATTTATAAAGGGGTTGTTCCTATTCATCTGAGTACAGATGCTATGGGTGGAGCTGTCAACATTATTACTCCCGGAAGCAGCAAAAACTATCTGGATGCTGGTATAAGTGTGGGATCTTTTAATACACAACGGATCAATTTGAATGGACAGTTTAAAGATGATAAAACAGGAATTATTTTGCGCATCAACAGTTTTTATAACCACGCGGATAACAACTATCTGATGAAAGATATGAAAATCTGGAATCCTGCCAAAAATGAATACGAGTCCAGAAATTTAAAACGATTTAATGACCGTTATCAATCTGTTTTTGGTATGGCAGAACTTGGGTTAGAAAACAAAAGCTGGGCAGATTCTTTTTTTATAGGGGCATCACAATCAGTTTTCGACAAACAGATACAAACAGGCTCCAACCAGGACGTAGTGTATGGTGGAGTAAAACAAAGCGGAGAAGCTCATAATTACTTTATGAAGTATAAAAAAACGAACCTCCTCAATAATCATCTGGATGTAAATGTATACGCAGGTTTTTCTAAAAGTGTTCAGAAAGCAACCGATACCCTTATGCGTAAATATAGCTGGGATGGTACTTTCGAACCTTCCGCTACTAGCGAAAAAGGAGGCAGAAGTATAATGATGCAGTACGAAGACCGTCTTTATTCACAGGCAGGAGCAACTTACAGAATCACTGACCATCACAAACTGATCTTCAACTATGTACTCGATTATCTTAAAAATACCACTTTCAATAAACTGGAGGAAGAGAAAGATAATGTAGTTCCAGCAAAGATGACCAAGCAGATCTTATCTATGGCTTATCAACAGGAATTTTTCAATAAACACTGGACCAATATTTTCTTTGTTAAATACTATAAGGTAGGACTTCAAAAAATGGTTTTCGATCAGGTAACCAGAACTGATAATCCGGTAAAAGATAATTTCAGTAACTGGGGTTACGGTTTTGCCACCAGTGTAAAAATCACGAATGAGCTGGGACTTAAAGGATCATTTGAACGTTCTTACCGTTTAGTAGAACCACAGGAAATCTTCGGAGATGGTGTTGCTATAACCAGTAATATGAACCTGAAGCCTGAAACCAGTAACAATATTAATGTAGGATTATACTACAGCCACCATTGGGGCCAGCATACTTTCCGTGTAGAAGGAGCGGGATACATTCGCGATACAAAGGACTTTATTTTCACTGTTCCTAATTTGTACAACAGTACTTTCAAATATGAAAACCTTTCCAATATTTTCACCCGTGGATTGGAAGGAGAACTAAGTTATCAATATAAAAGGCTTTTGAATGTGCTAATGAATGTAAGCTACAACAAAGCTTATGACAATACAGAATTTGCCAACAACAGCGAAAATGTTATTTCAGCAACTTACAAAAAAGATGTTCCTAACCAGCCTTGGCTATTTGGAAATGTGAATGTAAGCATCGGTAAAGACGACTGGTTTCAGAAAGACAGCCGTGTAGAGCTTTACTACGGACTACAAATGACTGAGTGGTTCTACAAGAACTGGAAAACTTACGGAAACCCAAGAAACATTCCAATTATCCCAAGACAAACCCTTCACAACATAGGAATAAGTTACTCTATGAAAAATGGAAGATACAACTTGGCATTCGATGTAACCAATCTTAGTGATGCACTGGCTTATGATAACTTCAAACTTCAGAAGCAGGGCCGTGCTTTCTATATAAAATTCAGATACCTACTTAAGTAAAAGACCATGACACAATATTTCAGAAACAGTATACTTTTATTACTTACATGTTTAACCATCATTGGTTGTGAACGTGAACCAGATGCAGGAAGTTCCGGAAGCGGTGAAAAAGACTATAAATATTTCCTTCTTTCCGCTTTAGGAAGCTGGCCTAATACCGTACACTATATGACGGCTACCAATGACCTTACCCATGGTGCTATGGATATTACCAAAGAAGGTGACGAAATTAACTCTAAAGGAACCTACTCATACATTGTAAAAAATGGTTTTATTTACAACTACAAAACAGATCAGGGAGTCTTCAAAAAGTTTAAATATACACAGGACAGGCTCACTACTGCAAAAGAAGTTCCTTATGCCTATATCAGTGATATTTCCAGCTATGTATGGGTAGATGATAATACTTTAGTATTGGTTGGAGAGACAGGCGATGGTCAGCATATCCGTTATACAGTTTTCAATGCCTCAGATCTTAGCATTATTCGGCAGGGTGAGATTGAAGGATTTCAACCTTTCCCGAATGCTTATAACTTCTATACATTGGGCTCTATGACCTATATGGACGGACAAATCTATTTACAGTATAGCTACCGTAATGGAAAATGGATTACTCCTGAATATTACAACTTTGCGGTAATCGATTATAATACCTTCAAAGTAAAACACTCAGTAAGTGATCCCCGAAGTTCTGGTGTTGCTAATGGTTCTCCCTATTTTAAAACCGCTTTCAGAAAGGATAATGAAGCCTTTTATTATGCTTGCTTTCCACGTGTAGGAGCCGGAACAAGCAAAATTCAGCTTTTCAGAACGCTTAAAGGAGCTACTTCACCTGATGCAACCTATCAGATCAATCTTACAGATCTTGTGGGAGGTAAAACTCTGGAAACAATGATCGACTACATTGGGAATAATAAGATGTTGATTCTATATCGCGATCCGGCATTAGGTAACGCTTATAATGGCCGCTATGCTATCGTAGATATCGAAACCAAACAGTTGGTTAGGGTATTGGACGAGCTGCCTGGAGATGAGCCTTATGAACAAGCCGTATTTGTTCAGAATAAAAAATTATATATTGCTGTAAATGCTAGTAAAGGAGGAAACTATGTATGGATCTATGATCTACAGACTGATAAAATAACTAAAGGGATGAAGCTTCCGGATAATATTTCAGGTTTTGCAAGATTTGATAAACTCTATGACTAATCATAGCCTTTCAATTTCGTGAAATACATAGAATAATGTTGAAACTATTTTGGGCATTGAGCGTAAATGCCAGCTGTGAACTGTTTACCGAGTAATTCTGATAATTTCCCTTATATTCATTGTTGAAAATATTGAACATAGATGTAAGTGACCACCAATTGAAAAGCTTTGTAGTAGCCGTTATGTTGGCTCCATAAACATAAGATTTGTTCAGATTATCCTGAGTTTTTACAAGAATGCCTGTGTCCGGCTGATAATTGTAGACTTCTGTCATTACATCATTGGTTACACTAAAATAAGCTGATGCTATGATGTATTTTCCCCAGGTATATCCTAATTCTGTAGCATGGGTAAACTCCGGGTTCAGATTTGGATTTCCTTGCCAGTAATTGAACGGATCGTCGTAAAAACGGAATGAGTTCAGGTCGAAGTGACTTGGTCTGTTGATCCTTTTACTGTATGAAGCATAGAATCCATGCTGATCGTTCACCTGATATTTGATTGATGCACTCGGAAACAGATTTGTATACTCTCTTTTTCGCTGCTCCTGAGACGTTTTCTGGTTGATGTCCGTATGGGTCATTTCCGTTCTCAATCCCAGTTGAAAGGTCCATTTCGTAAGATTTAGCTTGTAGTTGGCATACAATGCATGAATCTGCTCTTTGTATACATATTCATTACTTGCTTTATCATCATTGATCCACTCTTCTCCCTGTTGTATAAAATACTCCGAAGGATTATTATTAGACTTTATCGTAGACTTCAGTCCTGTTTCCAGACTATGCTTTTCACTAAATGGAAGTGTGAAATCTACCTTAGCATTGAAAACTTTCAGGCGGGATGCAATACTCCCTCTCCTATTATTAAATTTCTCTGTCCTTTGATTCACTAACACATCCGAAAGCTGATGCTGGCGGGAAGTAAAACGTGAAGTTTCATATTCCAGATCCACATCTACCTTATAATCCTTATCATTAAAAATATGCGTACCCTTTAGGCTATAGGTATAATCATACCAGTTTTCTTTGCTTTTGTTATCAGAAAGCACATGGGCAAACAGATTATCAACAGGCTGAAATATTCTGTTTTCACCCTTCGAAAAATCTTCATATCTCCCTATTTTAGCATCAAATAAAGCACCAATAGTCGTTTTATCACTGAAAACATAATCTGCTCCTACTTTAAAGTTATTGGAAGTTAAAGGCTCATTGGTCACTGAATTCTGATCTGTTCTGCGAGTCATCAGCTGAGGCTGTTTTTCATCAAAGAAAACCTGACTGAAATCCTTTCTTTCTTCCTCACCACGGAAAGTATAGCTGTAATCTCCATGTAGAGACAGTTTCTTATGAGTGTAATTAAGACTCAATCCGGTATTAACTCTGTTTTTACGACCTCTTCCGCCGTTCAGATAATAATTCCCGCTAAGCCCTTCCAATGAACTCTTTTTAAGTACAATATTAATGATGCCTGCATTTCCGGCAGCATCATATTTGGATGAAGGATTGGCAATAATTTCAATATTCTTTACCAAAGTAGAATTAGTGGAACGCAATAGATTGGCGAGTTCCTTAGATGAAAGAGAGCTCAGCTTACCGTTGATCATTATACTTACTCCTTTCTTACCTCGTAAGGATAGCTCACCATCCTGCGAGACTACCACACCTGGGGTTTTGCCCAATACTTCCAATACAGTAGTACCATCAGACAATACACTGTTTTCTACATTAAAAATCATTTTATCAGCTTTCTGCTGAAAAACCGCTTTACTTCCTTTTACTACAATGCCGCTAATCTCAGAAACTTTTTCAGTCTGCAAAGAATCGTTTTGACTTTCCGTTTGCCCGTAAGCATTCAGGCTCGCCATTAAAGGTAGCCATATATAGTGTTTCTTCATGAATAATGGGTTTAGGTTGTTGTTTTCTTTTTATTTTTTCTGCCCCACCAGATCATAAATCCGGTTACCGGCAATGAAGCACAGAATAAACTCATGATAAAAGCCAGTATTTTTCCGGGCATTCCAAAGAAGGCTCCTACATGTAAATCATAGGTAGCATCTGTAGCTCTTTCAGCCATAGGCTTGTTTTCGTGTGGACGGTTAAACAGCAGCTTTCCTGAATGTTCATCAAAAATCATCATGGAAGATTCGGCATAAGTAAATTCTTTTTCTTTAATCCAAATGCTTAAATTCTCGTGTTTATGGTCTGCTTGGGCATGGTCTTCCAGATCAACCCCAAAGGAATAGGCTTCAGGATAATGAATTTTCACCTGTTCAACAATACGGTCTATGGTTGTTACAGTTTCTACCGATTCCGGAGCTGTTGTTTTATATTTACTGAAATCCGGTGTAGCAGAGGAAAAGCCATTAAGTAATACATACACCCATATTTGAGTAATACGGAACGAATACATAATCCCTGTAATAGCTACAATAATGGCCAGAAAGGAAGCATAAAAACCAAGAATGTTATGTACATCGTAGTTCTTACGTCTCCAGCCTTTTACTTTCTCCCATTGAAACCATAAGCGTTGTTTACGCATCTTTTTATTCTTCGGCCACCATAAGATAATACCAGTAATCAGCATTACTACAAAAATAATTGTAGCTACTCCTACAATAGTGCCACCCACTTTATCACTCAGCAGCAAGGAACGGTGCAGAGCCATACAGATAAAAAAAGGATTGTTTTTTACATCATATATGGCAAGTACCTTTCCGGTATATTGGTTTACATACACATTTTTATAGACAATAATGCTATTGAAGTGATGCCAGCCATCAGGGTTACCCTTAATCAGTCCGAATTGGTAAGAACGGGCAGGATCTATAGGAATGGTCACTTCATCTGTTTTTACGATTTCATTTTTCAGCTGGGCATTAACGAGATCTTTTAACTCATGCAAAGGAATAGGCTTCTTATGCTGAATATCTTTCTCCCCATGAAAGATGTCTTCCTTACGTAATGCAGCAGTAATATCTTCATTAAAAACAAAAAATGCACCTGATAAAGAAACAATTAAAACAATAATACCGGAAAGCAGACCTAGCCACAAATGAGCTTTCAGAATATATTTTTTGAAGGTACCTTTGGATTTCTTCTTAGCAGTTTCTTGCATTTTATCGTTATTTAGTCTTATTAAAAATAAATGGAATGCAAATATAACTTTATTTGTAATAATTCTAAACAGAGAGAGAACTTTATTTCACCTTAAAACCTGATTTTTATTAGAATTTATAAGAGTTGATCTTGATCAAGATGAATAAAAGGTAGCATTCTCTAAAATAAATAGTAAATCTAGAATTTGTAAAAGATTAATATTTCAACGTTGAGAATGCTAAATTCTTTCTAAATATTCAAAAGAATGTTTGGAAATTCTATCAGTTTTTGAAGTTAAGATCATGTACTTATACTTTCGCAATTTAAATATGAACATCAGATAAAGACATTAATTTTATTTATTATTAAGAAATTTTACAAAAAAAACACCAGAAAAAATTGCTTAAAACCGTCATTTATACAAAGATGAACACTTTACATTGTAGATTTGTTAAATTTTATTAAATAAAATTAAAATGAATTTGTTAAAACCGGGAAATTATATTTATTTTAGTGCCTTAAAAATTTCTCATGAAAAGATATAATTTATTGATTGTACTACTGCTGCTTATTTTTAACGTTACTACAGCACAAAAGAAAAAATCTCCGGCAGCTGATCTTAGCATCTTAAAGGATACTAAATCTAAAATTGAAGCTACAGTTCCATTAGTCATTCAACATCTTCAGGCCATTGCTACAAAAGAAGGCGACAATAATATCATTATCAACGGAAAAACTGCATTGGGAAAAGAATATGGCATCTTAGAATCTGAATGGTTTTTATATAGAAACAATATGAAAAACTGTATCATGAACAATTCTTCCAAGAAAGCTAAAAAATGTATGGAATACCATACTCAATATCTTAGAAATACATTCATCAATTATAGCAACTATATTTCTAACCTTACCAGAAAGAACGGATATTTAGGTGTAGAAGGTGATACTAAATTCGAGTTCAAACCTGCTGATATTGCAACGAAACTTACCGAGGCTTATTTCAATGCTAATGACGCTGCAGGAAGAATGAAAGCAGACCAAAAAAGAGAATTCCTTGGAACCACTATGAGTGATGACAATAAATTAACCCCTTATGCTCAATTGGCCCAATAAGAAAACCTATACTTTAACAATATAAAAAAGAGAACTGCAAAACAGTTCTCTTTTTTTTGTAGCAAAAAATCCCCGCCAAAAGCAGTTTTGTGGTACTAATCATAAAACCTGGGGAAAAAGTAGAAATCAAGGCGGAGATAATTTGCATAAACTCTATAGAATCAACTGTCCTACCCTTGATCTATAAGAGCTGTACAAAAATAAGACTCTGCACTCTACCCATAAAAGAATAGCTGTAGAATTAAATGTCGGTAATTGTAGAAATAATACTACTCATCATTACGTATAAATAACTAATGGCAGAAAAAATAGAATTATCAACTTTCATCTTTTGTCTATTTCCACCAGTGGTAGTAATTGTGTAATCCGTCATATTCAAATCCACAACGAGGATATAGTGTATTCCCGATTTCATTGGTTTTCTCAGTTTCAAGCATTAGTCCGCAAGCTCCTGTTTCCTCACACCATTGTTTGCTTCGATCAATTAATGCTACTGAAAGTCCTTTTCCTCTATAATCAGGGTGTACAAATAAGTCGCTCAGCAGCCATTGTTTTTGTAATTTAGTATAATGGAACAGTTTGTAAAGTTGTACAAATCCCACTGCTTTTCCATCTATCCATGCAAGGAAGATATCTGACTCACTATTCAGAAATCTTTCTTTAAGAAATGCTTTTCCTTTTTCTAGATCAGATTCCTGTCTGTAAAAAATACGATAAAGATTAAACAATTCTGCAGTTTCATTAAGATCTTCGAGACTTGCTTTTTTAATCATGTAATTCATTGTTATATTGGTTTTAATTAACACTGCAAAAGTATCTTTAAACAGGACTATATTTACCATCCAGATTTAAGTTATAAGGATAGTCCAGCAAGCCAATACCCAGTTTTAAAAACATTTCCCAATATCCAAAATACCGCATGTTTTGGATTTTATACTACCCTACAACTTCAGAACTTTGCTCTATAAAACCCAAACAATGACAGATCTACTCCAAAGAATTGAAAATACAGATTGGCAGTCTATTACAGAATCTATGCATAAAAACGGATATGCCATTCTTCCCAATCTGTTATCAAATGATGAATGTAATCAATTGGTCTCCGATTATGATCAACCTGAAGGCTATCGCAAAACTGTTGTAATGGCGCGGCATCGTTTCGGCCTAGGTGAATATAAATATTTTAATTATCCACTGCCGGAATTACTTCAGACCCTACGAACCAATATTTATCCGCATCTTGCTCCAATTGCTAACACGTGGTTCAAAGCTTTAAATATTGATACATCTTTCCCATTAGAGCATCAGATTTTTTTACAGCAATGCCATGCTAACAATCAACGAAAAACCACTGTTTTGATTTTGAAATATGGAGAAGGAGGCTTCAATACTTTACATCAGGATTTATACGGCGAGCTTTATTTTCCCATCCAGATCGTATTGATGCTTAGCGAGTCTGAACATGAATTTACAGGTGGTGAGTTTGTCCTTACCCAGCAGATTCCAAGAGCACAATCCAAAGTCCTTGTTTTAAAACCTAAAAAAGGAGATGTTCTTATATTTACCACCAATTTTAAACCTGAAAAAGGAACAAAAGGATATTACAGGATAAACATGAAACATGGTGTAAGTGAAGTGAAAACAGGAAAACGTTATGCCTTGGGAATTATTTTCCATGATGCGGAAAACTAGGGGAAAGGAAGATGGAAGCGGGAGGCTGGAAGTTAATGGTAGACAGAAAATTTACAACACCCATTTAATCCAATTGATTACAATGCAGCAATATTCAAACTTCAGGCTTCAAGAACTTCCCTCTTCCAGCCTCCAGCTTACTTACTAAAATATGATGCTACACTTACAACTCTCAGATTCTGAACTAAGAAGTAAAATCCGAAAACGAGAACTTCGTTTGGGTGGAAATAAAAACCTGAAAATCTACGGATTGCTTGACTGTAGATCAGGAAAAAGAATGAAAAGAGACAACCGAATCTTTTTTACTGATGAATCTGAAGCTTTACAAAATGGGTATCGTCCCTGTGCTCATTGTATGAGAGATGAATATCAGCAGTGGAAATTACAGCAAATTTATCATTTAAAATAAACATAAATTTTATGTAAATTAGTAGCTTTCATATCCATTAAAAACTAACTACAAATGAACCCAGAGAATAACTATATAGAAATTAACAAAAACTCATGGAATAACAGAACCGAATCCCATTTAAAATCTGAATTTTATGATGTGGATGGATTTTTGAAAGGAAAAAACTCTTTAAATGATATTGAACTGAATCTATTAGGAGATTTAAAAGGAAAATCGGTTTTACATTTACAATGCCATTTTGGGCAGGATACCATTTCACTAAGCAGGCTTGGAGCTGAAGTTACAGGGATTGATTTATCTGATAAAGCTATTGAAAGTGCCCAAAAATTGGCGCGTAGCACCAATTCAAATGCCCAATTTATCTGCAGTGACGTTTATGATCTTCCTAATCATCTGGATAAACAGTTTGATATTGTTTTTACAAGCTATGGAACCATTGGCTGGTTACCGGATTTAGACAAATGGGCAAAAGTCATTACCCACTTTTTAAAACCTAACGGTACATTCATATTTGTTGAATTCCATCCTGTAGTTTGGATGTTTGATGACAATTTTGAAACTGTAGGATACAGATATTTTAATTCGGGAGCCATCGTAGAAACTGAAAGCGGAACTTATGCAGACAGAAACGCCGATATCAACCAATCTTATGTGATGTGGAACCATGGATTAAGCGAAGTAATGAACAGTCTTATCAAAAACGGGCTAGAAATCAACAGCCTTGATGAATTTGATTACTCTCCTTACAATTGTTTCAACGGAACCGTTGAGTTTGAACCTAAAAAGTATAGAATCTCCCATTTGGAAGACAAAATTCCTATGGTTTATTCTGTGGTGGCTACGAAGAAGAATGATTAATATCTTCTGAATTTCCAAAGATACCCCCAGTATTCTTGGAGCTAGAAACACAGACCCATATTTTTTGCCACGAATGCACGAATAAATAAGTTTTAAAAGCCTATGTACCTTTGTATCTTTTTTTAAGACACATAGGCTTTATGTGTAAACAAAATCATTTGTGCATTCGTGGCGATTATTTTTTTTCAGATATCTGCGTCATCTGCAAAATCCGCGAGAGTTTTTTATAAAACGGTACGTGGCCATTAAAAAGGAATCAAAAGCTCCCTTAAACATCTGTGTAATCAGTGAAATCTGTGGGAAAATTTATCTATATTCAATTTTATCGGAGATAAAATCCTTGCGCCATACTACAGCAGGCATTTAAAAAGCTTAGCAACTTTGCGATTTCCAACATGTTTCAACGTTGAGACTGCTTCGCTTTGCTCGCAATGACAAAGACGCTGGTAGAGGTATCTATCAACTTATATCATCTGGTAAAATAGGTGAAAAGCTTAACAACAGGAAATAAAAAAAGAGAAGCAATATCAAATTACTTCTCTAGTTTAGTAGCGGGAACCGGACTCGAACCGATGACCTTCGGGTTATGAGCCCGACGAGCTACCTACTGCTCCATCCCGCGGTGTATTTTTAGAGTGCTTACCGAAAGCACTTGCTTAGTAGCGGGAACCGGACTCGAACCGATGACCTTCGGGTTATGAGCCCGACGAGCTACCTACTGCTCCATCCCGCGATATTGGATTGCAAAGGTACGAATATTTTTCACAAATCCTAATTTTTCTTTTAAATAAAGGACTTTTATGAAAACTATTTTATTATTTGTATCTTTGTTTTATGGCAAAGATATTAAAAATTTATCCCGACAACCCACAGGAAAATCTTGTGAATGAAGTCATTAAAACATTAAATAATGGCGGATTGATTATCTATCCATCCGATACAATTTATGCCCTTGGCTGTAATATTTTTGATATAAAAGCCATGGAAAAGCTTGCTCAACTGAAAAAATTAAAGCTGGAAAAGTCAAAATTCTCAATAATTTGTAATGATCTGAGTCATCTTTCCGACTTTACACGACCTATTGACACTTCAGTTTTCAGATTCCTGAAAAGCCATCTTCCGGGACCGTTTACATTTATTCTTGAAGCGAACAAAAGCTTACCTTTAGCTTATAAAGGACATAAAACAATTGGTATCCGTGTACCGGATCATCCGATTCCTCAGCTCATTGTTGAAAAACTCGGACATCCTATCGCCTCAACTTCCATCAGAGATGATGATGAAATCATCGAGTATTCTACAGATCCTGAGCTAATTGCTGAAAAGTATGATCATTTAGTAGACATCGTTATTGATTCCGGATATGGAGATAACGTAGCATCAACCATTGTAGATCTTACTTCCGGAGAACCTGAAGTGATCCGTCAGGGAAAAGGAATTATTTAATTCAAAATCTTTGATGTCTAAGACTCTGGTGTAGCATAACAGTTATGGTTGATCGATTTTATGGGGCTTAATGGAAAATATTCTTTAGGAATTCTACTGACATTTGTGCTTCTAGGCATAGTGATGCTTTATGTTTTCCCTATTATCAGTATGATTACAGGTGCAAAGACTGTTACGGGAAATACTTTCTCAATCAGCAGAATTGCCCTATGGACTGTCTTACTCATCATGTTTCTCTACAGTCTTTTTATTGAAAAGGGTTCTTTTTTACTTAAAGCAGAAAAGAAGTATTCTATTGCATTCAACATAAAGGCTGTAATCGTTTTATACCTTGTCTGTGTCTTTGGAGGTACTGTTTTGAATGGAATAATTCAGTTTGCAATTCATAAAGAAGATAGCAGCAAAATTTTGCAATTCACCACCCTTTTTAAAAATGATTATTTTTTAATTATTTTTACATGTTTTACAGCCGGCGCTGTAGAAGAGCTTCTGATGCGGGGCTATATACAACCCAGGATTGAGAAAATATACAACAGTCCATTGGCTGGGGTTTTAGTCTCTGCCGCCTTATTTGGAATTCTGCACAGCACTTACGGAACCATTGGTCAGGTCGTAGTACCTTTCTTTATTGGAGTCGTTTTTGCTATGTTTTATAAAATATACTCAAATATTAAAATTCTTATTGTCTGTCATTTTATGATTGACTTTGTCACGCTGATGGCAATGAATTTTATTGATTTTAAACATTTATCTGTATTTTAACATTATGAAAATTGTAACATCACCTGCCAAATTAATGAATGTAGAAAACTCAACGGACCTGTTGAAATCCACGACTCCTAAATTCATTGAAAACGCAGCTTTTATACAAACTTATTTAAAAGAAAAATCACCAAAGTATCTTTCCGAACTTATGGAAATATCGCCAAAGCTGGCTGATGAAAACTGGGAAAGAAATCAAAAATGGAAATCAAAACCTACAGCTAAAGAATCTGCACCTGCTATGTTTGCCTTTACAGGGGAAGTATACAGAGGATTAGATGCCAAAACACTTGACAAAACGGCTGTAGATTATCTTCAAAAAAACTACAGAATACTTTCCGGATTATATGGCCTTCTTAAACCATCTGATAAAGTGATGCTTTACAGGCTGGAAATGGGTCGTCACTTTGAGTTCGATCAGTACAAAAACTTATATGAATTCTGGAGAGAAAAGATTACTGAACAGCTGAACACTGAAATGAAAAAAGGAGAAATCCTGCTTCATCTGGCCAGCAATGAATATGGAAAGGTTATCGACAGAAAAAAATTAAATCATAAGGTGATTGATTTTGATTTTTATGAATTGAAAGAAGGTAAACTGAAAACGATTGTAGTCTATACCAAGCATGCAAGAGGTCTCGTGGTAAGGTTCTGTGCAGAAACCAATGCTCAGACCTTGGAGGATGTAAAGGCTTTCAACTACGAAGGATACAGAATTGATGAAGAAAAATCTACCGATACAAAACTGGTTTTCACAAGATAAATGACAATATCAGCATTAAAAAAATACTTCAAAGCAGAACTTTCCGACCTTTATACTGAGTCGGAAAGTACTTTTTTAGCTTCAATATTTATTCAGAAAATAGTAGGCTTTGACTCGTTTGAGCAGAGAAGATTTTCAGAACAGGAACTTCTGATAGAGGATGAACAAAAGTTGTGTTCTCTGATTTCTGAATTAAAAACCGGAAGACCTTACCAACAGATTCTTGGGGAAACAGAGTTTTATGGAATGTCATTTTTTGTAGATGAACATGTCTTAATTCCGCGTCCTGAAACAGAAGAACTTTTGGAAATAGCAATCCGTGAGATTCAAAATTTAGAAAATAAAAATTCGGGATTAAAGATTCTTGATATTGGTACGGGAAGCGGTGTGATTCCTTTGGTTTTGAAAAAACATTTTCCGGAAGCAGAAGTCTCTTCTATAGATTTCTCTGAAAAGGCTCTGGAAACGGCAAAACGTAATGCAATTTATCATCATCTTGATGTTCAGTTTATTCATGCTGATTATCTGAATACGCAGCTAACCGAAGAATTTGATGTTATTATTTCTAATCCACCCTATATAGGTATTGAGGAAGAAACAGAGATTGAAGATTCTGTAAAGGGATTTGAACCTACCATGGCACTATTCTCTCCTACTTCTGATGCTTTGATCTTTTACAAAAAAATTGCAGAGGATTCCAGAGAACACCTGAAAAACAATGGCCTTATATTTTTAGAAATCAATCAAAAGTTAGGTCCTGAAACTTTAGAATTGTATCAAAATTTCACCAACGCACATTTATTGAAAGACTTATCTGAAAATGACCGGTTTATTTATGGCAGAAAATAAGTAATTTTATCTCTCATAAAAACATAACCTTACATCTTAGAAACCATGGTCATTAAACCACACAATGCTGGAAATATAAAAATTGCTGAAGTTTCTTCGGATCAAATCATCATTCAATCTGCAGAAGACGGACTGGATCTGATGGGAAATATCTATTATCAGGGGTTCGATAAAGTAATTGTTTATGAAAAAAATATTACTCCTGATTTCTTTGATCTGAAAACCAAAATTGCAGGAGAAATTCTGCAAAAATTCTCTAATTACCGTATCGGATTGACGATTGTTGGAGATTTCAGCAAGTATGAAAGCAAAAGCATGAAGGATTTCATCTTGGAAAGTAATAAAACCGGACATGTTAATTTTGTAGAAACGTTGGATAAAGCTTTGGCTAATTTTTCAAACTAGACTATTTTTCAGTTCTTTAGATAAAAAAAGGAGAATTTTCCCAATATTTTCTCCAATTTATACACGTCAATATGGCTTTTTTTTAGATCTTTTAATAAAACATAAAGATTTACACATTAAAAATAATCTAAATAATTTATTAATTATATAAAATTTTAAACTAAAATATAATAATTAAATTAATCATTGAGGATAAATTAAAATTTAGCCTCCTAAAAGCAAGCCTACAAGTATTTTATTCGTATATTTACAAAAAACACGAGGGAATATGAATCTTACTTATTTAAGGGCTTACACGGTCACTTAACTCAATTCATTTTTTCGGCTTTCCAGTTAAACAGAGCATGTTTCTCTATGAGACATCACTGTTATATCTGTTATTGGCTTTTGAAATAAAAGGCCTCATTATGTCATTTTTTGAACATAACAATTCATTGTTTCAATGAACTGTTAGAGATACTTATTTCCTTTTTGGAACTAAGCCTCCTGAAGATTGTCCTAACTAAAAACATAACCACTAAAAAAAACATAAAATACCCAAATAAAAAATTATTTAAGAACATCATGATTAAAAAATTATTTCTACCGATCGTTTTAGTAAGTTCATTTTCATTTGCACAGATTGGGATTAACACACCCACGCCAGACGGCAGTGCAGCCCTTGATATTTACAGTCAAGATAAAGGAATGCTGATTCCAAGACTTACTACTGCAAAAAGAGATGCTATTTCCAAACCGGCCAACTCACTTCTTATTTATGATACTGATAAGAAGTGTTTAAGTCAGAATGTGGGAACGCCCACCAGTCCAGATTGGCTATGTATTAGCAATAATGCTGTAAAAATGTTTTACATGCCTAGTGTTTCTTTTGATACTTCTACCACGGCAGCTGGCCGAACTAAAGATTTATATTCACTGTATAAAACTCAGTTCGGATCTCCAAAAGCAAAAAGTACCAGTGCCCCTGCATCCATTCCTTTTTTCCCTTCCAGCAAAGATCTTTACTATTATGTAACTGATGCTGATCCTAATGTATTCAGTAATATTACTATTTCTGATGATGGTGTAATGAAGTATGATGTAAAAGCAGCTGCTACAGACTGTTCTTTTATCAATATTGTTTTTGTTGTCAAATAATTGAGCTATGATAAAAAGTACCTCAATTGTACACTATAAAAGGTTTTTACTTATCTTTTTCTTACTCATTTTCGTCCAAAATATTCAGGCGCAAAATGAACAGGGAACCGGATATCCATATTTTGTCAACTTTACACAGGGGTTACAGCCTCAGGAAGCTTATAAAGTAGCAACAAGTGGTGTCCAGAATGACGCAACCTTTACAACAGACGGATTACGACTGACCCGCAGCGTAAATAACATTTCAGGAGGAGTGATCCTGGCTGATAAGATTTTCAAAAGTGATCAGGGAATTAAATTTGAATTTGAATTTGCCATTTATGGTGGAAATACTAACGGAGGAGATGGTATTTCTATATTCCTGGTAGACGGATCTATTCCTAAAGATCAGCTTAATCTCGGATATTTTGGAGGAGGATTAGGATATAGTTTTGTACGAGGGCGAGAGTCCACGGAAGGACTGAGAGGAGCTTATCTTGGAATAGGACTGGATGAATTTGGAAATTTTAAAACAAGCTTTAACCAGAGTGAAAGAGTCAGAAATGGAATATTTGGAGTAACACTAGCCAATGCGCGAAGCAATGTTTCTTTAAGAGGTAAGCGTGGAAACCAATATCTATCGTCGGCTGAACCTGCAGGATATAATGGTTACCCATTGCTTTATAGTATAGCCACCAATGCTTCCCCTTCCAGTAACAATAGATCTGCTTATCTGGACACCAACACCGGAAAATATATTGGCACTAAAAACACGACTCTTCAGCAATTCAGTATTGAAAGCGGAGGAACTACAATTCCTCAAAATGAAAATGATATAAGATTCCGTAAAGCATATGTCGTTTTGGTTCCCAATCCTGCCGGCGGTTACAATATAACCCTGGAAATACAACACGGAAACGTGAAAGAGAAAGTGATTGATAATTATTACTACCCAACTTCTCTGAAATATACTGAAACTACTATATCCAATACTACGGTAAGAACTCTGGATACTTCAGCTCCTTCTACTTTCAGAATTGGGTTTGCTGCTTCTACAGGAGCTGCCAAAAATATCCATTTACTGAAAAACTTAGGCGTTACAAGACCTTACGCTGCCGAAGTAACGGATGACCTGTTTGCAGGTTGCCCGGGAATTAAGTCAACCTATTATCCTTTGCTTAATGATGCGGCTTATTCTTCAGCAGGTGGCCAAAATCCGCCAACACTTTCATATAATAACCTTGATTTTAATTCATTCCGATTTTTAGATAACAATGGAGCTGTGATTCCGAATATAACAGGGGGTGTTTATACCAACAGCCAGGGAACATGGATTTATTCATCCACTACCGGAGCGCTTTCTTTTAGGCCTGCGAGTGGATTTACCGGAGTTGCCCAGGTTCAATATGATATTAAAGGAGGTGGAAGCAATGGTACTGAAGCTCCTTATAATAAGGAAGAATACAGGTCATTGCCGGCACTGGTACAGGTTAATATTTCAAGTACAAATAACTGTAGCAAAGCCTGCGTTATTTCCAACAGAAATGTAACTCAGACCATAACAAAATAATTTGATAAAACCAGCTTTTAAAAGCTGGTTTTTTTATTAACGAAATGAAAATCAATTCCTATTGCTTTTCATAAAATACTGAACAGCATCTTCGATCGCTCTATCAATAGGCTGGTATTGAATCCCGAGTTCCTCCACTGATTTCTGATGAGAATAATAATTTCGGATCTGAAGTGCTTTCATATTAGAAGAACAGAGATTGGTTTTAATCTTTACTTTTCTCAGGATATCTCCTACCCAACCTAAAATATTCAGCAACATATTAGGAATGGGAATCATTGTAGGGTTTTGGTGGGTTATCCTATTGATCTGGCTGAAAAACTCTCTGTAACTTAAATTTTGATGGGCTAATAAGTATTTTTCTCCATTTTTCCCATTATCTATTGCACTCATGATTCCATTGGCGGCATCTTCTGCATGAACAAAATTCTTTCCTCCTTTAGGGTAAAAGATCAGCTTCTTTTTCCAGGCCCAGAAGATCAGTTTCCCGGAACTGGGTTTTGTGTCATAAGCTCCAATCATGAAGGTAGGATTCAGAATGATGATTTCCGTATTCTTATGGTTCTCTAAAAGATAATTTTCAGCCTCCAACTTGCTCTGTGCGTAAAAAGAGTCTGTAAAAGGATATTTTTGAAGCTCTTTTTCATTTCCCGGTTGTTTTTCACTTCCATATCCAATGGTATTGGCTGAACTTATAAACAGAAACTTTCTTATTCCACAGGCTTCTGCTTGGGAAAACAAGTTTACAGTGATATCATAGTTTATTTTTTTATAGTCTTCATAACGAATCAGGTTCTGGCTCGTTTCTGCAGCTATATGAATAATACATTCAATATTTGTAAGGTATGATGAAAGATCAGAAGATAGACTCCCTTCAATCAGCTTCAGGTTTTCATTTTCTTCGCCCAGATACTTGCTTTTCTGGCGCACCAGAGCAATAACAGAATAACCATTTTGTAATAATTTAATGATAATATTGGTTCCCAGAAGCCCGGTAGCTCCGGTTACAAAAACTTTTTTCATGCTTTGATCTCTCTTTTTATAGCTTGGGTCATCAGGGGAAGTTTAATCCATATCGGAAGAATTTTCATCACCAGCCAGCTTATTGGATTGACCATAATTACGGAATCTTTTTTAAATAACTGCTGAATACAACGAGCTGCTACTTTATCCGGATTTAAAAGCGTCAGCCTGCCCCAAAAGCCTTGTTCTTCGATTCTTTTACAAACATCAGCATTGGTTTTCATCGCTCCGGGGTTCACAACACTTACAAAAACATTGGTATCCTTTAATTCTTCATAAAGCCCTCTTGAAAAGGAATGAATAAAACTTTTGGAAGCGGGGTATACCGTCTTAAATCCTATTGGAGAAAATGCTGCCATACTTGAAACGTTTAAAATATAAGCCTTAGGTTGCTTTAAAAGATTAGGAAGTAATTGATGAGTGATAAGCGATGTGGCGGTGACATTAACCTGCAAAATCGCGTTGATATAGTCCGAAGTGGCCTCCGTAAACTTTTTCGTTCCTCCAAGACCTGCATTATTGATTAAAATATAAATATTAAAAGACGAGTTAAGCCATTCTGTAAGCTTCATCACATTTTCATTAACAGAAAGGTCTACTTCATAGCAATGGACCTTTATATGATACTTTTCCTCAAGCTCCCGGGAAAGTTCTTTTAAACTCTGATCGGGAAGGCTTACCAGAATAAGATTGATGTTTTTCTCTGCAAGGTTTTCAGCAAAAGCTTTTCCCAGCCCTTGGCTCGCTCCTGTAACCACAGCATATGATTCTTTGGTATCCATAAGATTAAATTTTACAGTACAAAGCTATCGTGGAAATGTCCTTCGAATGTTCCGGGTTATCTGAACGAACCTATTTTCAATTAAAAAACAAAAACAATCCAACAAATTGATATACAATTAATTAAATACGATTAATAAGTAAAAGTTTATAAACCGGAACTTATTTTTTAAACTCGGAAGGGGTTTGCCCGGTCACTTTTTTGAAAGTAGTATTAAAAGAAGTCTTGGAATTGAACCCTGATTCGTAGGCTATTCCCAGAATGGATAATTTACTCTCGGAATCTTTAAGAAGCTGTTGAGCATGTTCAACTCTGAACTCATTCACGTATTGGAAAAAATTCTTTTGACAGCCGGTATTGATCACATAGGATAAATGATGAGTAGAAACAGATACCATTTCAGCCAACTTAATAAGGTTCAGTTCACTGTCCAAATAAGGTTTCTGTGTTTCCATAATATTTTCAAGCTGTGTTTTGATTCTTTCCAGCTCTTCATTAGGCATCAGCTTTCTTTTTACGTCTACAGAATCAGAATCATCCTGAATAGAGATTAATTCTTCACGCTGTTTTTCTTCCAATGGATAAATTTCTTTCTGTTTCAAAGAATAATAGCCCACGCAGTAAATAACAAACAGAAATACAGCATTAATAAAGAAGTTTAATGATTTGGGGTCATAAAACAGATTGTACACTACATAGATAATATTCACAGCTAGAATCACAAGAATAATGTATTCTAGCCAGTTTAGATTGATTCCTTCGGTATTGGAAGAAAACTGCTGAATCTTTCGCTGATGTTTTCTGATGGTGATATAAGAAAGTAAGGTATAAAACAAGGCCTGAAACAAGATAAGAATGATGCTTAAAGACTCAAAAGGATTGGTATAACCTAATCTAATCAATACCAGACATATCACGAATATTACGGGCAACAACAGAAACTTTACATCTGTTATTTTAAATCTGAAAGAAGGATGGGTATAAAATAATACGCTGAAATAAAAAAAGATGGGAGTAAGATACTGTACGATCCGAACCGGAAATAAGGAGTGAAACTCAATGGGCGAACCGGTGATCAGAAAAAGAATCTCATCTAACCAGAATGTGGACCAGAGAAAGAGAAAGATTCCAAACCAGAAATTGGCTTTCCTGTTACCCATTAAAGGATTGGCAATGTTGAGTAGAGAAAGCAAAACCAATGAACCATAGATAAGTATCACGATGAAACTGTTTAATTCTGATGTGTTCACTGGTTTTGATATTTTAGATTAAAAATAGTCTTTTTATCCGATTCGCTTCCTGACAAAAATTTGGTATCCCAGATAAATCAGCGGTAATGACATGACTCCAAGGTATAAAATATTAGTCATAGCCAACTGCGGATGCAGTATGATAGAGTACACTAGCCCAAAAAAGGCTCCTCCAAGGTGAGCCGCGTGGCCCAGATTGTCCCATTGCTTAGGATTCAGCATCATGTATACTGAATATCCGAAATACAAAGTTCCAAATAACCATCCCGGTAAGAAATTCACGCTAATCTCATTCGGTGCCATGGCTATGGAAGCAAAAATGATTCCCGAAACGGCACCTGAGGCTCCGATGGCGGAATACCAAGGCTGTTTCTGATAAATCTGTAAACTGAATAAGTTTCCAAGGATCATTGATCCAAAATAAATAATTAAGAATCCAATTTCTCCAAAGAAATGAACCACCACTCCCTGAAAGAAGTATAAGGAAAGCATATTAAAAAACAGGTGCATAAAATCTGCATGTAAAAATGCAGAGCTTATCAGCCTTATATATTCTTTGCGGTTGGTAATGGCTCCCACATTGAATTTATATTTTTCAAATAAAGCCGTATTGTTGAATCCCATGTAACTAAATACACAAGTGACCGCAATAATAATCAAAACCAATATATCCATCTGATATTTTTTATTTTATTCTTAAGTATACGTTTTATTCAGTTTCATTGGCTCCGTCTTCCTGGAACAAATCTCCGATAATTCCGCCTTCTTCATCCATATCTCCGGTTGGCTCCGGATCTTCATATACTTCCGGTTCCTCTTCTACAGGTTCAGGAATGGTAATATTGATGGCTTTTACTTTAAACTTCGTAAACTGGTTTCCTATCGCCTTTATTCCTTTTACAGCAATGAATTCGTCTATATTAATGGTTTCCGGATCGCGATCTTTCCCTTTATCTTTGGCAAAAATAATTTCTGCCGTTACATCATTCGCTACGATTACATTCTCTATAAATGATTTCGGATGCTCAGATGGCATGAAGGTCTGTATGTTTACAGTATTCTCCAATAAGAATCTTTTAATGAAATAAATATCCTTTTCTCCATCATAGTAAATACACGTAATAGGTTGTTCAGGCTTCCATTTTTCCAATACCAGATATTCATCATCAAAACGGTTTCCTAAATCAAAAGAAACGAGTTTTACCTCTCCATTGGTATTGATTGTTAGAATTTTATCATCTCCTTTGAAACTGCCCAGCAAAGTACCTCTGGCATCAGCATTCAGCCTTCTTACCGTATCATCAAACCATATTCTTCTTGGAGCCAGTGTAGAAACACCTTCTTCTTTAAGGTCTACCTTCTTCACGGCATATTTGGTTACCAAATTTCCTTTGGAATCACGTCCCTTGATAGCAAGATCAGAGAAATTGATCTCCATTTTATTCTTTCTGATTCTCGGATTGGGTTTTAAAAGAACTGTAACAGTTTCCGCTTCACCATTCGGATTGGCTGAGAAATACAATGTTTCTGAGCCTTTCTTGTCTGAAGCCAGCGGATAATCTGTATTTCTTGTTACACCTGTTACAGAGAAACGCTTCATATAATAAGGTCCTTCCCTGCCTTCTCGGTAGATCATGTTATACACTGTTCTCTTATCGTTTTTCTTCCATACGGCAACGTGGAGAATATCTTTTCCGATAAATGTTTTGGCTTCCACTTTTACCACCTTCATACTACCATCTTTTCTGAAAGTAATGATATCATCAATATCTGAACAGTCAAACATATACTGATCTTTTTTCAGTGAAGTTCCGATAAAGCCTTCTTCAAAGTTGGCGTAGAACTTCTCATTGGCAACAGCTACTTTAGTTGCATCAATGGTATCAAAGATTCTAAGTTCTGTTTTCCTCTGCTTGTCTTTTCCGTATTTCTTCTGGATATTCAGATAATATTCAATAGCATACGCAATCAGATTGGCAAGATGGTGTTTTACCTGCTCTATTTTTCCTTCAAGAGAGGCAATATTTTCTTTAAATTTATCTAAATCGAATCTTGAAATCCTCTTGATTCTGATCTCAGTTAATTTTAGAATATCTTCTTCTGTTACCGCTCTTAAAAGATGTTTGGTATGAGGCTTTAATCCTTTGTCAATAGTTTTCAGAACATCTTCCCAAGTCTTCACTTCTTCAATATCATGATAGATCCTGTTTTCGATGAAAATCCTTTCCAATGAAGAGAAATGCCAGCTTTCCTGAAGCTCATGAAGTTCTATTTCAAGCTCTTTTTTCAGCAATGACACCGTGTGATCCGTATTCATTTTCAGAATATCAGACACATTCATGAACATTGGTTTATCACCCACAATCACGCAGGCATTCGGAGAAATTGTTACCTGACAGTCTGTAAAGGCATACAAGGCATCAATTGTTTTATCCGGCGACACATCATTATGAATATGAATCAGGATCTCAACCTTATCGGACGTATTGTCTTCAATTTTCTTGATCTTAATTTTTCCTTTCTCATTCGCTTTTAGGATAGAATCAATCAGATCACTCGTTGTTTTGGAATAAGGAAGTTCAGAGATCACCAGCATATGTTTATCTGTCTGGGTGATTTTAGCTCTGGCTCTTACCTTTCCGCCTCTGTGTCCATCATTGTATTCTGATACATCCAGATAACCGGCCGTTAAAAAGTCCGGATAAATCTCAAATTTCTTTCCTTTTAAATAAGCTACAGAAGCGTTAATAAGCTCATTGAAGTTATGCGGAAGGATCTTTGTGGAAAGTCCTACCCCAATTCCTTCCACTCCTTGTGCAAGAAGCAAAGGGAATTTTACCGGAAGATCAATGGGTTCGTTATTTCTGCCGTCATAGGATTTTGTCCATTCTGTAGTTTTCGGGTTAAAGACTACTTCTAATGCTAGAGGGGTTAGTCTTGCTTCAATATACCTCGCGGCAGCAGCAGAATCTCCTGTATAGATATTCCCCCAGTTTCCCTGAGTATCGATCAGCAATTCTTTCTGCCCGATCTGCACCATGGCGTCTGTAATGGAAGCATCCCCGTGAGGGTGATACTTCATAGTATTTCCCACGATGTTGGCCACCTTATTGTAACGGCCATCTTCCAGTTCTCGCATAGAGTGCATAATTCTTCGCTGAACAGGCTTTAACCCGTCATATATCGAAGGAATCGCCCTATCCAAAATTACATAGGAAGCATAATCCAGAAACCAGTCTTTATAGAGACCGGAAACCTTCTTCAAGCTTTCACCCTCATGCGAATATTCTTCTGTCGTCATCTGTTATATTAATCTTTTTTCTCTTTATTAGCTTTTACAACTTTATTTAGAGAGAGTTTTAAATCGTTTACTTCTTTTCTTGTTAAATAAGAAATCTGATATTTCAGAATGGTAGACCCATTATTCTTACTCGAGACGGTAATGTATAGTCTTTTGATGAAGAAAATACTGATTACGTCATATTTTACCAGTTTATATTTTGGAAATTCATCGTGAAGAGGTTTGTTTAAAAAAGGAATGATATTCCTGTTCTTAAAATGCAGTGCTTCACCATCACTGTCGTATTCAAAAATCTGTCGCCCGTTAAGATGAAAGATTACTAGTAATAATATGGGAATAATTATCATCAAATAGCTTTCGACTCCTAGCACATTAAATCTGTATTCATTGGCTAAAAATCCTACGATTCCAAACACTGCTATCATCATTAATAGGGTGTTTATAAAGTTATAAAATGATGTTTTACTACGGTTACTTAATCTCATTGTGATTCTTATCTGGTGTCCATCAGTTATTGGCCGCTTACTTCATTAAGAATGTGTTTTTTATCTATGTCAGTATCATCTTCCACTACTAGGTTCTCAAGAATGAAAGTCTGTCTGTCCGGTGTATTTTTCCCCATATAAAATTCCAGTAACTGGTCTATCGTCTGATCTTTTCCTATTACTACCGGTTCTAAACGGATATCTTTTCCTATGAAATGCTTAAATTCATCAGGAGAAATCTCTCCCAAACCTTTGAATCGGGTAATTTCAGGATTTTTTCCTAAATCATTCAAGGCTTTTACTCTTTCTGCTTCTGAGTAGCAATATCTTGTTTCTTTTTTATTTCTAACCCTGAATAATGGGGTCTGAAGGATATAAAGGTGATTATTTTTAATCAGATCCGGGAAGAACTGCAGGAAGAATGTAATCATCAACAGACGGATGTGCATTCCATCCACATCGGCATCGGTTGCAATAATTACCTGATTGTATCTCAGGTCTTCCAAACTTTCTTCAATATTTAAAGCAGCCTGAAGGAGATTAAATTCTTCATTTTCGTACACCACTTTCTTCGTCAATCCGTAGCAGTTCAGAGGTTTTCCTTTTAATGAGAATACCGCTTGTGTTTCTACATCTCTTGACTTCGTGATTGATCCGGATGCGGAATCTCCCTCGGTAATAAAGATCTGTGTATCTCCTTTTCTTTCAGCTTTTTGATCGTTATAATGCTGTCTGCAGTCACGCAGTTTTTTGTTATGAAGTGATACTTTTTTAGCTCTTTCTCTTGCCAGCTTCTGGATTCCTGAAAGCTCTTTTCTCTCTCTCTCAGAGATCAGAATCTTCCTTTGAATTCCCTCTGCTATTTCAGGATTTTTATGCAGGAAATTATCCAGCTTACTTTTTAGAAAATCAATAATAAAGGTTCTTACGGTTGGCCCGTTAGGTCCCATATCATTAGATCCCAGCTTTGTTTTGGTCTGAGATTCGAAAACCGGTTCTTCCACATTGATGGAAATGGCTGCAATGATTGATTTTCTGATATCAGAAGCATCAAAACTTTTATTAAAAAACTCACGGATTGTTTTCACATATGCTTCCCGAAAAGCATTAAGGTGAGTACCACCCTGTGTAGTATTCTGTCCGTTAACGAATGAAAAATACGTTTCCGTCTGTGATTTATCAGAATGGGTAATGGCAACTTCAATATCTTCATCCTTTAAATGAACGATCGGATACAGAATATCGCTTTCCAGTTCTTCTTCCAAAAGATCTTTAAGACCATTTTCAGAAAAATAGGTTTCGCCATTGAATAATATTTTCAGTCCCGGGTTCAGGTATGCATAGTTGCGGAGCATTCTTTCGATATACTCTTTTCTATACTTGAAATGCAGGAAGATTTCACCATCGGGAATAAATGAAATTTCAGTTCCGTTTCTGTCTGAAGTTTCTTTTTCATCAAAGTTTTCTTTGATCATACCACGGGAAAACTCTGCCGCTTTCATCATTCCATCACGGAAAGAACGTACTCTGAAATATTCTGAAAGGGCATTTACAGCTTTTGTACCCACCCCGTTCAATCCGACAGATTTCTTAAACGCCTTACTGTCGTACTTACCTCCGGTATTCATTTTGGAAACGGCATCAACCATTTTTCCCAGCGGAATTCCACGACCAAAGTCACGAATAGTAACCTTGCCGTCATCCAGCTTTATTTCAATTCTTTTTCCGGATCTCATCCTAAACTCATCAATGGAGTTATCCAGGATTTCTTTAAGCAAAATGTAAATACCATCATCGGCAGAGGCCCCGTCCCCTAGCTTCCCGATGTACATGCCGGGACGCAGACGGATATGTTCCTGCCAATCGAGGGTTCTAATATTCTCTTCGGAGTAGGTTGGATTTATTTCTTGTGACATATATGATTTCAGCAAACATACAAAAGTACGAAATTGTCCAAAATTATCCGAATTTTAGTTTTCATTTTTTTATCAACATTCTTCCTTAAATCAGGATTCGTATCACAAAAAAGTAGACTTAATTGAACAAGAAATAAAGGATAAATGTCATTATTCCTACATTTACCCTCTGAAATTACTGTTGAGTACCTTCCAGTTTGCCTATTATATTTTTCAGCATTGCCGGAACAATGAGTTTATGAAAAGGACGTACCGGTAAAAAGTATAATACTCCCAGCCAGTTATGGAACTTAACCGTAGTGGAAATCGTTAAAGAATTTTCATCCTGCCCACCCTGGTTTTTATCAAATAAAAGGGAAACCCTGAAGTCCAGGTGTTTATCATCCTCACCAAGAACAATCTCATTACTGGTTTTATTAAAAACCTTAAAAATACCTACGCTCTCCCCTACTTCACAGCTAAAATTGTCGGCTTCTTTTATAGGATCGGTCTCTGCTCCTGTTTTTAAACCGAACAATCCCACCATCTTGTTTCTGAAAGCAAACATTTTTTTCCCCCATGTGGGTCCGCTTGTAAAAAAAGCTTTACCGATTTGAGTAATATCGAAATTCTGCCCATTTCCTACCAGTCCGCCTGCAAAGCTATCTGCATAATCAAACTTTTCTTTTCCCTGCGCCAAAATGGATTTTGCCGGAAACTCAATCTTCTTAATTTTCATGATCATTGGGTTTATATTATTTTAAGCATAACAAATATAAGCATCACCGAACATATTTAAAAGCAAAAAGTTACATTTTTTTAAACAACTGTTTAAAGTTATTTTTTAATGGTTAAAAATAGGATGAAGATAGATTGGAAAAATGCGGAAACCCAGTGTTTTTTTGAATACTTCCTTGCGTCATTGCGATTTCAACCTAAAAAATTCTCACAGATTTTGCTAATAACACAGATACTTTAACCCCGTAATCACGGGGTCTAAAAAAATAATTTTTACAACATTAGATACATTGATAATAATAGAAATATTTAAATGAACAGCGTTTTAAATAATTCATTAAATTCGGTATCAACAAAATCTGTTTTTATGATACAACTTCCTTTATCGAAACTTTCCAATGTGGGAACTACTATTTTCAGCCAAATGACACAGCTTGCCAATGAAAATGAAGCGATTAATCTTTCTCAAGGATTTCCTGATTTTATGCCGGATTCCGAATTATTAAATAATGTAGATCACTTTGTGAAAAAAGGTTTTAATCAATACGCACCCTTGGGCGGAATGATGGGCTTAAAGGAAGAAATTGCAAGAAAAATTGAAAACAGCCATCAGGCTGTATATCATCCTGATACGGAAATAACGGTTACCGCAGGAGGAACCCAAGCTATTTTCACTACTATTGCTGCTTTTATCAAAAAAGATGATGAAGTGATTATTTTTGAACCAGCCTACGATTGTTATGAGCCTACCGTTGAACTTTTCGGAGGTATTGTAAAACGCTTTGAAATGAAAGCTCCGGATTATCAAATCGACTGGACCGCTGTAAAAGGTCTGATAAGCGATAATACCAAAATGATCATTCTTAATAATCCCAACAATCCATCAGGGAAAATATTAAAAGAAGAGGATATTAAAGAACTGATTGAATTGGTAAAAGGGACTTCGATTCTTATTTTAAGTGATGAAGTATATGAAAATATTGTTTTTGATGGAAAACAGCATTTAAGCATCTGTAAATATTCTGAACTCAGGGAAAGAAGTCTTCTTGTGGCTTCATTTGGAAAGCTTTTTCATGTTACAGGCTGGAAAATAGGATATTGTGCAGCTCCCAAAGCTTTAACAGATGAGTTCAGAAAGGTGCATCAATTCAATGTTTTTTGTGTGAATACTCCTATTCAGCTTGCTTTGGCAGAGTATATGAAAAATGATGACCATTATCTTCATCTGAATCAATTCTTTCAGGAGAAAAGAGATTTTCTGAGAAAAGGACTTTCCGGAACGTCCTTTGAGCTCCTGGATTGTGAAGGAACGTATTTCCAGGCAGTAAAATACTCTAAGATTTCGGATAAAAATGATTTTGATTTCGCTAGTGAACTGACGATTAATCATAAAGTAGCGAGTGTTCCGTTCTCATCATTTTACAAAAACAAGATCAATGAAAATGTCATCAGATTGTGTTTTGCCAAGAAGCAGGAAACATTGGAGAGAGCCATTGAAAATCTTTCAAAAATATAATCATTTTCAAAATACTCAGGAAGCATTTTTCAACTTATCATTAGAGAATACATTCATTTTCAGAGATAAACAAGAACATAGTATATATTTTTTTCTTCAATAGGTGATTTACTATTGAAACTTTTCATATATTCGTAATAACTAACTCATTAAAAATCAGAATCATGAAAAGCAAAACATTATTAAAAGGAAAGAAACTTAATAAAAGAGAGCTAAGAAGCATCAATGGAGGTCTTTTGATGTGCCTGGATCCTTCACTACGATGCAGACAATATCATCCGAAGTGTGCCGAAGATCAATGTAAACCAGACCAGCCAATAGAACCTTGGAATTAATTTTACAACCATACATCTCAATACCACTATATGAAAAATCAAACATCTCTAAAAGCAAAGAAACTAAGCAAAAAAGAATTAAAAACCATTGCAGGAGGTCTCCTGAACTGTATGCCTGCTCAGGAGATCTGCCTTCCGCATATGGAGCCATGTCATTCAAATGTTGATGAGAACGGCTGTGCTATGATTTCTCCTTATTGTGGACAAAAAATATGCAGACCTTAATAACAAACCATTTATAAAATCTAAACTATGAAAAGCAAAATTCAACTTAACGGAAGAAAATTGAATAAAAAACAATTGAGTACGATTAAAGGCGGATTAAGAATCTGCAGACCGGAAGGCTATGCAGAATGCATACAATACGGAAGATTTTGCGGGGAGCCGGAGTGCAAAACACCTTAATTCGACAACCTTTATGTTATATTTAAAAAGTCTATCTTGTTTGAGATAGACTTTTTAAATATTTTAAATCAGCAAAAAAGTATTTTACAAAAAAAAATGAGCATGAAATGTGATCGGGCTATTGTTTCGCCAAGAAGTCGAAAATATTGGAAAGAGCGATTGAATATTTATCAAAAAAATCTTAAGAAATTTCCTCCTACAAAGCTCCATGAAACATATAACTCATTGTATTTTAGTTATCTCCATACGACTATTTAACTATTTTTCTTAAATTAGTGAAATAAACAAATTCATAAAAATTAAAACCATGAACAAACAAAATGTAAACAAAGGAAAGAAATTGGCTAAGAATGAGCTGAAAATGATCACAGGAGGAGGAGACGTAAGATGTAAAATCTACGGAGACCGCTGTTATTATTATGGGCCAGGATGCAGAGAAAAAGAATGTCAACCACCAACACCCGTAGATCCAATTGATTGATATTCAATAATTATAAAAATAAAAGAGCCGGTTCATATGACCGGCTCTTGTTCTATCAATTAAAATACTGAGACTTAATACTTTTTTATAAAAACATTCCTCCTGAAGCTTCAATTCGTTGTCCGTTGATCCATCCGGCGGCGTCAGTACAAAGGAAAGCAACTACTCCACCGATATCATCAGGAAGTCCTACTCTTCCCAAAGCTGTAGCACCAGCCACCATTTCATTGATCTCTTTATTATCTCTTACTCTTCCACCACCGAAATCTGTTTCAATGGCTCCCGGAGCGATCACATTGGCTCTTATTTTTCGGGATCCCAATTCTTTGGCCATGTATTTTGTAAGCATTTCCACTCCTGCTTTTATTGATCCGTAGACTGAAGAGCCAGGTGTTGCAAACCTTGCCAATCCTGAAGAAATATTGATAATTCCTCCACCATCATTAATGAAAGGCAATAGTTTTTGAGTTAAGAAAAACACACCTTTGAAATGAATGTCTATCATATCATCCATCTGCTCTTCTGTAACTTCTGTAATGGGCGAATATAAAGCTGTTCCTGCATTATTGACAAGATAATCAATGCGTGAATTTCCCGTAGCCTCTTTCAGATGGCTGGTAACTTTTTCCACAAATGCATCAAAACTTTTACGGTCTTTTGTATCCAACTGAAATGCTGCAGCGTTTCTGCCCATTGCCTTGATTTCGTGAACTACAGCTTCAGCTTCTTCTTTATTACTTCTATACGTAATGATAACATCCAGTCCTTTTTCAGCGATCTTAAGGGCTGAATTTTTACCCAAACCTCTGTTGCCTCCGGTTACTAATGCTATTTTTGTCTTTGTTTCCATATTTTTGGTTGTTTTTACTGATACAAAGTTGAAACATTTACAGCAGAAAAGATTTACCTGAATCAATCCGAAATTTGCGAAATTCAAATCATGAACGGAATTCTAAAGGTGTAAATGATGTTTTCTTTTTGAAAAAGTTTGAAAAGTGGGCTATTTCTTCAAAACCGAGCGTATAGGATATCTCTGAAACATTCCATCGGGTTTGTCTTAAAAGGATCTTTGCTTCCTGAATAATTCGGTCGCCAATAAATTCTGTAGTAGTTTTTCCGGTACTTTCTTTTAGTCTTTTATTAAGATAATTGACGTGTACGGACAACCTTTCGGCGTAATCATTTGCCGTTCTCAGTTGTAATCTCTGCTCTATGGATTCTATGGGAAACTGTCTTTCCAATAATTCTATAAATAAAGACACCACTCTCATGGAAGCATCTTTTGTTATAGAGATTTTAGTGGCAGGCTGCAGCTTTTGCCCATAATGAATCAGTTCCCAGACATAATTTCTGATCAGATCGTATTTAAATAAATAATCTGAATCTATTTCGTTTTTTACTTTTTTAAAAAGAAGTTCTATTTCATCTGCCAATTCATCATCAATTTCAAATACAGGAATGGCTCCCGGCTGAAAAATAGGAAGATTTTCCAAAGTATTATAAGAGGTTTCTTTCATGAAAAAGTCATCGGTAAATACACAAAAGCTTCCCGACTGCTGTGCATCTTCCGGAATCCAGTGGTAAGGAACTTTAGGAGTGGCAAACAACAGTGCGTTTTTTTCTATGGAAATGATCTTATCAGCATATTCTGCTCTGTTTTTCCCTCTGATTAGGCTTATTTTATAATACTTCCGCCTGTTATAAGGCATTTCGGAAGTAGTTTTTATTCGTTCAATAGTTTGTGCTATATCAAACACGTTAAAATGCCCGAGGTCTTT
This sequence comes from Chryseobacterium sp. StRB126, assembly GCF_000829375.1. Taxonomy (NCBI): domain Bacteria; kingdom Pseudomonadati; phylum Bacteroidota; class Flavobacteriia; order Flavobacteriales; family Weeksellaceae; genus Chryseobacterium; species Chryseobacterium sp. StRB126. The sequence continues at coordinate 3,419,495 of NZ_AP014624.1, forward strand.
ATGGAGTCCTTTGGGAAAAATATCTTCCAGGCTTTTACCGAGCTTGGCAGTCATTTCCCTGTAAAAATCTTCTAATGAGGAATGCGCTATTTTCTCCATAATCAATCGGTTGTAAAATTCAAATATACAAAGTTGATTTTTAATAAAACAAAAATGTTTATTTCATTTTTTTTCTATAATAAGTGATATATGAATGAATATTTTCACTACATTAGTCATTAATTAACTAACTCGCTAAAAATCAAACAAATGAAAAATCATTTTTTACAGTCTGGTAAAAGACTGAACAAAAAAGAACTGAAAACCATTACTGGTGGATTATTAAACTGTATGGAGCCTGTGCTTTGCCCAACTCCTTATGAACCATGTGAATCTCCATATCCCAACGGCTGTACCATTATTTCTCCTGTATGCGGACAAAAAGAATGCAGACCAGCACCCATCACTATAGAGTAATCCTAAAACTAATGCAATGAATAAAGGAAAAAAACTGAATAAGAAAGAATTGAAAACCATTACTGGCGGATCATTCTCTTGCATAGACGAAAAAGGCCGATGCAAAATAACAGGAACAGGATGTGCTGAAAGAGCATGCTGGTATGCTCCTGAACCTCGATTGGATTAACAATACCAGTTTATTTTAAAATAAAGAAATCATGAAAAATCAAAACTTGAACAACGGCAAAAAGCTCAATAAAAAAGAATTAAAAAGCATTACCGGAGGATTACGACAGTGTATAGATCCTATGACTGGCCAATGCAGAATTTTTGGGCTGGGATGCGCTGAACTACAGTGCAGACCTGTGCTAGAACCATAAGCACAAAAACAGGCAATGAAAGGGGCTGTTTATCTATACCCATGCTCCGTTTGAATAACAATAATACGTCCATTTTTTAAATAGAGAAATTATGGAAAATCAAAACCTAAACAACGGCAAAAAGCTGAACAAAAAAGAATTACGATCAATCACTGGCGGACTACTGCAATGTATTGATCCTGCAACAGGTTTCTGCACCACTATTGGCGCAAAATGCTTTGAAAGAAGATGTCAAATCATCATTCATCCGCCATTGGATTAAGCATGAACCTCATGTTTTTTTTTATAATTTGAGCACTTTCATTGTTTTGAAAGTGCTTTTTATTTTCTTTAAACAGTTATTAAACTACAGTAGACATAATAACTTCCATAATCCATTTACCGTCTTTAAATTCTGCGGAATATTCAGTTGAGGAACTACTTCCCCAAGTATCTATATAATATTTATCTGGTTTTTTGCTTTCTTGCTTCAACTTCGATACACCATGGTCTATCACATCAGTCACTCTTGTATAGTAGGTTTGTTTCTCTTTATTTTCAGGTAAAAACAAGACTCTGAGGGAAGGATTAATCTGATGGAAATAATCACAGTCACTTATGAAAACCTCAAATGAATAATGTAAAGTCTTGAAATTTTCAATTCCGGAATATTGAGGTAACAGCATTTCGTATAACTGAGCAAATTTATTATTCTCAGATCGGAACATAGGGTTCAGATCATTAAAATCTTCAATTCCATCACCATCCGTATCCCTACTATTTTCATTCAATCCAAAACTTTTTTCGAAAATATCATTATACCCATCCTTGTCCGAATCTTTAAACAAATCCTTCAAGTTAATTTTAAATAACTTACCATCCTCTATCGCAGAATAATCATGATAGACTGGCAAGCCACCGACCTCGACAAACTTTACAAGACTGCCCTCCAGCTGAAGAAATCCATCTTTGATCATTGGCTGCTCCTGAATTTTATTGATATAATAATGACTAAAGCTTAGCCCTAAAAAATAAGCAGAAGGCTTATTATCCTGAATTTTCAATAACCAATACCCTAAATTATTACGACCTAAAGCATATGTTGTATTTCCTACTTCCTGTCGGCCGGAAAACCCAAACTCATCCTGAAATTTTTCTTTGAATATTTTAAATTCTTCTTCATGAGCTTTCCATTTCTTCTCCAATTCTTCATCACTCATTAAAAATTGATTGGATTCTATACTGTCTTTTTTAAAATTCCTGTATTTAGTAAGATTTACAATTTCAAGATAATCTGGTTGATGTTTAAGAATCTGTTCTACAGAATAAGGCTTTTCTTCTTTATACTCATTATTGATTTTATCTTTAGGATTGATAAAACAATGGTCTTCAACAGACTTTGAACATGAAAAAAGAGAGATAAAAATCGTACAGTATAAAATTCTCATGGTTTAAGTTTGTCTACTGAATGCAAAAAACGCTCCCAAACAATTATGGAAGCGTTTTTTTATAAAACTAACTTTAATATTTTTCTTATACGTTGAATCTAAAGTGCATGATGTCACCATCCTGTACAATATATTCTTTACCTTCTACAGAAAGTTTTCCGGCTTCTTTTACTTTTACTTCTGAACCGTACGTCATATAATCATTATACTTGATTACTTCTGCACGAATGAATCCTTTTTCAAAGTCTGTGTGGATTACTCCAGCTGCCTGAGGAGCCGTCCATCCTTGTCCGATAGTCCAGGCTCTTACTTCTTTAACTCCCGCAGTGAAATACGTCTGAAGTTTTAAAAGATCATAAGCTTTTCTAATCAAACGGTTTACTCCCGGTTCTGTAAGTCCCAGTTCTTCAAGGAAAATTTCTCTTTCTTCGAAAGTTTCAAGTTCATTGATGTCTGCTTCAATCTGAGCAGCTAAAACTACAACTTCAGCGCCTTCATTTTTAGCCATTTCTTCAATCTTTCCAATCCAGTCGTTTCCGTTTTTAATAGAGTTTTCATCTACGTTACAAACGTAAAGTACCGGTTTGTTCGTTAGAAGCTGAACTTCACCAATAACTGATTTTGCAAAGTCATCCATTGCAAATTCTCTTGCATTTTTTCCATCTTCAAGGAACTTTTGTAAGTTCTGAAGCGTTTCATAAGTAAGAAGATCTTCTTTCTTACCGGATTTGATGAATTTTTTAGCTTTTTCAACTGCTTTTCCTACTGTTTCAAGGTCTTTCAATTGAAGTTCGATATCAATAATTTCTTTATCTCTTAACGGATCTACTGAACCTTCTACGTGAATGATATTTCCGTTATCAAAACATCTTAAAACGTGGATGATTGCTTCACACTCACGGATATTTGCAAGGAACTGGTTCCCCAATCCTTCTCCTTTGCTGGCACCTTTTACAAGACCTGCAATATCAACGATCTCAACTACAGCTGGTAAAACTCTCTCAGGCTTTACGATTTTCTCCAGTTCAAATAATCTCTGATCCGGTACTGAAACTGTTCCCAGGTTCGGTTCAATAGTACAGAAAGGATAGTTCGCTGATTGAGCTTTTGCGTTGCTCAGACAGTTAAAAAGTGTTGATTTACCTACATTCGGTAGGCCTACAATTCCACATTTCATATTGTAAAATTCAAAGTTTAAGGTTTAGGGTTTGAAAGTTCAATGGGTAAGGTTTGAAGTTTTTATCATTTCTGGCCTTAGTATTGATTACTGAACTTTCAGCGTGCAAAGATAGTGAATTTTAAGGGAGTTTCATAATAAAAAAATCTGCCAGCATTCTGACAGATTTTCAAACAGTTTTTACTTTACCGATAATTTTTACGGATTATTTCCTGTGGCGTTCTGAGCCAATGGTACATCGTTCGGTGCTTCCTGTAAAGTTTTATCTAAAGTAAATAAAGACTCGTCTGTAGCTCTATCACCGCCTGCAATTTTTAATTTATCAATCAGGTTCTGAGCTAATGTTTCTTCTTCAATCTGTTCCTGTACAAACCACTGCATAAAATTCCATGTGGCCCAGTCTTTTTCCGCCATGGAAAGATCTACGATTTTGTAAATAGCGGTTGTGTTGTCTACTTCATGTTTGAAAACACCTTCAAAACAAGCTGTCAATGTTTTAGGATCAGCCGGAGGCTTCGGAATAGCATCTACTTTAGGTTTTCCACCTCTGTTTAAAATGTATTCCATGAATTTGATCGAATGGTTTCTTTCTTCCTGAGCGTGTCGATAAAGAAAATTGGCTATACCCTGATAACCTTTGTCATCGGCCCAAATTCCATACGATAGAAAAACGTGTGATGCATGAATCTCCTTATTCATCTGATCACTAAGTGCTTTTTCCACATTTGCGGAAAGTCTGTTAGTATTCATAATGTTATATTTTGGTGATTATGAGGTTATTCATGCAAAAATGATTCCGCGAAAGTTTTTATTTTTCTTAAAAAAGGATAAATTTCAATCATATTACATTGATTTTCTTTATTTTAAATTAATAATTTATAGTTATTCTAAAATAAAATGATAGGCTGATTTGGGAAAAATGTTAGCCCTTTATTTATTTAACATGAGTCCGGATTAAGGAAACCGGAATTAAAGGCTGGACGAAGGAAGAAGAAGGTTGGAAGCTACTTTTGGTTATAATAACTCCATTCATCCTATCATTAGATTTCCTTTAAAAAGAGAAAAGAGCTATGAAACTCTTGATTTTATTAATGGTGTTAGATATGCATCAGAGTGTGTTTAGATTCTTACTAAATGACAAAGTGTGGATAGATTTAGTGTTAGGCTCAATGCGATATAATCCATTTCAAGAACACTAATAATTTAATATAAAAGGGTTCAACTTTACGTTAAACCCTTTTATATTTATTAAAACTTTAATGGCTTTATAATACCATCCTCAGTTTTTGTTTATTTGATTTTTTTAGCCATATAATCACTTTCGTTTCCTAGTCTGTCGATCGCTTTAATGGCTACTCCATTCAGTTTTTTACCATTTTTGAATTTAGGAATATCTTTGAAAAGTGTATCTAATGGTAAGATTTCTGTTTGCCATACTCCGTCATACTGAGTAAAAAGCACCCACTGGAAAACTTCTGATGCATTTTTTGCACTCCATCTTGTCTGTGCAAAACTCCCATTATCATTAATAAATAATGTTGGTGCCTGCAATGGAACTGTTTTAATCCAAGGTGATTTAGGGACTAATGCTTTTTCGCTGTATGGACCATTTTTCAGCGTCGGAAGCATTCCCGGATTTTTAGTTAATCCCGCAATGCTCCAGTGAATTTCACCTGCATCATTCTTTAATATTTGTCTGGAAATCTCAATTTGGTTCTTGATTTCTGTTGGACGATCATAAGTTTTAATCTCAACCGTATTCAAACCTGGCCATAAGTGACGTTTCATTGTATTTTCTGACTGCCACCAGTTTAACAAGGCTTCGAAGCTCTGCCCTTTTGAATCGATGGGCCAATACAACTGTGGGGAAAAATAGTCTACCCAACCTTTATTTAACCATAATTTAGCATCTGCATATAGCTCATCAAATTGTGAAGATCCTACAATCCCTGCCGGATATCCCGGTTTCCAGATTCCAAATGGGCTGATTCCAAATCTTACATTATTTTTTTCTGCATGAATCTCTTTATAGATTCGCTCTACAAATTTATTGACGTTATCTCTTCTCCAGTCTTCTCTTGATAAGGTTCCTCCACTTTTTTGATAAGCGCTCCATGTTGTATAATCCGGGAAATCTGCTCCTTTGTTGTAAGTAGCGTATGGATAGAAATAATCATCAAAATGAATAGCATCAATATCATATCTTTTCACAATATCCTTTACTACGTTGGATACATGATCCTGTGTTTTCGGGTTAGCCGGATCAAACCAATACATCCCGTTTTTTAATCTCACTACAAGGTCAGACATTCTGTTGGCCATAGACATCCTATTCACCGTACCACCGTTCGTATGATGAGCACGATAAGGATTTAACCAAACATGTAATTCCAATCCTCTTTTGTGAGCTTCTTCGATCCAGAATAACAATGGATCATAGCTTGGATAAGGAGCCGTCCCTGTTTCTCCGGTCAAGAAGTAAGACCAAGGTTCAATATTACTTGTATATAAAGCATCTGCAGAAGGTCTTATCTGAAAAATAGCGGCATTGAAGTTATTATCTTTCAGCATATCCAGCATACTGATGGCTTCAGCTTTCTGCTGCTCTACAGTAAGGTTGTTTTTTGACGGCCAGTTGATATTGGCAACGCTGGCAATCCATGCGCCACGAAACTCTCTTTTGATTTCAGGAAGAGTGGTTCTGAACGTTTCTTCCGTTGAAGTTCCTGTTGTAGGCTTTACTGCCACAGGAGGTTTTGGCTGGGTTGTAGTATTGCCGGTATTAGGTTTTGTTGTATTTTTAGCAGGAGGAGTCTTCGTAACATTGTTCTGAGTAGAACATGAGGTGCTGTAAGACGCAAGAACTCCCAATAAAACGATAAGTTTTAGTTTACTCATTTTCATAGCCGTAAAACTACTTTAAATTATATTTTAATATTTCGGATATTCTTTTGAAAAAATAAACAATTTTTCCGATTATTTAGAAAAAAAGCCTCGAAAAATTCGAGGCTTTTCTATATGATATTGATTTGTAAATCAGGATTTATTAAGCTTTCGCTGATCTTTCAACTCTTTTTCTTTCTTCTTCTGAAAGGATTTTCTTTCTCATTCTGATGAAGTTTGGAGTTACCTCAATAGCTTCATCAGCCTGGATGTATTCCATACATTCTTCAAGAGAGAATAAGATTTTCGGAGCAACACCGGTATCTTTATCTTTACCAGAAGCTCTCATGTTGTTCAACTGCTTTGCTTCTACGATATTTACTACCAAGTCTCCAGGTTTGTTTTGTTCTCCAATAATCATCCCTGTGTAGATTTCTTCACCCGGATCAACAAAGAACTTACCTCTATCCTGTAATTTAGCAATAGAATATTCTGTAGCAGGACCTGTAGTTTTGCTAATCAATACTCCATTATTTCTTCCAGGAATAGCTCCTTTGAAAGGCTTGTATTCTGTGAAACGGTGTGCCATAATAGCTTCACCTGCAGTAGCTGTCAACATTTGAGAACGTAATCCGATCAAACCTCTTGAAGGAATTTCGAATTCCATGTGCTGCATTTCACCTTTAGTTTCCATAATGTGAAGGTCACCTTTTCTCTGAGTTGCTAAGTCGATAACTCTTGATGCATACTCTTCAGGAACATCAACTACTAAAGATTCGTAAGGCTCACAGCTTACTCCGTCAATTTCTCTTAGGATAACCTGTGGCTGCCCGATTGTCATTTCATACCCTTCTCTTCTCATAGTTTCAATTAAAACGGATAAGTGAAGAATACCTCTACCGAATACTAAGAAAGTGTTTGCATCATCAGTCTGTTGAACTCTTAATGCTAAGTTTTTCTCTAATTCTTTTGTTAATCTTTCTTTCAGGTGGTTAGAAGTAACATATTTACCGTCTTTACCGAAGAAAGGTGAATTGTTGATAGAGAACGTCATGTTCAATGTAGGCTCATCAATAGCTGTTCTTTCCAATGGCTCAGGGTTCTCAAGATCTACGAAAGAATCACCGATCTGGAATGCATCGAAACCTACTACAGCACAGATATCTCCTGCTTGTACTTCAGTTACTTTTTTCTTTCCTAATCCTTCGAAAACATAAAGTTCTTTAACTTTACCTTTCAAAACTTTACCATCTGCCTGTGCAAGACCAATCCATTGAGATTCTTTGATCTCCCCTCTTGTTACTTTTCCGATTGCAATTCTTCCTAAGAATGAAGAGAAATCAAGAGAAGTAATCTGCATCTGAAGATTTCCTTCAGTTACTTTAGGCTCAGGAACATATTGTAAAATACCATCTAATAATGGTAAGATATCTTCAGTTTGCTCTAATGAAGTGTTGAACCAACCTTGCTTAGAAGAACCATAGAATGTTGGGAAGTCTAATTGCTCCTCAGTTGCTTCAAGGTTGAAGAATAAATCAAATACCTGATCGTGAACTTCGTCCGGACGACAGTTTGGTTTATCTACTTTATTGATAACCACTAATGGTCTCAATCCTAATTCTAAAGCTTTCTGAAGTACGAATCTTGTTTGTGGCATTGGTCCTTCGAACGCATCCACTAACAGGATAACTCCGTCAGCCATTTTTAATACTCTCTCTACTTCTCCACCGAAATCCGCGTGACCAGGAGTATCAATTACGTTAATTTTAGTGTCTTTATAAGTAACAGAAATATTCTTGGATAAGATGGTAATCCCTCTTTCTCTTTCAAGGTCATTGTTATCCATAATTAATTCTCCACTCTCCTGATTTTCTCTGAAAATATTGGTTGCGTGGATGATTTTGTCAACCAAAGTCGTCTTCCCGTGGTCAACGTGTGCGATAATCGCAATATTTCTAATGTTTTGCATATAGGATTTTTACGAGTGCAAAAATAGTGATTTTTAATGAAAAACAATTCTATTAAATAAATAATTAATATTCTGTTTAAAATACACGTTTACAGAGGCATAAAAAAAGAGTGTTCTAAAACACTCTTGAGCTGCTATATACATAAAGACGTTTCACATGGATCTACGGCAGGTGCGCTTCCACATATAATGTCCATATCATTGCAATTACTGGAGAACCCGGTAGGCCATCCCCATCTCACTGCACAAGTATCCGGATCCTTACATCTTACCATTCCTTTTGCAATTCCACCTGTAAGCATTTTCATTTCGCTTCTTCCCATTTTTTTTAGATTTTTCATAGTTATATTGTTTTTGATTGTTGAATGATAAATATAAGAAAAAACCGGATTCAAAAATATTTTATAAAAAATTAAATATTCTAAATCAATGCCTTATCAATCGATATAACAATACAACATCAATTAAAACGATGATGAAAAATTTAACCAGGAAAGATTTTTTAGAGACTTTATGATTAAAGATGATCATTCCCGAAGCTGCTCCTATAATACCTAATAATGAAAGGCCTAAAAGAACATTCTCGGAAATTCGCCATTGATGTCTTTTAGCCTGTAGTTTATCAAATCCGAAAACTCCGAAGGTAATAAGGTTGGCAATGAGTAGAAAAGGAATCATTTTAAAATTAATTTGCTGCAAAAATAAAGTTTAATTTATAGATGAGAAAGATCCATAATGAATGTCTTACGCTTTACAAGATATTTATAATATTTATCAGAATAAGATTTTTTAAATTTGCCATCCATAATAAATGAATCGATGACAGTACATGATTTGGCAGGAACCTATTCTATAAAGGGAAGTAATCAGGAAGAATCTGACCAGGCTTCTTATCAAGGTACATTAGTTTTATCAGTTGATGAAAATGCCCGCATTATTGCCCAGTGGATCATTGGCGATCATATACAGAACGGTACAGGATTTTATAAAGACCGTATCTTAGTGCTTAACTTTAACTATGAAGGTGATGACCACAAAATTTATAAAGGTGTTGCCGTATACCGTTGTCTGAGCCAAGATATATTAGACGGATTCTGGTCTGAAAAACATGGTAACCCTCTGTATTTGGGAAGTGAATATTGTGTACGCATTCAGAATTCATGGATTTTTAATTGATTGCAATAAGCAATAATAAGAATAAGACCAGAAGGTAGGTAATCTTAACAATCATCCATTGAATAAACAAAGAGCTGCCTTGATGAAGACAGCTCTTGATTTATAGAAAGTTTATTACCTTATTTTTTTGCTTTTACATCAATAGCAATTTCGATGTCTTTGCTAATCATCCATTCTGCAGGATCTGCTTCAGAAGTTCCGAATTTGATTCCCCAGTCTGTTCTGTTTACTGTGAATTTAGCCTGAATAGCCGCAGTGTTATCTGCTACATCTACTTTAGCAGGGAAAGTCACATTCATGGTTTTCCCCATTAATGTAAGGTTTCCGCTTACTGTTTTGTTTGCTCCTGCTACAGCATCTTTTGGTGCTTCTTTTAGGTCTGCTACACTTGTAATTTTGAAATCTGAAGTCGGGTTTTTCTCTACATCAAAGAAGTCAGGGTTTTTAAGGTGAGCTTCAAGATCTGCTGGTTTTTTATCTTTTTCAGTTACTGATGCAGGATCAACTTTAATAGAAGTCATATCGATATTGAAGTTTCCAGCTACCACTTGTCCACCTTCAATACTTAAATCTCCTGACTTTACATTAAGAGTTCCCCAACGTGGAGCAAAACCTCCTTTGTGGAAAGCTTTCCAGTTTACTACAGAAGTTGTAGCATCTACTGCCAATACTTCACCTTTACTTTCAGCAACTGCCTGCTCAGTAGCTACTGATGTGTCTGTTTTTTCTTTATTGGTACATGATGCTGCCATCAATCCTACTGCTACTAATGCAATTACGCTAATTTTTTTCATATTATTGAACTGTTTAAAAAGTTTATTGTTTTCGGATACAAAAATAGAAAAACCTTATGGGTCTTCCCTTACCATACATCAAGAAATGTAATTTTTCCTACCAACGTTAGGGATTATACCATCGTATAAATAAACGGGAACTGAAACAATTTATTTCCTTATTATATTTTACCCAACATCGCTTCTATCATAAATTTACATCTATCTTTCACGAAATTTATGTAATTTTTTATTTTAAATCCAAAAATAGAGAATAATTTATATATTTATTACTTAACAATTTAAAACTATACTATGAAAAATTTAAAGAAAATTTCGAGAGATCAGTTAAAACAAGTGAAAGGAGGTGCTGGTTATTGCAAACCCGGATATAAGTATATCTGTTATGATATTGGCATATGTGATCCGTCATTAGGAGAATATTGCTCTTGTGAATGTGTTCCTTATACATAAAAAACGGGTCCCTTAATGAGAGGGATTTTTTCTTGCTTTATATTTTTGTTGGGAGGTATTTTTAATTATTATCTTCGTGATGAGTCACAGCTTTGGGAGATAAAATTCATCAATACTTTGTGTTGTGAATTGCTTTCAAAAATTATTATCTTCGTGATTAGTCACAGCAGAATTTTTTAGTTTCATTTTTAAAGACAAGGTTGTGAATTGCTTTCAAAAATTATTATCTTCGTGATTAGTCACAGCCAAATTACTTACCCAAACTTTATATTTCTCGTTGTGAATTGCTTTCAAAAATTATTATCTTCGTGATTAGTCACAGCAAGACAATTGAAATTGTTTTTCATTAATAAGTTGTGAATTGCTTTCAAAAATTATTATCTTCGTGATTAGTCACAGCTGGCAAGGTCGACAAGAAAGTGGTCCGCCAGTTGTGAATTGCTTTCAAAAATTATTATCTTCGTGATTAGTCACAGCTTACTCAGGATATTATATCAGGGACTTTCGGTTGTGAATTGCTTTCAAAAATTATTATCTTCGTGATTAGTCACAGCATGAGGGAGATGCTGGAGCAAATTTATTTAGTTGTGAATTGCTTTCAAAAATTATTATCTTCGTGATTAGTCACAGCCTTGTTGACATCTTTCAATAAATTCGTGCTGTTGTGAATTGCTTTCAAAAATTATTATCTTCGTGATTAGTCACAGCCTGTTATAAAATTTACTGATTTAACTAATAGTTGTGAATTGCTTTCAAAAATTATTATCTTCGTGATTAGTCACAGCGACATTACATATTACCTCCATTTGTTACAGGTTGTGAATTGCTTTCAAAAATTATTATCTTCGTGATTAGTCACAGCAAAAAGCATCACATCCCTGCGTTCTTGCAAGTTGTGAATTGCTTTCAAAAATTATTATCTTCGTGATTAGTCACAGCAGGAGAAATTAAAGACTCACAAAGATTATTGTTGTGAATTGCTTTCAAAAATTATTATCTTCGTGATTAGTCACAGCAATCAGGAGAAAATTATGCAGAAAACCTTTGTTGTGAATTGCTTTCAAAAATTATTATCTTCGTGATTAGTCACAGCAACTTTCAAAATATTGGTTACACCGAAACTGTTGTGAATTGCTTTCAAAAATTATTATCTTCGTGATTAGTCACAGCACAACCTGAGCATAGCCCATCATCCCATTAGTTGTGAATTGCTTTCAAAAATTATTATCTTCGTGATTAGTCACAGCCACTAAGAATGGAAAAAATATTGACTTTGGGTTGTGAATTGCTTTCAAAAATTATTATCTTCGTGATTAGTCACAGCGATACCAGGAAAGAAAACCGCTGCAAAAGTGTTGTGAATTGCTTTCAAAAATTATTATCTTCGTGATTAGTCACAGCTTCTGGATGCTTAAGTGTCAATCAGATCCTGTTGTGAATTGCTTTCAAAAATTATTATCTTCGTGATTAGTCACAGCGAATATGGACCGGAAGTTGAAAACGAGCCTGTTGTGAATTGCTTTCAAAAATTATTATCTTCGTGATTAGTCACAGCAATTAACAAATAGGGCTACGATTAAATTGCGTTGTGAATTGCTTTCAAAAATTATTATCTTCGTGATTAGTCACAGCAATAACTGCATTGATATAATGGTGACAAGTGTTGTGAATTGCTTTCAAAAATTATTATCTTCGTGATTAGTCACAGCTTTTTGAAGAATATGATAAAATTAGATATAGTTGTGAATTGCTTTCAAAAATTATTATCTTCGTGATTAGTCACAGCGGTTGAATTGAAATTTTTTATCGGCATCGTGTTGTGAATTGCTTTCAAAAATTATTATCTTCGTGATTAGTCACAGCCTTTAAAAATATCAGATCACGATTTTTTTGTTGTGAATTGCTTTCAAAAATTATTATCTTCGTGATTAGTCACAGCAAAAACAAAGGAAATGCATAGCTTTGAAGTGTTGTGAATTGCTTTCAAAAATTATTATCTTCGTGATTAGTCACAGCGAGTTAGGAGATTGGAGAGTATAACAATTAGTTGTGAATTGCTTTCAAAAATTATTATCTTCGTGATTAGTCACAGCAGAGGATAAATTTTATTTGCTTCCATATGCGTTGTGAATTGCTTTCAAAAATTATTATCTTCGTGATTAGTCACAGCTCAACACTGATCGTTATATCCGTTTCAAAGGTTGTGAATTGCTTTCAAAAATTATTATCTTCGTGATTAGTCACAGCTGAAGTTAGCAAGTTAAAGTATGAGCAAGCGTTGTGAATTGCTTTCAAAAATTATTATCTTCGTGATTAGTCACAGCATTCAATGATAAAGATACACTTCCAAATTTGTTGTGAATTGCTTTCAAAAATTATTATCTTCGTGATTAGTCACAGCGTACAATGGAAAATGTGCTTATTGTGGCTGGTTGTGAATTGCTTTCAAAAATTATTATCTTCGTGATTAGTCACAGCTTTAACAGTTTGCATTATTAGAATTTTGCAGTTGTGAATTGCTTTCAAAAATTATTATCTTCGTGATTAGTCACAGCCCAATTGGATTATATGATGTATACCCATTTGTTGTGAATTGCTTTCAAAAATTATTATCTTCGTGATTAGTCACAGCGTGTTTTTGATAATTGTCAACATTCCGTTAGTTGTGAATTGCTTTCAAAAATTATTATCTTCGTGATTAGTCACAGCTCCTATGGGGGAATGTACAACCCCAAAAGAGTTGTGAATTGCTTTCAAAAATTATTATCTTCGTGATTAGTCACAGCTCCTATGGGGGAATGTACAACCCCAAAAGAGTTGTGAATTGCTTTCAAAAATTATTATCTTCGTGATTAGTCACAGCTAAGCCTGTGCTTACCTCCTAGGCGGGACAGTTGTGAATTGCTTTCAAAAATTATTATCTTCGTGATTAGTCACAGCCATGTAATAGATACTACCGTCGGTGATAACGTTGTGAATTGCTTTCAAAAATTATTATCTTCGTGATTAGTCACAGCCTCAAAAAACAATCTACTGATTTTCAGTAGATTGTTTTTGTTTTTAGGATTTAAAAATTAGAATAATTCAAGCTGTTGAAAGGTTGGAGGCGGCTCTTCTTTATTTCTGGCAAAGAATATTTCAATATCTCCAAACTGCTTGTCGGTGATGCACATAATAGCAACTTTCCCTGCTTTTGGAAGCATCAACTTCACTCTTTTAATATGAACCTCAGCATTTTCCCGGCTTGGGCAATGCCTTACATACATTGAAAACTGAAATAATGTAAAACCATCATCAAGCAAAGATTTACGAAAGCGATTGGCATCTTTCATATTGGCTTTCGTCTCTGTCGGTAAATCATATAATACTAAAACCCACATAATCCGGTAAGCATTAAACCTTTCGGCATTCATATCAGTTCAGGATAAGAGATCAGACGTTTTTCTCCTGTATAACATTTATACAATGAGGTGGCAGTTGTTTTTACTGCAACCAATAAGGGTCTGGTCTTATCGTCTATTTTTACATCTTTGGTCACAATCTGTAAAATGAAAGCTTTAAATTCTTTCGTTAGTTCTTCAGTCTCTGAATTGATTCCAAGCCATTGCATTACTAATAAATCGACAAAAGGGCGATAAGGTTCCATCAGGTCATCAGCCAGACAGTAAGGGTTGTATTTATTCTTATGAAAAATTCCGAGAACGGGAAGTAATCCGGTCTCAACAATTGCTCTTGCGACAATGCTTCTGAGAACCGAATACCCAAAATTGAAAAACTGATTGGGCGAATCTCCAAAACGCTGTCTCAGAAAATCCAAACTAATGAGATACTTCCAGTAATGCTGTGCTGCAATGCCTTCCATATTGGTGACATCACCACTTTTCACATTATTCTGATAATCAATCATCGGCTCATAATAATTCCCTAACCGCTTTAAAACTTCTTTTTGGTTTTCAATTTTACATTCGACGGTTTGTTTCCAAAGTTGCTTTTTGAGGGGTTCGCTGGCTTCTAATTGATCTTTAATCCGGTCGGAATGTTCAGTATGCCCATACAACGGAAGCATAATTCCGTGAGGTAAATGATGACCGTCGCAACTCACCACAACCACATTATTTCCCATCATTTTCTGAATTAATTGATGAGAAATAGTAATCTGGAAATGGTCCAACATCAGCAATCCCAAATCTTCCACCGGAACTTTGCCTTTCATTTCTTTAGTGGAAGGTTCTAAAATATACATTTGCTCATCTTTGAGTTTAAGATAAGCCGGATTGCCGATGTAGATGGAACGAGTGATCATAATCCAAAATATTTAATATTCTCCGATTTGAACTATTTTCCCAAGATGATTCAATCTCACTTTCAAAATGTTTTCAATCCCATTTAAGCCTTCTCTTTTCCAGGTAATTCCTTTTAATGGAGAGCTATCTTCAACATTTGTTTCTAAATGATGCCTAAAAAAATAGTCTTTAATTGTAAATTTCTGCACTCTAAACAAATTCTTAGAAATTAAGTTTACATTCTTTTCATCAAATAAATCCATTTCTTTTGGATTGAAATCTTCTGATGGAAATAAAAACATTTCATTCTGTTTCATCGTAAATAAAAACTTCCAGCCTGATTCAGAATTATATTCCTTATCAATTATAGGTAAATTTTGATTTACTCTTTCTACGGCTTCATAAAAGCTCACCACTTTCTCCTGTAGATTGCCATTTTCATCTTCATAAATTGCAACGTGATGATTATTTCCTGTACTCACAAAATCAACGGCTATTCTTTTACCGTTTTCATCTAAAAAATCTTTCCCCAAATGGTCTTTCTTATAATGTAGAGCTTCAGCATTATTAATTCCTGTAATGGTAACGGCTTTTATTGAAATACCTTTAGATTTATTGAGCCAGATCGGATTCTTGTCCAAATCAGAAAAGGCTTCTTTAGAATTTCCGTTAAATTCTTTCAACCTTTTAGTTAGAATGTCACGAATTCCTTTATCAATAGTCTTTTCAATATTCTTGAAATCTTTAAAATTATCTGGATTAACAGCTTTTCTGATGGTATAACCCATTTCATACCAAGCTAAAGTTACTGTTTCAGGTAATTGTTCCGTTTTTTCATTATTAAGAAATATTGGATTTTTAGAAATGACATTTTTCCCTGTAAATGCTTTTTTGGAATCTCCGCCAAACTCCTGTAACCTTTTCAATAGAGCATTTCTGTATCTTTCATTCTGAACTTTCTGAATAGTTTCTACATCGAATTTTCCTGATATCTTTTCTTCTTTTGTTTTAAGAAATTTTGAACTTCCATAAATCGTTTCTTTATGCAGTTGTCCCCTCGGAGTAAGTTCTGTTTTTGCAATTACACTTCCCTTTTTCTTAATTTTATTGATATTTTTGGTAACTACTTTATTTTTAACCTTATGAGAAATTAATATTTCGTCCAAATGTTTTCTGGCCTCTGCTCTAAGATTTTTAACAGGCTCTTTAAATCGTCTTTCCTTTGAACCGTTTTTCTTATCAATGATCTCAGTAATTAAATTTTCAATAGCAAAAATATTTTGATGTTCTTTATGCTTTTCATCTTTTCTAGCGTTTAAGTAGTTCAAATACTGAATATGATTATGGGTGGTAAAAGCAACTGTTAAAGCATCCATTGCATGGTGACGGTGGTCGTTTCTTTTTGTCCAGTCTATAATTCTCTGCTTCTCCTCTCCTTTTGAATTGATAACCGTTTCTGTAAGACCTAATTTTCTGTATTTTTCTAAATTAAGCTCCTTCATTGTGTTTATAAGATTCCAATCCTCACGAAGCTTATCCGTTATTCTTCCTGAAGTTGTAACTACAGAATTAGTGATTCCAAAAAGGATTTCTTTCGATTTTTTCGCAATATATTGTGTGTTTCGCAAATCTCTTTCAATAAAACCGTCTCCTATCTCAAAGTCTTTTTTCTGAAGTTTTTCATATTTTGCTTTTGTAATTGCTCCTTTGTCATACAGGTCCTTTATGATATTGAGGAATTTCTCTAATTTTTCCTTTCCTTCAATCTCAAGATAATCGAAAGCCGTAAAATTTCCTTTTTTTAGATTAGCATTTCTTGGAACTAGAACTTTATTGGAAAAACTGTCATCAAAAAATCGGGATTGGGGTATGATGTGGTCGATGTCGTATTTATCGGTAAATAAATTTTCTCTTTCAATTTTCGCATCTGTGTATAAATCTTTAAAGCCGTTATTTGCCAATTCTAAGTATAATTTATAGCGAATGATATCATTCCTGGATGGAGCTTTAAGGCCAAACTCCCGTTGTAAAACCTCTGCATATTTCTGATGCTGTATGGTGGCTTTGTTAATTTCAGAAGTCATTGTAGCACGTTCTTCCGCATTAAGTTTGAGTTCTCTTGCAAGCTCTATTCTGATTTCATCAAATTTGAAATATTTAACAATCTGTCCATCTTTATCTTTCTCACTATACTCATCAATTAAGCAGTTTACAAGATTGATCATTTGATTCAAAATCTTTTCAACTACAGGATTTCGTAAAGAATTTTTTGGAAGAATATCCAAACGTTCTTTCAAAATTCGGTTCTCTAATTGCTCTTTGGTCAATGAATTTTTAGAATGATTGTAACCTGCATAACTACAAGCTACGCTGTATTTATGCTCTTTAATGTAAGGATAAATCTTTCGCATCGCCTTAGAACTCAAGCTTCCATAATCCTGAGAAAAACCAATTTCAGCTAATATCTTGGAATTCTCCTTTTTGAATCCAAATTTATTCTCCAACAATTCATACAATTTTTCATTTCCTGAAGAAGAATCATCACCTTCATAAGAATATAGTAAATGCCATAGTTGATAAGAAGCTTGTTTTTCAAAATCACTCCCTTCCAACTCCGGATTAAAATCCAGAATAGAAGTATCAATTCCCAATTCTGAAAACTTTTCTCTAACAAATAATTTTATAATTTCCGCAGAAGCATTTATTTTAGAAACTTTAATTTCGTCATCAATGGTTATTTTAAATTCTTTCGGGAATTCTATTTCTTTACTGGCAATAATCTTTAGAAAAGCAGTATATAAATTTTCATTGGTATAATTTCCTTCAATCTCTTTGAAATTAGTTTTCCATTCTTTTCCTGAATATCCAACAAGATCTAAAACATCTTTCGCAGAAAGCTTTCCTTTAATATTTACCTCATCAAAAATGGATTGTTTAAAATCTAAATCTATTGGGAAGACTTCTTTTGTTTCTATATTTTGAAACTGTAAATTATTCAGAACCTGCCAGATCTTAAATTCCTGAAACAAGGGCGAAGATTTCGGAGCCACTTTTAGCCCGACGGTCTTCTTTTTTGTTTTTCCATTTTCTGTAATCTCAATTTCTCTGTTTTCAAACTCACAGATACTGATTAAACCTTTCTGTGATTTTAGCTTCCTTTGATAGAAAATAGTAATATCCCGAATTTCTTCCTTTAATTCCTTCGTTAATTCTTTATGATATTTCGATTGAGTTTCCCATATTTTCTCAAATTCATCTAAATAATCCTGTCTGTAGAAAACCTGATTTTTAAGCTTTGTATGCGGATTCGTTTTCAACTGCTGAAATAAATATTCTCCAACCGTTTGATTATAAAAATAAAGCTCCTTACTTCGATCACTGATTGCTCCCAAATAACCGCTCGAATTATTCAGGTTGCTATTGATCTCCTGAAATACAACAGCCAGACTTTCAAAATCCAATTGTTTTTTCACCGCTTCGCTTCTCCAAAAGTATTTTTCAACTTTCTTCTCCTGCATCGTTCCGGTTTGCTTGATGCCTACAAGAGAAAATGGAAATTCTAATTCTTTCCAGGTTGCATTTCTATTCTTACCTTGAAGTTTTTCATAAAGTTCATTGGTGAAAATTTCAGGATTAAATTGTTTCTGAAAATCCCAAATCTTATCAAATTCTGCCTGTAAATCTGAACGGTAAAAATCAGGCAGTTGTTTTTTGCCCTGTTGTAAAAGTTGATATGAATATTCTCCGGGTGTTAAATTCTCTTCAAACAATTTTTTGGCAACAGCCATTCCGTCTACAATCTGTCCATCCTCATCATTTTTAGCTTTACGGCTGCTTTTATACCCTCTTTTTTTATTGATTAAAAGTAAAACTCTGGCAAACTCTGAAAGTTCTATTTTTTCTTTTGCTGACTTTGCCCTTAATTCCTGAGTTTGAAAGGTTGAGTTTTTTCCAACTTCCGCAAGCAGGTCTGTTTCTTTGAGAATATTATTTTTCTTTAAAACATCCATAAGATTGGATCTTCTTAACTTAAACCTTTGAAGGTTTCTTCTTGCACTTCTGGCTAAAGTTCTTCCCGCATTGGTGGTAATTGGTTTTCCCTTTTCAAAATTCAACTGTTCATCAACAGTTAATGGATTTACACGAACACCTAATTTGATAATTCTATTGTTTTCAGAATTTTTAGAATCTTCCTGAACATAAGCCCAGCCAATTGATGAAACCCCTAAATCCAGTCCAAGTATATTTCTAATCATAAGTATCAGTTTTTTTAAAGTAAATAAAAATAGGAAGAAAAAATTTATCGAAATTATGGTTTTCCGTAAACCATCCAAAGAATTTTTCTCTTATATTTGTATCAATAATTTTGAAAGCAATTCACAATAAGGATTATTCCGTTGTGAAAACATTCAAGGCGGGGCAACTCGCCTTTTTTCGTTTTAAAACCCTATTTTAGCTTTCCGAAAACAGAACAATGACGACCGTAGAATTTATACAGAAGCAGCTCGATATTTCTGAAAAGAGCATCAACAATACTTTACAATTATTAGCAGAAGACTGCACCATTCCTTTTATTTCCCGTTACAGGAAAGATAAAACCGGAAATCTGGATGAAATCCAAATTGAACAAATTGCCAAGATCAGTAAGCAGTTTGAAGAGATTGTAAAGAGAAAGGAATCTATTTTAAAGTCCATAGAAGAACAGGGGGCTTTGACTTCTGAACTGAAACAAAGAATTGAAGAAAGCTTTGATCTTCAGGAGCTGGAGGATTTATACCTGCCTTTTAAGAAACGTAAAAAGACCAAAGCAGATGCTGCTAAGGAAAAAGGACTGGAGCCTTTAGCCAAGATCATTATGAGCCAAAGGAACGATGATGTTCAGTTTTTAGCTTCAAAATATCTGAATAATGAGGTTCCTTCTGAGGAAGATGCACTGCAGGGAGCCAGAGATATCATGGCAGAATGGATCAATGAAAATATGTATGTCCGCAAGAATCTGCGTCGTTTGTTCCAACGTAAGGCTGTTGTTACTTCTAAAGTGGTGAAGGCTAAAAAAGAGGAAGAAGATGCTCAGAAGTTCTCGCAATATTTCGAATGGGAAGAAAACCTCAGCAGAACCCCTTCTCACAGACTTTTGGCTATGCTGAGAGCAGAAGCAGAAGGTTTTGTGAAAACCAATGTGGGAATTGATAAGGAAGAGGCCATCGATTTTATTGAAAAAGCCATCATTAAATCTAATAATGAAAGTTCTGAACAGATTGCTTTAGCGATCAAAGACAGCTATAAAAGACTTTTGGAACCTGCTATTTCTAACGAAGCCCTTCAGGAAGCTAAAGAAAAAGCAGATAAAAAAGCGATTGAAATTTTCTCTGAGAATTTAAGTCAACTCCTTTTAGCTCCGCCATTGGGAGAGAAAAGAATTCTGGCTATCGATCCGGGTTACAGAAGTGGCTGTAAAGTAGTTTGTCTGGATGAAAAGGGAGATCTTCTTCATAATGAAACCCTCTACCCTCACGCTCCACAGAATGAATCCGGTATGGCGATGAAAAAGATCCGTTCTATGGTGAACGCTTACCATATTGAAGCGATTTCCATCGGAAACGGAACGGCAAGCCGTGAAACTGAATTTTTCATCAAGAAAATTGCTTTTGATAAGCCTTTACAGGTTTTTGTGGTTTCCGAAGCCGGGGCCTCTGTGTATTCTGCCAGCAAAATTGCAAGAGATGAATTCCCAACCTACGATGTAACAGTTCGCGGTGCAGTTTCTATTGGAAGGAGACTTTCTGATCCGTTGGCTGAACTGGTAAAAATTGATCCTAAATCTATTGGTGTTGGACAATATCAGCATGATGTGGACCAGACTCAATTAAAAAATGAACTGGATTCTACGGTGATGAAGTGTGTAAACTCTGTAGGAATCAATTTAAATACAGCTAGTAAATCATTACTAAGCTACGTTTCCGGAATTGGAGAGAAAATGGCTGAAAATATTGTGAATTACCGAGCCGAAAACGGAGCTTTTGAAGACAGAAAACAACTTAAAAAGGTTCCAAGACTTGGAGAAAAAGCTTTTCAGCAGGCAGCAGCATTTGTAAGAATTGCCAATTCAAAAAATCCGCTGGATAACTCTGCTGTTCATCCTGAAGCATATGGGATTGTAGAAAAAATGGCTAAAGATCTGGGTATTAAAACCAATGAACTGATAGCCAACAAAGAAAAGATTGCGCTGATAAAGCCTGAAAATTATATTACCGGAGACATCGGAATTCTTGGAATCAAAGATATTGTAAAGGAGCTTGAAAAACCAGGGCTGGATCCAAGAAAAGCAGCTAAGGTATTTGAATTCGATCCTAGTGTAAAAAGTATTAAAGATTTAAAAACAGGCATGATTCTTCCGGGAATCGTTAACAATATAACAGCTTTCGGTTGTTTTGTTGATCTTGGAATTAAAGAAAGCGGACTGGTTCACATTTCCCAGCTGAAGGATGGATTTGTATCGGATGTGAATGAAGTGGTGAAACTGCATCAGCATGTGAGAGTAAAGGTAACGGAAGTGGATGAGGCAAGAAAAAGAGTGCAATTGAGCATGATTTTATAAGGATATTTTTTTCCATTAAGAGGTTTTGAAAGTATTAAGCCGAGCTTCGCTTTAAGGTATTTTGCTAATAAAAACCCTTGTTTTCTTTCTTAATAGAACTTAACATCTAAACTTACCTTAATGGTTAAATAATTGCTTGATAAAATTTTAAAAAATCATTATTCATCAATTAAACAAGAAACACTTTGAAATATAAGAATTTAATTTTCGATCTGGATGGAACCTTATGGGATTCCAGAGCAACCATCATCAAAATATGGAATGATGTTTTAAATAAGCGTCAATTGATACAACAGGAACTGAAGCCTGATGATATGAATCAATATATGGGTTTACTAGCCCATGATATTCTAAAGGATATGCTTCCCGGTATTTCGAACCAACAGATTCAGGAACTTCTTTCAGAGGTTGTAGCCCGGGAAAATGAGGTATTGGGAATACAAGGCGGTATTCTTTACCCTGGTGTTGAAGAAACGTTGAAAAACCTTTCCAACACCCACAATCTTTTCATTGTAAGCAATTGTCAGGAGGGATATATTGAATCTTTTTTAGCACATTATCAATTGGAGACTCTCTTTGCAGATTTTGAATCTCATGGGCGAACTCAAAAACCTAAAGTAGAAAATATACAGCTCCTTATGGAAAGAAATGGTCTATCTATCGACAATTCTGTATACGTTGGGGACACACAGACAGATTATGATTCTGCCGCTTCCAACAGTTTACCGTTTATTTTCTGTGAATACGGCTTTGGAAAACTGGCTCATCAGCATGAAGCCCAGATTTCAGTATTCTCTGATTTAAAAAAGCATATTTAAATAAAATCCGGCTTACAAAGCTGTAAGCCGGACTTATTTTCATCTTTCACAATAAAAATTCTAATCGCGGTAGAAATTTTATCATTTATAATCTTTAGAACTTCTTTTAGGTTCTCTTACTTCCGGCCATTGTACCGGATTTCCTTTATCGTCTTTAGGCATTACCCTTTTTTCTCTGTTCGTAAATTCAGGATCTTCAGAAGCCATATACGCTAATGCTGCTGTTAAGATCACATTGTTCTTCACCTCATCAAAAACGATTTTATCATACGTATCTTTTGTGGTATGCCAAGTATAACCGAAATAGCCCCAGTTCAATGAACCTAATGAAAATCCAGGAACTCCTGCTGCTACAAATGAAGCATGGTCTGATCCGCCACCGCCTGGCATTCCAGGGAAATCTGTCTTGATATGGCTTCTTACCGCTTTCGGAACCCCATCCAGCCATTTTCCAATATAGTCATATGCTTTTACAAAACCC
Organism: Chryseobacterium sp. StRB126; assembly: GCF_000829375.1. Lineage (NCBI taxonomy): Bacteria > Pseudomonadati > Bacteroidota > Flavobacteriia > Flavobacteriales > Weeksellaceae > Chryseobacterium > Chryseobacterium sp. StRB126. Next base: position 3,442,372 of record NZ_AP014624.1, read on the forward strand.
TGACCACTGATATTGACAACACGTCCGGTTCCGTTATCCTGATTGAATGCAGCTTGCGTTCCTTTAATAATCTGAGGGTTATCTGCTACAAAACCTCTTGAACCATTCAATCCCTGCTCTTCACTTCCCCAAAGCCCAATCACAATTGTTCTTTTATTATTGGGATAGTATTTTTTAAGAATTCTCATGGTTTCAAGCATTGTAAGCGTTCCTGTTCCGTTGTCTGTAGCTCCCTGAGCACCATCCCATGAGTCCAGGTGAGCGGAAAGAATGACATACTCATCCGGTTTTTCTTTCCCCTTAATCATACCGATCGTATTAAAGCTTTTTGCTTCAGGAAGTACCTTAGACTGAGCATCAATCTTAATTTTAGGCTGAGCGCCTTTCTCTGCCATTCTGTAAAGCATACCGTAATCTTCCACATCAATGTCTATCATTGGAATTTTAGATGTTTTTGCTCCGAAGATTCTGTTTGCTCCCATAATTCCAGTCCAATTTGAAATGGCAATTCCAGCTGCTCCTGCATTTTCAAGCGCTTCAGGAAGGGTATTATTATCATATCCAATATTCTTTACATACGCTGTAAAGTCTTTGGCTGCGTGATCTTTTTCTGCTTTAAGTTTTTCATACAGTTCCGGGGTTGCAAACTCCTTGATCTGTTCATCAGAACGCCCTATCTTCTGGTATTGAGCCATCAGTACAATTTTTCCTTTTACAGAAGGAAGCCATTTGTCAAATTCTGCTTTAGATGATACTTTTGGCAGAACAACCACCTCAGCTTCAACAGCCTTTTTGGTAGAAGGGCTCCAGGCCAGTTGAGTGGCTGACAAAGATTTTACTCTTGGGAATACCATATCTACGTGGGTAGTTCCTCTCTGCCATCCTTTCCAGGTTCCGAACTGTTGAAGGTTGGCATCAATTCCCCATGAACGAAGCTTTTCAGCACTCCACTCATTAGCAGCAAGCATTTCCGGAGTTCCCACAAGACGTGGTCCTATTCCGTCCAGAAGTTCATAAGCCATCCCTTCAAGCTGGGAATTGTTGTTTACTTCATCTACAAAACTTTTTACGATTGGGTTAAGGTTCTCTTTCGGGTCTACCTTTACCTGAGCCCATGAAAATTGGGCAGCCAACATTACAGCCGATACTGCAAAAAATCTATTTATCCTCATAATGTATATTGATTGCATTAAAGATAAAAGAAATTGCGGAGATGATAAAGGAATTAAAGTAAAAAAGTCTTTAGACATCAGCATTTACATCCATTTTTGAAAAAAAATAAAATGATTACCATAATCTATTAATTTACCAATATGATATTCTTCATCTTTTTTTGATCAAAAATCCGGTAACTTTTTGTTGATAAAAGTCTGCTCTTCTGTGGTAAGTAAAATTGTATTATTTTTATTTTCCTTTACGGAGATATTATCCCAGATATCCTTATCAAAAGTTACTCTAGGAGTTAACTCTTTTTCATCTGATTTCTTAAATGTGTTATAAATAAGCTCTCTGCTGATTTTCCTCTCATGTTTAACTCCTTTATAGTAAGCAACATATTTATTGGCTTCAATCCTGCTCATAGCAGGAACGTATACTCCTCCGTTTTTGTAAAAATCAAAAGCAAGAATTGCATTTCCTAACTGATAATCAAACTCTTCACCACCTCCGGTTCTTCTTTTAACGATTGGGTGCTGATCCTGCAAATAATGAATTTCAAAGTAAGTAATGACCTTATCAGCCTTATTATATTTCAATTCTCCCTTCATCTCAATTCCTAATCCTGACTTAATACTAAATGTGATTAGCTGCTCATTGCCCTGCTCGAAAAATATCCATCCTGAATATTTTGATGCCTTATTTTTTATATGAGACAACGTTCTCTTCAACTCAAAATTAAAGAAATAATTTCCCATATATTCCTCAGAGAATTTCTTTATTCCTTTTACAAAAATGCTATCTGACTTTAGATCTTTAAAATATTTCACATTATTCAGCTGCATTTGGAGGTTGCTATCAAAAGATTTGTTAGGGCTATAAAAATTAGTCTTGCTCCATAACTTTGTTTCGGCAATAACTAGAAAATGGATTTGGTTATTATCACTCCTTTTTTCTTTATAAGTAACATCATAAAGGGAAGGTTCACTATAATATCTTTTTTTGTAATTCTCGGCAACATCTTCAAAGATTTCTTTCAAATCTACTTTTTTCAGTTTTACTTCATCAATTTTTTTATATCCTCTTTTCAGCTTTACCGGAGAATAAAATTCCCGGATTGTTGTCTTTTGAAATCCCGACGCTGAAATTTCAAAGTTGACCGAACTTTGATCTACGGGCGCAAACCCTTCTTCATTAGTATACACAATCTGGTGGTATAGGAGAATTCTTGCGCTAGGAATTGGTTTTCCATTTTCAGAATCTACTACCTGCAGTTTTTGCGCTGAAAAGAAATTAAAAAACAGAATAAACAGCCAATAGAAATGTTTCATCATATTTCGAGTAATTGATATTCCTAAAATACAAACTATAAGGATGACAAACACCCTGGAAGGGAAAATTTAATATTTGAAATAAAAAATAAAATCGATAGAGATGGGTTTATTTCAGGCTTTTCATTTTTTAATCGAAGCCTTTTATTTTTTGAGAAATTGTGTGCATCATGAGTAACCGGATGCGATACGGGCATAAAAAAACCGGCTACAAAAGCCGGCTAAAGGTTGAATTACTTCTTAGATTCTTCTACAGAAACTTTTCTGAAATCCTTGAACAATTTGCTTAATTCTAAAGCTGATTTACGAGCTCTTGTACCAGCTGCTTTGTTTCCTTTTTCCGCTTGTTGGTTTGCCTCAGTTGTAAACGCTTCAAATTCTGCGTTGATTTTTTCAATTAGTTCTTTCATTATATTTAAAAATTTAGGCTGCAAATATAGGTTTTATGGTGATTCCAGCCTAGTAGCAGAGAAAAAAGTTTGGGCAAAATGACTGAAATTTTAACATATTTCTACCCTTGAACCGATTTTTATCGATTTTCAGCCTGTGATTTTCCTAAAAATCCTCCTGAAATCCTTCATGGATCAAATTTCACCTAGTTCTTCCACATACATTTTCCTTCCTAATTTCTATTGTATTGGCAACAAGTTCTGAAAGTTTTAAAATTTCTATTTCAAAACGAGCCATAAGCCGCCATTAATTCTTAGATTTTTATACTAAATTTTGAAAAACGACTTAACCCATGTTCAAAAAAATATTTTTTTGGTACTTATATTACCATTCATGGCTCATTCTCAAAATAAAATCAGCTATAAAGTATATTATGATGAAAACCTTGCAAAGAATGGCTTAAAAGTACAGATAGATTATACATTGAAAAAGGCATCGGATACTTTATCTTTTTATTATGTCAATGAAAATTGGGGTGAGAATGACCTTTTTAAAAATCTTATTCTTTTATAGGAAGAAAACCCTGATATTAAGTTCGAAATCAAGCCTGAAAATAACCAAGTAAGGCTTCATCAGAAAAAAGGAACTCAATTTTCTTTGTTTTACCATATCAAACAAGATTTCACTGATCCTAATTATAAAATCTTCAACCGACCAAGAATTAACAACACCTTTTTTCATGTTTTAGGCAAGAGTCTTTTCATGGTTCCGTTCTCTTTTACAAAAATGCCGGATGAGTTTTTTCTTGAGTTTGTTCAGAAGTATCTGGATCAGGACATCTCCTATTCATTCCAAAAACATATTCTCAATGGTGAAGATATTGATCTTCCTAAAGAGAAATGGACAGACGGTTTTTCTTTCCAAATTACTGATGGAATTCCGCAATTGGAAATGGAAAATAGTAAATATCTGATTGAATAAATTGGGGATAAATTACCTCATTAGCAACCTTCCGGAAATAGAAAATACAAAGCCCTCCAGCTATAATAAAAGATAGATAGATATTGGAATTCTTTATTTTATCAACCTATGAACTATTCTTCTTTTAGAATAAACTCATGGGCTTTCCTTCCTGTCTCTTCTAATAGATAAAGACTTTCAGGAGTAATTCTCTCCGCAAAGACCACCCGAAAATGGTGATCGTATTTATCTGTAAAAGAAAATGTGTTTCCCGGAGTGAATAAAACTTTATGTTCTTCACAATACTGATAAAATCTTTTCATATCCATATTTTCCGGCATCTGTGCCCAAATGCTATATCCTCCCTGTGGCCTATGAAAATATGAATCCTGTGGAAAACTTCTCCTTAAGACTTCCAACAGCTGGTTGGCCTGTTGATTTAACTTTTTACGAAATGATCGCAAATGTCTTTCGTAGCTGTTCTCCTGTAAAAGTTTCAAAATCAATTCCTGATAAAGTGGAGATACAGATCTGCCCAGAGCAAATCTTGTTCTTTCTGCCTTTGCATAAAATTTCCCAGCATAAAGCCACCCTAAACGAATCCCGGGAGCCAGCGTTTTCGAAAAAGAGGAATAGGTCATTACCCATCCTTTTTCATCAAAACTTTTAATGCTGGATGGTCTTTTTTCTTCAAAATAAAGGTCAGAATACATCTCATTTTCGATAATGCAGATCTGATAGTCTTCTGCAATTTCCAATACATTCTTTTTGGTTTCATCACTCATCATGATTCCGGTTGGATTATGGAAATTTGGGGTAACAATAAGGGCCTGGATATTGTTTTCAGCACAAACCTTTCGAAAATATTCAGTATCAAAACCATTTCTATAATGTACAGGGATCTCAATAACCTTCAGATCCAGATTGGCAATAACTTCCAGTATAGAAAATACACAGGGGCTGTCCACTGCTACAACGTCACCAGGCTTGGTTACAGAACTTAATGCAATGGTTAATGCCTGTAGAGCGCCATCCGTAATAATAAGTTCATCAGGATTAAACCTGCAGCCATATATTCCCATTTGCTTTGCGATCTGTTTTCTCAGTGCTTCAAGCCCGTTGGAAGGATAATACCTCAACAGAGAAGCTCCTTTTTCCCGGATCACTTCCTGCATAGTTCTTAAGATCAGTTTCTGCGGAATTAAAAGATCATCAGGCACCGCTGTATTAAAGGAACTCGATTCTGAAATTCTTTTGGAAGTCAGCAGTATATTCTTCATAAATTTTTCATCCCGCACCACTGGAGAAAACTTCGTTCTAGCCTCTGGAATATATTCGTCTCTTTTCTTTGCTACAAAATACCCGGAGCGTGGGCTGCTTTGAGCTAGACCTTTAATTATTAAATATTCAAAACCACTTTGTACTGAGCTAGTACTTAGATGATATCTTTTCTTTATTTCCCGGATAGACGGCAGTTTGTCACCAATCTGTAAAATTCCGTTACGGATCTGTTCTTCAATAATTGCTGTAAAAGCTTCGTATTTGTAGGTTTTCATCGATTTATATCAATCTGTACCGAACAAATTTACAAAATTACAATCTGTATCGGTTATATTTTCATCATCTGTACCCTTTCTGAATAGATTAAACTCATAATTTTGAAGAAAAAAGAATGGAAATCATTTCAAAATTCACCATAGGTTCAGACGAAGGAGTTGATGATCTTTTTACCGTCATCAAATCTTCTTTACATTCTACTTATAAAGATCATATTTCAGAGAAAAAGATCAAACAATATGTTGAGGACTGGGACCCCAGAAAAATGATTAATGAACTAAACAATCTGTCTAACCAGCTAGTTATCACGTATGCAGATCAAAAACCTGCAGGTTATGGCATTATAAAAAGTGGCTCCGGATATCCGGGTTCACCGGAAGGGAAAAGGTTTACAGAGCTTAGCTTTGTTATTCTTAAGGAATATGACACGCCTGAGACCCGTGAATCTCTGTGGAAAAAATGTAAAGCAGCTGCCTCATTCACTGATGTCATATGGACCAACATCTTTACAGAGGATCCACTTCTTGAGTTTCTGAAAGAATCTGGTTTTGTTATTAAGGAAAATGCAAAAACAACACCTTTTCAGCTTCCGTCTTATATTATAGAAATGCAGGTTAGTAAAAATTAAAGGATCTTCAATCAATACCAATCATAAAAACTATTGAAGGTAAATCTTAAAACCCAAAGATTTGCCTATCTTTGATTTTTATAATTCTGGAACAATGAGTGATCAACTGGAAACCATAAAAGACTACTACAAACGTACCCGCAGAAATATTCTCGAAATATCTGATGCTGATCTTGAAACCGGAAAAACCCATTTCAATATCATTCCCCGAAAGTATTGTAGTTTTAAAAGTCCTTACAACAGACGCGATTATTATAAAATCTGTTTTATCATTGGAAAGGGAACAGCCCATTACGGATCTCATACCACGTATGTTGACCGCCCTGTACTCTTCTTACCTTCACCTAATATCCCTTACACCTGGGAATGTGAAGATGATTTCCAGGAAGGGTTTTCATGCCTGTTTAATCAGGAGTTTTTTAATGTAAATTCGGAATTTAACCTGTTTAAAAAGACTTCATTATTTAAAGAATGGAGTAAACCTTTTATATTTCTGGATGATGAACAGATTCAACTGGCTACCATGTATTTTGAACAGATGTTCAAACTGAACCATTCCACTTATCCTTTCCGTTGCAGTGGCATTAAAAGTAATCTCGCTTCTGTTTTGCATCTTGCCCTCGAAAACCGTGTTGAAGATGTAAGCCTTAATGAACTTCCTGCCAATGTCCGCCTGTACAGACTGTTTGATGAGCTTCTGAACAAACAGTTTCCGCTGGATTCTCCTGCTTATCCTTTAGCTTTAAAAACAGCTTCTGATTTTGCAGATCATCTGAATGTACATGTGAACCATTTGAATTCATCCGTAAAATCGGTTACAAGCCTTACTACGACACAAATTATTAAAGAAAAAATATTTGAGGAGTCTAAAAATCTTCTAAAATATACAAATTGGGATATTGCACAGGTTGGCTATACGCTTGGCTTTGAACAGCCTTCCCATTTTAATAATTTTTTTAAAAAACATGCTGAAACATCTCCTTTGAAATTTAAAAATTCTTTCTAAATATTTGAATTTTGTAATTTTTGCTTTGTCTTTTAAAACTGAATTTTCTATTCTTGAAGTATTTTTGCATGGTAAAAAATGAATGAATATGTTGAGAGAAGCATCTGAGAAACGCATCAGATTAATAACCATTATGGCCTTTGTGTCTATCCCGCTTTCGGGGTTTGTCACTGATATTTACCTGCCATCCTTCCCTTCTATGGCCAAGGAAATGATGGTTTCGGAAAAAGATATACAGATTACATTAACATCTTACCTGCTGAGTTACGGGATTTCCCAGCTGTTTGTAGGGGGTATTCTAGACAGCATCGGCCGTTACCGTCCTAAATTATTTGCTTTATTGATTTTGATCCTGAGCAGTATTTTTATTACCATGACCAACAGCATTCTACTGATATGTCTCCTTCGTATTCTTCAGGGGATTGCGGTCTCCGTACTTGTTGTGGCTACGCGTGCTATTTTCGTAGATATTTATGATGCCGAACGGGTAAAGCATTATCTGAGTTATTTTACGATTGCATGGTCCTGTGGTCCTATTCTGGCACCTTTCCTTGGCGGTTATCTTGAAAAGCTTTTTAACTGGCATGCTAACTTTTATTTTCTTGCCTTTTATGCAGGATTTTTATTTCTTTTTGAATGGTTCTTCAGTGGAGAAAGTCTTCCAGAGAAGAAGAAACTGGATCTTTCAGAAAACATCAGTCTGTATTCAATGATGCTTAAAAATAAGATCTTTATGTTGGGGATCATTATTCTCGGATTAAGCTATTCTATTGTAATGCTCTTCAATATTACAGGACCTTTCATTATTGAAAATACTTTCCATTTTACTCCTGTAGTCATCGGATACTGTACCTTGATTTTAGGTTTTTCATGGATGATCGGAGGTTTCATCGGGAAACGAAGACTGGGGCTGGATTTTAAATCGAGAATTTTACTGCCTATTATCCTTCAATTGATACTGATTGCCGGATTAATCACTACCAGCTACTTTGTGGAAAGTCTTTATATCATGATTCCTTTTGCCTTTTTTATTCACATCTGCTCGGGAGTTTTATTTACTTCGTTCTTTACAACAAGTATGCTGTATTTTCCTAAAAATGCAGGAACAGCCGGTGGACTGATGGGCGGGCTGGTGTATGTAATCACCTCGGTTACCAGCTTTATTATTTCTGTAAGTGGAACGGTAACGGAGCAAAAAGACCTTTCCTGGCGATACCTGATCATTGCAATTTTGTTATTTGGAGTGATTTTAATTATGAATCAAGTGGTTAAAAAAGAAAAAGCAGAGAATTGATCTCTGCTTTTTTTATTTCTGTTTGGACTCATATTTCCTGATCTGTACCGTAGAAACTCCATTCAGTTTTACTTCCCTCCCTATTTTTTTCAACAATCCTGTTTCCGCATTTCGTTTAAAAACAACAGCAGTTCCGCTTACCGGATGAGTTACAATTAAAAACTTTCCAGAGCGGTCAATGGTAAAGGTTCTTGGATGATTTCCTTTTGTGGATTGATACCCTACCGTTTTTAAAGTACCATCATTCGAAATTGAAAAAATGGCAATATTGTTTTCATTTCCCCGATTTGAAGCGTAAAGATAGCACCCATCAGGAGAAATATGAACATCTGAGCTTTCAAAATTATCTTTAAAGTGATCGGAATGGGTATTGATTCTCTGAATGGGCTCCAGTTTTCCATTTTTATATTGATAAGCACTTACGGCTCCCCCCATTTCTTCAATACAATAAGCAAATTTCCCATTCGGATGGAAAGTAAGATGCCTAGGGCCACTTCCTAATGAAGTTGGAATGAAAGGCTTTTCAGCTTCTTCCAGTGGTTCTTTTTTATCTGTTTCAAATGCATAAGCTCTGATTCTATCAGCTCCGAGATCCGGTAAAAACACATACTTAAAATCAGGAGAAAAAACAGTTGAATGAATATGAGCTCGGTCCTGTCTATCCGGATTTATACTTCCTTCTGAAAACTAAAAATTCTGAACTCTTGGCTGTATCCATCCGTTTTCTGAGAGGGGATAAACAGAAGTACTCCCTTCAGTATAGTTTCCATTAATCAGCCATTTTCCACTCCTATGAACTGCAAGATAAACAGGGTTTTCTCCACCTGTTTTCTGACTATTGATAAAAGTAAGGGTCTTTTTTTCAGGATTAAACACAAAGCTGCTTACACTTCCTGCATTTTTCGTCTTACTTTCAGTACAGGCAAAAATATATTTACCATCCGGTGAAAGCGTCAGAAATGATGGATTTAAAACTCCTTTAACGGATGTTATTTTCGATAGTTTCCCTTTGAGGGTGTCTAATTTATAGACGTAGATTCCTTCAGTTTCTTTATCATGATTAAATGAACCAAAAAACACATAGGTATTTTGTGCACATAATTTCAGGCCTGCTAGAATGACAAATGCTTACTGTTTTCTTCAATTTTTTATTAGTTTTTTTTGAATGTTTTGAGATAAAGTAGAGAACTATAAATTTAATTTTTTTTAAGTTTAAATATTTAAGCCAAAGAAATAATTTTCAAATGCCCTTACAGAGCCCTATTTCATAGGTTTATCAGATGTCCCAACTAGTCATTAATGCATTATATTTACTCTTCTCATACTTTTTTATCAATAAAAAACTTTATCTTTACTCATTCATTCTGATGACAGATAATGTACTATCATGATTATGAGAATGATCTATTAACAAGGCTTTATTATGTGGTATAATTAAGCCTATCTTTACTAAAATTTAAATTATAATGAATTATAAGCTCGAGCTCAATACTCAGGAGCCTAACTCTAAAATTGTTTTTCACAACATCATATTTGATACATTCAAGATCAATATTGTTGAAAGATATATTGGGGCAATGAATTTCCGTCCGAAATTATCTAACGTTTTATTCAAAGTAAGAACCTTAGATAATCAACTCATTAACAGGAAGGATGGTAATATAAGGGTAAAAATTAAAGATGACAATTTTGAGACTTATCAAAGATTAACACAGGCATTAAATTCTTACGAATATAAAAATAAGCTGATTAACAGACAGGAGACGGATCAGAATTATGTACATTTTATATTAGGTCTGGTGATTGCAAACTATAATCTTAATTAATTTTTTGCAGTTGATTCTTTATTGACATCCTATCTTTTTGGAGTCAATCCTTATAAATTTATCTTCTTCATTGGTCTGTTGGCTATACATTCCAAAGATGGAAAATTTCACCACTGAAATCATTTGAACCTATCATACAATAAGCCTGGAAGCTTTTAAAAACTTCCAGGCCGTATATTTGTTTGATCATCTAATAAAGCACAATATCCTGTAGTCGTGTCCTTTCGTTTAACATCGATTCAGAAATGAATCCATTAATTAACATAAGGTCTTACATCCGGGATAACAGCCACAGGAGGTTTGTTATCAGTGATTGCAAATCTTAATCGCACCGCATTTCGGTGTGCTCTTACCTGAAGGGAAACACCCACTCCATCAGAAGTTTTCAACTGGAAAACATCCGTTTCATTAGTAGGATTCCCTGCTTTCCAGGCTGTCCAGTCTTTGAGGAATACACTGAATTCATCACAGCGTTCATTATCTGCCCGAAATTGATCAGCTTCATTTTTGCTTCTCCCGGTATCATTCGGGTAATATCCGGATCACCATATACCACTTTATGGGCAATAGCATAATTACCGATTGCTCCCGACTGCACTTTATAAACAGCATCTGCTGCTATAGCGTTCGTAGGGCTTACTCCCGTAATCCAGACTCTAAAGTCCCATTTTTACAGTTTCCATTTAAAAGTATACCTCCCATAGATTGAGCCTCAGCATAACTAACCAATACAATGGTTACAAGAAATAAAAAATTCTTTTGATCAAAAAAATCACCATTATCAACTAAATATTTAATCCCAAAAAATATTTTTTTCATTCTTTTTAAAAATAAAAAATTTATCACATTACCAACTTTATGCAATATTAAATTCAAAAAATAAACAATATTAATAAATGTTAACTTTAGTTTTATCTAGATCAACTTAATATTTTAAGAAGCAAACGAAATTCACAATACAACTCATTGATAACTACAATTGCCCAGTAATTTAATTTGTATTAAATTTGCATCCGATTCTCATGTTTAATTTGAGTTTTCATGGTTATTAGTTTTTATCCTCGAAGTCATTCGAGGATTTTTTTGTGTCTATACTTTTAAGGCTAACATAGATTTAACTTAGCAGTGAGCTTTTGAGTGATCGAAGGTGATTGGCTGTTTAGAGCATTAATTCTTTAAATTCATACTACCTTATTACTAATTATCATTCCTCAATATAAAGTACAAAAATTGAATACAACCCATTCAATAGTTTTTGTTTGCCATTAACGTGACTTACATGTCGATTTATATCTATTATATTACAGAACTATATCCATAACGTTAAACAACTATATATTAAGTAAATATAATATTTTTGGACTTTAATAATACATGAAAAATGCAGCCGATTATATTAAATCTTAAAATACTAAAAAAATCTGTTTAATAATTCACAGTTTGTCACCCATTTATAGGTAAAAATACCATAACCAATGGGAAAATCACTTTCCAGACAAGGAGCTTCTATTCCTTTTTTAAGACTGTATTAATAGTACTGGAATTTTATCTTCATTCAAAATCAAAAATTGTACAAATGAAAGAAAAAATACGTTTTCTAATACTCATTTTCGGAGTATTTTATTTCTCTATTAGCACTGTATTTTCCCAAGTTGGGATTCAAACATCCAATCCAAAAGGCATTCTACATATAGATGGTGCTAAAGATAATCCCGCTAATGATGATCTATCTGCTGTACAGGTAGCCAATGATATCATTATTAACAAAACAACCGGCTTTATTGGAGCGGGGGTTCTTAATCCCAAGGTAAAACTTGATATGAGGTCTGCAGGGAATGAGAATGCTTTAGGCCTCAGTACAACTACCATGTCTGCGGTAGATGCTGGCGCTGGAGCTGTAAGATATGACGTAGCCAATACTCCCGTAGGCCCCAAAATTGAAGTCTCAGACGGGGCCGTTTGGCATAAAGCCTATATAGCTCCTCAAAAAGCGGTAGTAGTGGCACGTAAGATAAGCAGCCAGTCTATAACGCAGAATACAGCTACCAATATTAATAATTGGAATATAGTGCGAGATATGAGTAATAGTTTTGATGCTTCATCCGGCATTTTTACAGCACCCCGCGATGGCACCTATACATTCCTGCTAACCTTTAACTTTAATGGTGCCATTATCAATGATGGCTCCAGAGTAGAATCACAATTTTATAACACTACAAGCAATACAATACTTGCATCTGTTTATAAAACTTTCGGACAATCTATGACTGGTACTGCTGATGATGCAAATTCTACAAGATCTACCCAGGCAGGAGGATCAAGTACAGTGACCCTTACTTTAACTGCAGGTACAAAGGTTGCAACGAGACTTTGGCATAATCTTATATCAAGTGGCTCGGTTGCACTCAGAGTAACCACCAATGCTGCAGATCCTACCAATCCGAATGATGGATTCAACAATCTAACCATTATAGAACATTAAAAAACAGATTATTTATTATGAGAATTATCTTCACTTATCAATTCCTTGCTTGTGTTCTATTTTTTTCTTCAAATCAAATAGCTGCCCAGGTAGGTTTTTATACAAGTACCCCCTTACAGCCTTTACAAATTGATGCTGGAAAAGATAATGGAACAGCTCCTGATCCAGCAAAGTTGTCAAATGATGTTGTAGTAAGTGCAACAGGAAATCTGGGACTTGGGGTTTTAAATCCAATAGCCAAAGTAGATCTTCGATCTTCAGACAATAAAGGACTTATTGGCCTAGGAACCAGCACACAATCCCCTAGTGAAGCCGACATTGGTGCAATACGCTATAATACAGCCGGGTTTTTAGAATATTCTGATGGAGAACAGTGGATTGCTTTGCCTCTTGCTCCTCCAGCCAAAGCTCTTGTGAACGCCAATAAGAGCACGGCTCAAAGCATTGGAAGTAATACTACGGTTTACCTATCAGATTGGACTGAAACAGTGGATCTCGGAACAACTCCCACTGGTGATTTTGATCCTTCTACAGGTGTTTTTACCGCTCCCCGTGATGGGTTTTATCTAGTATCATTCAATATTACTTTGGCTAATGGTAATATTCCTAAAAATACTTTTATAGAAACAGCAATAGAAAGTGATCGGAATATTGAAAACATTCAAACCTATAAAACCATTAATTCTTATCCTGCATTCCAGACTGGCACTGTCAGTAATTATATAAGTGGAAACTGTAATGCAATTTTTAACCTTAAAACAGGTAATACCATTAAGTTCAGTGTCAAACATAATATAGGTTCTGCCAGAAACACCTTGAATGACGGGAAACTTAATATACTGAGTATAAGCGAACTATAAATACCGCAATCATGAAACAACAATATATAAAAAATTTAGCCATTGCTTTTATACTCTTACTTTTTGGGAATCATGCCAATGCTCAAATTGGGATAGGAGTAGAAAACCCAACAAACCCCGTTGAGGTCAAAACTGATGCAGGTAAGGTTATAATAGATAAATCCGGAAAGCTAGGAGTATTGGTCACCAACCCAAAAGTTGCTATAGATTTACGCAGTGGAACCAACGGTTCGGTTGCTGTAGGAAACACTGATAAAACAGCTGCACAAGTTGGTGCTGGTGCTTTACGCTATGTTGCAAGCCCAGCTATTGGAGTAAAAGGATATCTGGAGTTTTCAGATGGGACAAATTGGGTAAGTTTTTTCCCAAAAGGTAAGCCTCGTATTGTTGTTATGGCCAGCAAAGTTACCCAGGATACCTATATATTTGAAAGTTCAAACCCATCGGAAATAGGAGCTAAATCCGGAATCGTACAACGAAGATCATCTTATTTAACCAACTGGACAGAAAAATTGGATTCCGACTCTGGTGTTCCCACCAGTAATTTCAATCCGGCTACTGGTGAATTTATTGCTCCCAGAACCGGAGTGTATTTTGCTACCTTTACTTTTGCATTACAATCTAGCCAGGTAAATACTGGCGGAAATAATCAGACAGAAGCCATCTGGGAAGTAAGAAATCCTGCCGGAACTATTACCCAAAGAGTAAAAACAAATAACGGCTATGCTTCTGATACCGGAGCAAGCCCTAATGCTGTACCTGTAGGCTCAGCCTGTACCGTAAGTGTTTATTTGAACAAAGGAGATAAATTAAGACCTTTCACTTGGGTTACCGTAGCATTTGATGGTACTATTAGCCAATTTGATATCTCCAGCAATGGTGTATATAATTCATTGACTATTGTAGAGCAATAAAGACAATTATTAAACTTTAGCTATATCATTTTTTTCTTTTACAAATACTTGAACAAAGCGGCTGGGAATTTTTCTCAGCCGCTTTTTAAATATTCATTATTATTTTTCAAGTGTCAATAAGTTTATTTTGCTTTCTGGTTACATCAAATTATATTCATGGAAATTTGATCACTGATACTAAAGAAGCAATAGACTAGCTCCTTTATTCTTTTTTAACTATATTTTAATTCATGAAATTATTAAACATCAGAAACCTGATGCTCAACCAAATAAAGTAAAAACATCTAATGGGTTCAACCATTCTCATTCAGCTTATAAATTTTAAACTACAATTTATTTTTTGAAGGAGTCCTTAAGAAAATGAAATTATTCAATAAGATTTATATCCATTTTCTGTACCAACATTCATCTAATATTCCAAATAACGATGCTATTAAAAGATGGTATAAAAATAAACCTACCCAATTTGACATCATTGATATCCCTTTGTGGAAGGGCTGTTAAATTAAATGTAGTATGTGTGTAGACACAACCTGATCTTAATTTACAAAAGAAAATAAGAAAGAACATTATTTTTTATTTTAATTTTAATTCACACAGAATAGATTATTTTTTTTCCATGTTCAAAAAACCACTAATCAATATAAAAAAACAACGTTATGGAACTACACAAAAAGATCTTATTAGGATCATTTATTTCAATGGCTTTAGTATCATGTAACACTACAAATGATAGTGTGGATGAAAAAGCCCCACAAGACCAACAAGCACTTTCAGGATTACTGGCCATCCCTCAGGCAGATATCCCTGCTGGTTTCGAAAAAACACAAATGTGTAAAGATGTTTATCTTCCCGGAGAGGATAAGGCTCCAGGAACGGCTTCTAAAGGAGCTGTTATTACCAGTAAAAAATGGGCAAATGGCAGTGTTATCACTGTAGGTCTTTACGGAGGAAGTACCTATGTTCGCAACAAGGTGATACAATATGCTAACGAATGGTCCAAATATGCCAACATTACTTTTAATTTTGTTACCAGTGGAGCACCACAAATTCGTGTAACATTTACCTCTGGTGCCGGATCTTATTCATATATTGGAAAAGATGCTCTTAGTATTGCCTCTAATAAGGAAACCATGAACTTTGGCTGGTTTAATGATTCAACAAGTGATACGGAATTCAGCAGAACAGTTATTCATGAATTTGGTCATGCACTTGGAATGATCCATGAGCATCAGCATCCTTTAGCCGCTATTCCATGGGATAAGCCAAAAGTATATGCTTATTATGCAGGTGCTCCCAATTACTGGACTCAAGCTCAGGTAGACAACAACCTTTTTGCAAAATATTCAACTTCACAAACACAATATAGTGCTTACGATACCCAATCTATTATGCATTATAGCATCAGCTCAACACTAACCACAAACGGATTCAGTGTTGGAAGCAATACCGTTTTATCTCCTACAGATAAGCAATTTATTGCAACAGTATATCCAAAATAAGAAATCCACTTATCTAAATATGAGTCTACCTTAGGTAAAACCAAGGTAGGCTTTTCTTGTTTGTAACTGGGGGAAAAACCATATAACTCTATAGGATCAAAACTAGGATATCCGCCGCAGAAATATTAATGATCAATTTAAAAGTCTAAAAAGTCTTAAATGTATACTCATCATATACTGTTCTGATGAGCTGATCAGAATTGATATTTCGTAAAAAAATAGGATAATGAAAACGATCCAGTTTATTTAAAATACGTATAAGCTCCATCTTTTCATGATAATTGAGATTTCCAGCTACGATATTGGTTGCCTGACGAATCTTTTCCATTTGATTTTCCAAAATTAATAATCCTCTTTCAGTAATACGGATTAACTTACTGCGTTTATCCAAATCAGAATCTGTCTGCTCAATAAGTCCCTGACGTAACAGTCTGCCAATAATAAGCATACCCACGGGCTTTTCATGAATGTTTTTTTTGATAAGCGCCATCTTAGTCATCTCACCAAAAGCTTTCAAATTAATCAGATAAATAAAGTCTTCCTGGGTAGAGAATTCTGAATCTGAGATGGCAGACTTTGAGTATGTTTTTGCATATCGGTTAAGATGAACAAGCAATGTACTTATGGCACTTTCCGGTGTTCTTCCATTTTCTTTCCCATCCCAATAAGGTTCTTCAGGATGATCTTCCTGCTTACTATTATCCTTATCAGAAATCCATGCTTTAAAACCCTGAATAGTTCCCGGATACAAATCAGGACAAGCGTGGACCTCTGCTTCAAACTCCTGCAGTAAGTCTATAAAATCTTTAATAAGTGTATAATTCATATCCGTTAAATAGTTTACAAAAATACCTAATTCCTTAAAGAGTCACGCAATATATGATTAAAACTATAATAAATAAAATTGATTAAGTTGTTCTTCACATAATATACGAATGACTTCAATCCAACGGTCCTCATCATTCAGACAAGGTATATAGGTGAAGCTCTCCCCACCAGCTTCCAAAAACAGCTCTTTTCCTTCAACGGAAATCTCTTCCAGGGTTTCCAGGCAGTCTGAAACAAATGCAGGACAAACAATCGCAAGATTTTTAATTCCTTTTGGGGGAATAGTTTCTAATGTATGATCTGTATAAGGTTCTATCCATTTGTCTTTTCCTAATCTGGACTGAAAAGAAACAATAACTTTATCTTTTGGCAATTCAAGCTTTCTGATGACCCGATCGGTAGTATTAAAACACTGATGACGATAGCAAAATGAATGACTGGGATGCGTATCTTTATAACAGCAATCGTTCATATTACACGTCTTTGTTGGATCTGTTTTGTAAATATGCCGTTCAGGAACGCCATGGTAAGAAAATAGTAAAGCATCAAAATTTTCTGGAAGCTTTTCCCTGATACTTTCCGCCAGACAGTCTGTATATAGATCCCGGTTATAAAAAGACTGTACGTAGTTGATTCTTACACCTGGGAATTTTTTCTTTCTGATCTCTTCTGCTTTTTCAATAACAGTTTCAGTGGTACTCATTGCATATTGTGGATAAAGAGGAAACAGTACAATTTCCGTGATTCCTTTTTCAACAAGATTCCTGATGCCTGTCTCAATACTTGGTTCAGCATATCTCATTCCTATTTCCACTGGCACATCTATCAGCTTTTGAAGTTTTTTCCGAATCTTTTCTGTAATAACGATTAATGGTGAGCCCTCATCTGTCCATACCATTTTGTAGGCTTCTGCAGATTTAGCAGGTCTTGTTTTCAGGATAATTCCCTGAACAAGAAGTGCCCGAAAGATCCAACGGTAATCAATTACCCTTTCATCCATTAAAAATTCATCCAGATATTCCTTTACATCTTCTACTGCAGTAGATCTCGGAGAGCCAAGATTGATCAATAAAATTCCTTTTTTAGCCAATGTTGTTTATTTATTAGTGAATAGTTATATTGCCGGTTATTCTGCCAGTGCTTCTTTGTAAGCCTTTAATACTCTTTCTCTGGCTTTTGCATGTTCTACGATAGGTTCTTCGTTATAATCTTCCGGAAGCCACCTTCTGATATATTGAGTATCTTTATCAAACTTTTTTGTCTGCTCATAGGGATTGAATATCCTAAAATAAGGCGCAGCATCACAACCACAACCTGCCGCCCATTGCCAGTTTCCATTATTGGCAGCCAAATCGTAGTCCAGCAGCTTTTCGGCAAAATAGGCCTCTCCCCACCTCCAATCAATAAGCAAATGCTTAGTAAGGAAACTTGCTGTGATCATTCTTAGTCTGTTGTGCATAAATCCTGTCTCATTGAGCTGTCTCATTCCGGCATCTACAATTGGATATCCGGTTTTACCTTCACACCACGCCTTAAATTCTTTTTCATTGTTCCTCCACACAATATTCTCATATTTCTTTTTAAAACATTGATGAACAACACTTGGAAAATGATACAGAATCTGCATGAAAAATTCTCTCCATATAAGTTCATTAAGCCATCCTTCGTTATGCTTAACTGCATATTTTACACATTTGCGAATTGAAATAATTCCAAAACGAAGTGCAGTCCCAAGATGACTGGTATGATCCATTGCAGGAAAATCCCGGTACTTATCATAAGAATCTATTATACTGCTCTCCAGCACCGGTTTTATAAATTCAAGATCTGTTTTCTCAAATCCAATTTCTTTTAATGAAATGATTTCAGAAGATCCGTTATAATCTGCAAACTGTGCCAGGTTTATAGTAACCGATTCTATATTCTTCAAATTTTCTTTCCATTTCTTTGAGTATGGGGTAAAAACAGTATAGGGAGAAAGATCATTTTTCAAAATATTATTTTTCTCAAAAATAACCTGATCCTTAAAATTTTTAAATTGAATATGATGTTTCAACAGCAAATCAGCTACCTGCCGGTCCCGTTGTAGGGCTTGCGGTTCATAATCTCTGTTGCTAAAGACCGTATCAATATTAAAATCCCGGATTATTCTTTTAAATACTTCTATTGGAGTACCATGATAAACATAAAGACCACTGTTATGTTTTTTCAGATCTTTATGAATTTCCTGTAAAGCCTGATGAATATAATCTACTCTTTTATCATTTTTATTCTGAAGTTGATCCAGTATATCAGTATCAAAAATAAAAACCGGAATAACCTTTAATCCTGTACTCAGTGCATGATGAAGCCCTATATTATCATTCAATCTAAGATCTCTTCTGAACCAAAAAATATTCACTTTATTCATGATAAATATTTGCTTATAAAATAAAACACAAATATACTAATAAACAATTAAAAAGAATATTAATGAACTACAATTTAAATAAAAAAGAATGAATGAAATTATATATGAGATAAATTTATAACCCAGAACCTGTTTAAAATTAATATACAAATAAACTAAATATTGAAATAAAACAATAAATGCCCGAAACTAGAAGTTCCGGGCATTTATTAAACTAACATTAATTGGTCTTCTTTCTCCATTCTGCTTTCACATCTTCAGCAGCATCTTTGGTGCTTTCCCAAGCTTCATCAGCTTTATCTTTAATATCCTCCCATACATCTGAAAAGTTCGATTTCACCCTATCCAGCCAATCTTCCTGAGTTGCTTCCTGATCATTTTCTCTTTTTTCATTGATAAAATCTTTAGCTTTGTCCGCTAGCTCATTGATTTTCCATTTTGCCTCATCAGCTGCATTTTTTAAAGAGTTTTTTGTTTGATCTACTGCATTTTCTGCTTTGTTGTAATCTGAATTATTCATAATATAATATTTTAGTAATTGGTATATAAATAAACAATCATCGTGCCTGAAAAATAATTACCGTGTTAAAAAAACATTAAAATTTAATTTGAATCTTATAGATAAAAGATATTTAAAAATTTTCCAAAAGATGACCGAAGTAATTCTTTTTCTTAAGGAGATAACTTTCATTCACTTCATTAGAATCAATTTCCAAAGGAATTCTGCTGTTGAGAACGATGTTACTGTTCTCTACCGATTTGATCTTTTCGGGATTATTAGTCAGCAAGTTGATCTCTTTTATCTTCAGAATAGCCAGCATTTCAACTGCCATATCAAAGTTTCTTCCGTCTGCAGGCAGCCCCAGTTTCAAATTGGCATCAACAGTATCCCAGCCCTGTTCTTGAAGCTCATAGGCCCTAAGTTTATTAATAATTCCAATATTTCTTCCTTCCTGTCTGAGATAGATGATGACTCCACCATTTTCTGACATATATTTCATAGCAGCATCCAGCTGTTGCCCGCATTCGCATTTTTTGGAATGAAAAACTTCTCCGGTGATGCATTCTGAATGAAAACGTACATTTACCGTCCCGGCAAAATCTGTATTTTCCGCCACCCAAACCAAGTGAGGAGTCCAGTCTTCTTCACTTTCTGAAAATGCATATACAGTGAATAACCCATAATCTGTAGGTATTTTTGATTGTGCTTGTATTTTGAGCATTTTTTTCTGATTTTAAATTAATAGCCTATTGTTCAAATGGACTTTTCTTATCCTGCTTTACCCAAATAAGTTTTAATGTATCATAACCCATCTCCTGAGCTTTGGAGATAAAAATTTGTTTTATATTTTCCGGAATGGTTTTCTCACGGGAAAGAATCCACAGATAGTCTAAATTCTTCCCGGCAACCAATGCATATTTGTAATTTTCCAGCGCAACTACGTTATATCCTGCATAAAACGGTCCGAAAAAACTCACTTTTAGGGCTGCAACATCTTTCCTTCCCCTGAATTTGGCAGTACCATTTACAGAAACCCATTTATTCTTTTTAAAATTATATCCGCTGTTGACTACTTTTACACTTCCGTCTGCATTAAGACTGTACTGAGCTATTGCATTATCAAGATCTTTTTCAAAACGATAATCGAATCTGGCTATTTCATACCATGTACCTAAATACCGGTTGACATCAAACGGGCTCACAGGTCGTGCTTTTTCAGGCATAGAAGAACAGGAGGTAAGAGTATTTAATAAGACTAAACCCAGCAATACAATAAAAGTTACTCTATTTTTCATTTTTGGTTATTTTTTTAAAGAAATAAATATTTAATAAAAACTGGCTGTACCCGTAAACGGCATCTTCAACAGGGATAGTTCCCATTCTCACCCCTAAAAAGTCATCAGGATTATAGTTAACTACCGGCGAAGGAATTAAAGAGCCTGTCAGAATTCCATTCACTGCAAAAAAGCCGGGCATTAAAAGCAGATATACAAAACTGGCCTTTCCTAACCATTCTTTTTGAGCGATAAAATGGAGATAGCAAAGCGTGATTATCGTTACGATCACAGTAAGCAGAGTATATATTCTTTCATAATAAAGAATCCCTGTCACACTAAGAAAAATAACCGCGGTAAATACAATGAGATTATTTAATACATTAGCCCAATCAAGATTAAAAAACTTTTCCAGACAATAGTAAGTGAAAACACAGGCAAAAGGAATACAGTAAAAAAACAGCCATTCTTCAACGGGAAGTCCTGCTATTTTAGCTCCTAAGGTATAATTGAGATCAAACCACCACACTCCTTTTGCAGTAAACCATATGTCCCAAATAATAAAAGGAACTGCCACGATGGTAGATGACAGTAGAAATTTTCCGAAAAGCTTATTGAATTGTATCCTTCTGTCAAAAGAGGCCAAAAAGCAAATAATGACAGTAAAAAAGTTAATCAGTAGGTAAGTATAAGGCATCATTTTTTATTGAAATACATTTTAAAATATTTAACAGGAACCCACAGAAAGCCAAAACATTCTCCCTCTTCTTTCCCCAGATGTTTGTGATGCTGCTTATGCGCACGTCTGATCGCAAGGAAATACGGGTTCTTTGTTTTTGTAAAAACTTTTGCTCTCTGATGAATAAAAACATCATGCACAAAGAAATAAGCCATTCCGTAAATGCTTATTCCAAGACCGATAAAAAAACAATAACTGAATTCCTGCTTTACTCCAAGATATAATAAAGCAATGGCTGGGCTTGCAAAAATGAAAAAGAACAGATCATTTCTTTCAAGTTTCCCATTATGACTATGATCATGATGGTCCCTGTGCAGGCACCATAAAAACCCATGCATAATATACCGATGAATTAACCAGGTAGCTCCTTCCATGAAAATGCATACTCCAAAAACGATCAGAAAATTCATTTTAATTATGCTTATTGTTAAAAAGATCATTTAAAACCTTATACCTGAAATCAAAAATACTCTTGAGCTTATCTTTTACAAATAACTGATGAGCTATTTTACCTAAGATCCCCATCGGGAGCTCATAATCTACAGTATCTTTAATGAGTACTCCATTCTCATTAGGAATAAATTCATGAAAATGGTTCCAGTACTTATACGGACCTTCTTTCTGAAAGTCTGTAAAGCTTTTATAGTGTTCTACCTGGCTAATAATGGTCATCCATTTCATAGGAATTCCTAACAAAGGAGAAACAGTATAATTTATTTCCATTCCTTTAAAAATAGGCTGGTCCCGAAGGGTTGAAAGAACCACAAAATTCATGCTTTCAGGAGTTATTTCCGATAAATTATGAGGAGATGAAAAAAACTTCCATGCCGTTTCAATATTACAATTCAGCTGTTGTTCTCTGTATAATCTGTACATCATTTATTTTTTATTGATGGTTAAACCTTCCAAAAAATCATTATTAAACCATAACTGCATTATCAGAAATAAGCAGATTTGTAACGGATATAACTTTTGAATGCAACCACTAGCTTTTGTGAATTGGCAATTCTGATTCTTTTTTGCAACATATTCTGCGAGCTTGTTTTCTTTATTTTTTCAAACAGAGAAAGATAATATCGGTATGCCAGATATACTCCAAAAATGGATGAGCCCGGCAGCTTTTTTATTCCTTGTAATGCTTCTTTAAATTCTTCTTCAATCTCTTTTTCAATCCTAGCTTTTACTGTATTATCAAAAACCGACATATTGAGGGAAGGAAAATAAGTTCGTCCTAAAATCTGATAATCATCTTTAAGATCCCGTAAAAAATTAACTTTCTGAAAAGCTGATCCTAGTTTCATGGCAAACGGTTTAAGCTTTTCATACTGGTGTAAATTGCCTTCTGTAAATATCTGCAGACACATCAGCCCCACCACTTCCGCAGATCCATAGATATACTCCTTATATAAATCTGAGTTATAATCAATTTTATGAAGGTCCATTTCCATGCTGTGTAAAAACTGGTTGATCAACTGTATATCAATATCATACTGACGAACGGTTTCCTGGAATGAATGTAAAATAGGATTGAGTGATATTCCATCTTCCAGCGCATCATAAGTTTCAGCTTTTAATCTTTTCAGAAGTTTCTCTTTATCATAGCCATCAAAACTATCTACAATCTCATCTGCAAGACGCACATAACCATATACAGCATAAACAGCAGGCCTGATAGAAGGCTTCAATGCCAGTATTCCTAATGAAAAACTGGTACTGTATTTTTTTGTAGTGTGCTTACTGACTTCGCAAGACAATTCATCAAACAATTTTTTCATATTATTTTATTTTAGTTTACTGACTTCAGCTGCTACAATTTTCCCTGAAATTACTGATGGAGGAACTCCGGGCCCGGGAACCGTTAGCTGCCCTGTATAAAAAAGATTTCTGATCTTTCTGTTTCTTATTTTAGGTTTTAAGACCGCTGTCTGAGATAAAGTATTGGATAAACCGTAGGCATTACCTTTATAAGCATTATAATCTGAAATAAAATCACTCACACAATAGCTTCTTTTATATTCGATTTTGGAAAAAATATCAGCTTCACCAGTATGTTTTTCAATCCTTACTAGCATTTCCATCAAATATTTTTCCCTTACAGATTCCTCATCGTGTATTCCTGGTGCAAGGGGTAATAGTAAAAAAAGATTTTCACAGTCTTCAGGGGCTACATCAGGATCTGTTTTTGAAGGACAACATGCATAAAAAAGAGGTTTAGCAGGCCATTTCTCATTTTTATAAATACAGTCTATATGATTGTCAAGCTCATTTTCAAAAAAAAGTGTATGATGTTTTAAGCGAGGAATTTTCCCTTTGATTCCCAGATAATAAATAAGGCATGAAGGTGCAAAAGTTCTGGTTGTCCAATATGCCTCATTGTAGTTTCTGTATGTTGCAGGTATTAATGTTTCTGTATGATGATAATCTGATGAAGCAATAACTGCATCAAATTCATAATTTTCACCCTCTACTGTTAATGAGGTAAGCGTTCCCTTTTCAACATTGATTTTCTGTACATTATGATTAAAGTGAAAAATAACACCCTGTTTTTCAGCCACTTCTTTCATAGCAAGAACCAGCTGATAAAATCCTCCCATCGGATATTTTGTCCCCAAAACATATCCGCCGTAATTCATAAGGCTGTAAAGTGCAGGAATACGCTGTGGCGAAGCTCCAAGAAAGATAACCGGAAATTCCATTAAGGATCTGAGTTTCGAATCTGTAAAATAACCTGAAACATACTTCCTGAAATTGCTTAAAAGATCAAGCTTCAATGCACTGCCTGCTATTTTTAAAGAAGCAAATTCTAGCCAGCTATAACAGGGCTGTGTTACAAATTCTTTCATTCCCACTTCATATTTAAATTGGGCAGACTGCATAAAATTATCGTACTGTCTGCCCGCTCCGGGTTCTATTTTTTCAAATAGCTCACGAATATCTTCATTTTTCTCAGGAACTGAAACCTTCTCATTTGAAAAAACCATTTCAAATTGGGGATCCAAAGAAACCAGCTTAAAAAAATCGGATGTTTTACAATTAAAATCAGAGAAAAAATCTTCAATGATATCAGGCATCCAGTACCAGCTGGGTCCCATATCAAAAACATACCCTTGCTCTGTCTTAAATTGTCTTGCCCGACCGCCTGGCTGATGATGCTTTTCAAATACATGTACCTCATTTCCGGATTTCGCAGCATATGCAGCAGCAGAGAGTCCGGAAAATCCGGAACCTATCACTGCAATTCTCTTTCTTAAGTTTCCAGTATTCATTGTTATTTATTTAATATTTTAGCTGTTCAACCTTTTATACACATTATCCAATAGATTTCTGGATTCCTGATTCATCCGATACAAAGAATCATGAAACTCATCCAGTTTATAGAGTATGGCTATGAGCAGTATTTGTTCAGAATGCGTAAGGTTCCCTACAACCACTCTTGAAGCTTTACGGATTTCATCGATATGCTCCTTACCTATTAACCGGAAATATATTTTTGCATACCTCCCCATTCTTATCATAAAGTATTGATAGTACTATCAGAACTTCTTCCTGACTCCTTCCCTATCCAAGCCGGATCTTCTAACTGGGTAACATCTTTAAAGGAAGCCTTGATCCGTTCTATAAACCCTTGAAAATATTAGCCGTATGACACTTTATCTTCATTTTGTTCCCTAAATTGCTGAACAAGTTCTACAATGGCTCTTATGAGATCAAACTTCATATTAAAAACTAGTACACAAATATACTAATAAAAGTTTATTTATAATCTTTATGAGGTGTTGTTTTTAAAGAACACCAAAAAAATTATCTAAAAAAGACAGGCTAAAAAGAATATAAATCCAACAGTAACAAACTGAAACAGCAGATGCAAGGGTATAAAATAAAACCTCCTTACTTGAAAGGAGGTCACAAATGTGTATTGGTAAAAGTTTACAATTGATTCTGATTAAGTAACCTACCTTGAAAATATTCAGAGGTTTATAATCCGTTTCATACAAAAACCAATAAATTAGAAAGTTAAGCCATTTATTTTCATTTATAATTACTCCTTTACCTTTATCATAAAATGTTCCTCCACCAGGATTAACTTTATTAAATTAAATATGGAAAAATTAATAGTTTTATTGAAAATTTCAGCGCTTTAACCACTGAAAGCATTGGTTTAGAATGTAGAAAAACATAAATAGATTCACCTTATTAATTTATTTAATTCCAGCGAATTAACCCCATAAACTTTATAACATCTTTCCGTTGAAAAACTATACTGAACATAAAAGCTAAGGACTATAAGTTTACTTCAGTAGTGCTATTACTTTGTGTTTAAAATAACACAGTACAGAGCGGTGTTAAGCATACAGTAATGCGGTTATACAAATCGTTCCGGATCCTACCTTACTAAATATGTTTCTGGGGGATAATAATAAAAGCTCCTAAAAAAGGAGCTTTTGTAAACCACAACCATACAGTTTTCGAACACTTTTATAGATCATTTGACTAAGTTAACAAAGTTTTATCCTAAATAAGCTGTGTAAATACCGGTCGTCATTAGTATAATTCAACTTGTTTTTTTATGGATAACTGTGTTAATTTTTCAAATCTTGATTAAAATAATAATGTTTTTAATGTATAAACTAATACAATCTGATTTTATATAAATTATTCTGCTTTAATCTGTTCATAAAAATAAACAGACTAAAGCAGTTTTTAATTTTTATGATTTTCAACTATTTGAATCTCAGATTCAGAGAAATAATATCAGAATTCATTCCTACAGATTTTGTGTAATGTCCGTATCTTATCTCCAGCATATTCAGACGTTCTATGCCAAACAATCCATTTTTAGGACTCAACCGGATCCCTGCTCCATAAAAATTGCTGTTAAAGGTAGACAGGTCATAATTGCTTGTATAATAATCGTCAAAAGCTGTATGTTGTTCATAAGGAGCAAAATATTTGGTTCCTTTCTGAGAATAATACCTATAGAACGGGCTTATCGAAACAAAAGGAGATATTTTTACCGGGGTCTCAATATTGAAAGTATTTGATCTGACGCCCCAGCTATCTGTATAGTACCGGTAATAGGTCCTGAATATAAACCGGTCTCCCAGAAAATAATTAGCACGCACTCCCAATGGAAGCTTAAATCTTTTATCTGGAAGTGTCTCCTGATGAACAGAACCATCTGTGAAATAGACCCTATGAAAAGGAAGACTTAGAAAGCCGGTCTGCTGTACAGCATCTGTCAAAAATTCAATCTGAAAATTCTGATTGATAATCTGGGAATAGGCTAAAGATAAAGCAAAGGTATTTCTTCCGCTCGTTCCATAGTTTTCATGCTCTCTGCCTGTTGAGTTTCCTGTACGCAGTTCTATTGGAGTTACCAGCTTTACCTGATCAAAGTAGGTCTGAAACTTTGCAGTAAATTCTCCCATCCGGTTGGCCGTTTTCTGGGCAAAACCAATATTGGCCCCGTAAGACTGGTAATCAAATTCTGTAGAAAACGAGATTCCTCCGAAAATAGTACTCCCTTTGCTTTCATTCTCACGGCTCCACTGTAGTGAAGGATATATTCTGGTATCCGCATGAGAGGCAGAAGAATTGGCTTTGAGATCAATCATATCTGATGAAGCTGAGGTATAATGATCTATTCCTACACTCAGATTGAATTTATTTTTCCGCTGCTTGCTATCATATTTTACCATCGTAACGTCAATCGTATTGGAAAGATCTGTAAGTTTCTCCGATCCTATTCCCCCGGTAACAGCAGAGTTGTTTCCGTCCTGATGGTAATAACTGGATACAAGGTTGGCTTCATCAAAGGTTAGTTTTTTGGACGGAGCTGTATTAGTGTTTTCCTGTGCCTTAGAGCTTATGAACCCAAAGAGAGCCCATATACTTATTACAATTTTTTTCATGTCTGATTCTTTTAAATTTTACCAACTGTAATAGCTCTCTAATTACATCCGCAACCCCCTCCCACTTTTCCGGAGTTAGCTCCTGATGAGCCCTCTCTGTAGGATTGGAAACTAAGTTCTGTCTTTTCTATAGTCCTGTTGCCCAATGCCATTTCGGCATCATTGAGCTTACTTTTTTCGTATTCTTTTAAAGCAGTACATGAATGGATAAGGATCATGATAATAAAAGCCACCAGGCCGGTCCCTATTTTTTTTATATTGTTTTTCATTGTAAATTAATGTTTTGAGATGAATAGACGGTATTGTCATCATCTATAATGATACATTCCAGCTGATGGATCTGATTCACCAGATCCAACGCTGTGTTTATTCCCATAATTCCGACAGGAGTTGCCATAGCATCTGCTATTTCTGCATTAGGACAGAAAACAGTAACACTTTTAACTCCAGAAACGGGCATTCCGGTTTTGGGATTGATGGTGTGAGAATACTTTTTGCCGTCGATAATGACAAATTTTTCATAATTTCCAGAGGTTGCCACAGCCATATCCGTAATATTCATGTAAGAAAACGGTTGTTTTGCATGATCCGGATCTGCAATTCCTACTGTCCAGGGTTTTCCGTTACTCTGCGTTCCCCATGTGGTAAGATCACCGGATGCATTCACAATTCCTGATGGCATGCCTCTTTTCTGAAGCAGCCTTTTTGCCATTTCAGCAGCATACCCTTTTCCGACTCCTCCAAAACCGATTCTCATTCCTTTCTCTTTAAGAAAAACAGTCTGATCTTCGGAATTGAGAAGAATATTCTCATAATTCACCAGTTTTAAATGATCTTTTATAAGCTTTGGATCCGGAAGCTGTTTCATATCACGGTCAAAATTCCAGAAACTTTTATCTATTCCTCCGTAGGAAATATCAAAATATCCGTCAGTAATGCGGCTAATGCGAAGGCTTCTTTCAATCAGATCAAATACTTCCCGATCTACTTTTACAGGCCGTATTCCCGCATGGTGATTGATCAGGCTGGTCTGACTGTTTTCACTGAAAGTGGTAAGCAATTTTTCAATTCTCTGAATTTCGGCTACCGCCGCATCTATATGCAGATAAGCACTTTTTTCATTTTCATCTACTACAGTAATTTCAAAAGCATTCCCCATTAGCCTTTGAGGCTTTCTGAATTCTCTTAACATCTTTTATTTTCTTTGCTGTTGTATATCCCGTATTTCCTTGTTAAAAGCCAAAGCGCTTTCGGAAGGCAGTCCTTCCCAGCTTTTCAATATTTTTCCATCCTGATCCAGTAAAAGAGTATATGGAAACAGTCCTTTTGGATTATATTGATCGGCAAGCGCAGCATTCTCCTTTTTTATTTCAGCAGAAAGCTGGTTCTTTTTATTTCTTGGAAAATCAGCATTGATATAAACCATAATATTTTCTGCTTCCAGTTTCTTAAAATCTTCTGTTTCGATAATATTTTTATGAAGCTTTATGCAGGGAATACACCAGTCAGAGCCAGAAAAATTGAGTAAAATAAGTTCGTTTTTGGCAGCAGCCTCTTTTTTGGCATTTTCAAAACGGCTCTGAGCCATAATGCCAATAGAAAACATACCCATCATCAGGGTTAAAAATAGTGTTTTCATTATTTTAAAATGGATAGTGATTATTATTAAGTTGAACACCGTACACCAACTCATGGCATACAGTATATATGGTCTACAGCGAATGCAGACCGGTTTTGTGTAAAGTATCAGGAAAACAAATTCCTTGGTGGTTCCCAGGCTGTCCTAAGAAAGCCTTTATAGCAGAAATTGTCATTCTTTGAAGGTATTTTCCGGGACTTTATTTGCTTAAAATGATCGTTCTTAAGTTCAAAATGAAATGTATCTCCAATAATGAAAATCAATACCAATGGTGTTGTGTGAATGACAAAGGGTAATTTCTGATCTTTATCATAATCACCATCTTTAACGGGATGATCATAGTGAGTTTTCAGAAATGCGGTGAGAGACATTTCCGGATTCAGCTTTTTATGCTCCCAATAATGTTCTACCAAAGTCGGAATCTTCAACAGCTGATACACTTCGGTTGTAGAAACCAAATAGAGTGACAGCAACAATATGGAAATCAACTTTTTCACAAATCAAAATTATATTTTTTTTATTATGGATGATTATTTTTCCATGTTAATTATTTCCTAAAATAATACCTTTTTATGAGTTTATAAATTTCAAACCACAGTACAGAAACTGAAGCAGTGAACAGTGCCAGTCCAAGTTCTTTTATGCTGAGAGCGGTAACACTAAAAAATCCTGAAACAGGAGCTACATAGAGAATGATCAGCAGAAGAAGCACAACCAGTACGGATATCCCCACAAGCAGGATATTCCGGTTCTTAAAACTCTCCAGCATGCTGTAATAGAAAGAACGGTTCACCAGACTCAGCAGTATATTGGAAAATATAAGCGTAGCGAAAACCAATGCCCTGGTTTTGGCTTCATCATTTCCATGGCTGACAGAATACTGATACAGCCATAATATTCCTGCCGTAATCACAAGCCCCTGAATAATGCTTATCGTGAGCTCTCTCCAGTTCAGAAACGTCTCCGTAAGTGCTCTTGGAGGCTTTTGCATTGCATTTTTTTCCATAGGCTCATTCTCATAAACAATAGAGCACGTGGGGCCCATGACGAGTTCAAGAAAAATCACATGCACAGGCGTAAATATGTGGGGAAATACCCAGCCCAGAAACAGAGGTAGGGAAACAGTAAGTATAATAGGGATGTGAATGGAAATAATATACTGAACCGCTTTTTTTATATTAGCATAGATTCTACGTCCGGCAGCTATTCCTATAACAAGTTTATCCAGATCATCATTTGTAATAACCAATGCTGCAGCTGATTTAGCAATTTCAGTTCCTTTATTTCCCATTGCCACTCCGATATGAGCGGCTTTTAAAGCAGGGCCGTCATTTACCCCATCCCCCAGCATCGCTACTACATGGCCTTGTTCCTTCAGTGCATTAACCACTTGTAGTTTTGCTTCGGGGAACATTCTTGTAAATAAAGTGGTATTTTCAGAAAGCTTTATTATTTCTGCTTCTGAACAGGTAGTAATTTCACTTCCGTTGACAGGCGGAGTATTGCCTTCTATTCCTGCCTGCTGTGCAATAGCTCTGGTGGTATCAGCATTGTCTCCGGTAATTACCTTTACTTTAATACCTGCCTCGTAAATATGTTTAAATACTTCCTTTATTCCTTTTTTAGGAGGATCATAAAATACAGTCAATCCTAAAAAATCAAATCTAAAATCCTGCTGCTTATCCGGAAAATCATTTCCTTCAAAATGAGACCTGGCAATACCCAGCACTCTGTATCCCTGCTCTCCGAAGTTCTTTATTAACTTTCTTATTTTATTTTTTTCTTCTTCTGAAAGATTGGAAACACTGATGATGGCTTCCGGGGCTCCTTTAGCAGCAATAATTCTGTCTTTCTGTTCATTTTCAAAAAGATGGGTCATCATGGGCGGTTTGCCCTCCAGCGGATATTCGTGAAATAACTGATAATCTTTTCTTTGATCAGGCTTCCGGGTCTGCTCATAGATCTTATGCAGTGTTATTTCCATAGGATCAAAAGGTACAGGCTCACTACTCCACATCGCATAATCAATAAGCTCATGCAGCTCTTTTGTTCCAAACTCTTTTTCTTCATAAGTCCTGTCGGAACGATAGTCATAAAGATGCTTCAACTTCATGGAGTTTTCCGTAATCGTACCTGTTTTATCTGTACAGATTACTGAAACACTTCCCAGGGTCTCTACAATACTGCTTCTTTTAATGATAATTCCTTCCCGCATCAGCTTCCAGGCACCTAAAGCCATAAAAGTAGTAAAGGCTACAGGAATTTCTTCAGGAAGAACAGACATTGCCAATGTAAGTCCACTAAGTAAGCTGGTCACAAAATCTCCTGTTTTAACAAAACTGAAGATGCATACCGCCAGAAAGATGATGACTCCGATAACGGCCATCCCCTTTACAAAGTTCCGGATCTGAATCTGCAGTGGAGATGCTTCTGCTTTTATACCCAGTATAGACTGACCTATTTTTCCTACTTTAGTTTCTTTTCCGATGTTTTCGACCTCAAAAACGGCAAGCCCGGAAACTGTGATTGTTCCGCTGTACACTTTATTATCTTCGGATCTGCTATCCTTGAAAACAGAAAAACTCTCTCCTGTAAGGGAAGATTCGTTGACAGAAAAATCGTTGCTGTGAACAATTCTTCCATCAGCATTAATAAGATTTCCCTCTTCGGTAATGCACAGATCTCCAACTGCTATTTCAAAAGTAGGAATATCTATGATCTTTGAACCCCTGATCACTTTACTCAAAGGTTCATTAAGCTTTTCAAGTTCTTCCAGTGCCTTCTTGCTGCGGTTATCCTGATAAAAAGAAATCGCCGTAACACCTACAATGGCAGCAAACATAAACAATGCCTCTCCATAATCTCCTGTAAGTACATAAATGAAGGAAACACATATAAGCAGAATCAACATCGGCTCTTTCAGAATGTTGAGAAGGAGGTCTGCCCATGATTCTTTCTTAACCGCTTCCAGGCGGTTATATCCGTGTTTTTTTCTGGAAGCTTCTACTTCAGCTTCTGTAAGTCCTTTCAAATTGTGCGGTATATTGTAATTCATATGAAATGGATATGATCTTAAATTTACTGATTGTTTTTGTTATATCAGAATACTCTTCCCGTTTTTTAACAACTTACTATTCAATCTGTTGTTTCATTTCTTTCACCCATTGTTCTATTTCTGATTTTTGAGTATCAGACAGCTTTGCATTCCGATGAACGACAGTATAGGATGTAAGTGGCATTTCCCCATTTTTGACGGTTTCTGTAACTTCATCAAGCTTCTTTAATTTTTTCTCTCTTGAATAGCTATTAAATTCGTCAAAATTGAAATGCCTTTTTCCTGAGTTGACATGATCCTGCAGCCACCATTTTACAGGCTGTATAGTATTATACCATGGATAAGATGTGGTATTTGAATGACAGTCATAACAGCTTGCTTTTAATAATTCCTGCACATGAGCCGGTACCCTATAATGTTTTTCAATAGCATTTTCTGAAGGGACGGCCGCTATATTTTTATCAGTATCAAAAAACTGAATTACAATCAGAAACAGTACCATAAATCCTGCTCCTGCTTTTATTAAAGATGATGTTTTCATTATTTATATTTATTTGAAAATAATTGTACCCCTGCAGTCTATTCGTCAGCAGTATTTTTAAGTTTCATGAGAAGTGTATATGCATTCTTTATGACAATTTTTTTATTCTTAAAATTCTCAGCATTAAGGATCTGTACAAACCCGTTTTCTGTTTCACCTAATGTTACAGGAGTTAATCGGTAGGTCTGTTTTTTTTCTTCTACAAAGACAAAGTCTTCTCCTTCAAAATTGACAATACTCTCTTCAGGAACAGCATTGGAAAAAGAAGTACTGGTCTCAATTTCTGCATTCATATACATTCCCGGTACAAGGCTTTGATCATATTTTTCAAAATGACAGTGTACTTCAGCCCATCCACCAGGGCTGACATCCTTACTGATCAGCAGAATTTCACCGTAATATTTTTTATCAGGGTCGGTATTGGTATAGGCGGCAAATTTCTGCCCTTTCTTCAGATTCGCCAGATCTTTTTCATACACTTTAAGATTAAGATGAATATCATCCGGATTAATGAGTTCAAAAAGGACATCGGAAGGATTCACATATTTTCCTATATTCACATTGACCTTACTTACAAAGCCATTGATACTGCTGTAAACCGGTACGCTTTTCTTAATACTTCCGGAGTTCAGAGATTCAGGATTGATATTGATAAGACGGAGCTGCTGGGCCAGAGAGTTCATCAGGATTTTCTGACTGTTCATTTCAGACTGAGCCTGCTGCATCACCTTATCGCTGGTAGCCTGACTTTGGTTAAGGGTTTTCTGACGGTTATAATCCAATTGGGCAAAATGCATTTTAGATTTCGCCATTAAATAATCCTGCTGAAGCTGGATAAACTGCGGATTTTCTATAACCGCAATGACCTGCCCTTTTGAAACAGGTTTTCCCGGAAGCAGGCTGCTTGATTTGAGGTATCCTCCTAAAGGAATACTAACAGAAACCAGATTTTGTGGCGGTACATCTATCATCCCGTTAAGTTTTAAAATGGAGGAGATCTTCTGCAAAGAAAGGACGGTGGTTGCTACAGGTGCATTTTTTAATTGAGCATCTGTAAGCATGACAACATTTTCATCTTTCGGGCGGGCAGCAGACGGCTCTGGTTTTACATGATCTTTACATTGGTAAAACAGGAGTAATCCTATGGATAAGGAATATGATATAATTTTAAGTTTATGTTTCATTGTTATGGATTTAAAGTAAGGTATTCCAGTTCTATAGCACTCTGATTCAGTTTCCAGACTGCATCAGTATAACTGTTTTTTAAAGAAACCGCCTGATTGACAAGGATGACAAACTCCAGATAATTAATTTCTCCTTCCAGAAACTGTTTCTTGGCGGTTTCTGTAATGATACTGGCATTTTTCAATTCTGAGCTTTCATATTGTGAAACAATGCCTAGGTTAACCTGATAAATCTCGGATACTTTTTTACGCTGATTCTGCAGATTGAATTCCATATTGGAAATATCACTTTCCACAACAGATTCAGCAATTTTTGCGGCCTGAATTCTTGCTTTCTGCCCTCCCGAAAAAACAGGCAGCGAAACGCCAAGCTGTACGGAATGAAATTGTGGTGCAGAACCATATATTTTATCATCTGCTCCCATTCCTCTGAAGCTGTTAAGATTATAAGCAAGTTGCAGCCCCGGAAGCATCTTTGCTCTTTCAAGGGCAATCTGCTGTTCGGAAATACTTTTCTGCTGCTGCAATACTTTAATGGTTGGATGTAAGCTAAATTCCTCTTTAAGCCCTCCATGAAAAAGTTTTTGATCTTCAGGCAAAAAATCTGTTTCTGTATTTAAAAGCCATTGAAGCTGATATCCCAGAACTGAAAGCTCCTGGTTCAATTGTTTTAACTGAATTTCAATAGCTGATTTCTGATTAGATGCTGTTGTTTTCTCCAAAATATTACTTTCTCCTGCTTTCAGACGGATCCTTGCTTTATCAAGAAATTCCGTATATAGCTTTAATGTTTCCTGAAGAAGTTTTTCTTTTTCTTTCCCATACAAAATATTGTAAAAGGTAAGACTCACTGCTTTCTTCAGCTCATATTCTTTAAGAGAAACGTTTAGCAGAGACTTTTTCCATTCTTCGGTATATACATTCTTCTGCTTTTTATATACCGTCGGAAATGATATATTCTGTGAAATTCCGAATTTCATATCCGTAAGTGCACTGTTGATCTGTCCGTAATCTATCGTCACTCCCGTTTGAGGAATATCTGATGCTGAACTGATGAGGGCTTTTGAATATTCTGACTTCAATTTTTCCTGTTTAAGATTTCTGTTATTTTTCAAAGCAATATCAACAGCTTCCTGCAATGTAACAGGAGTTTGGGATCTTACCAGCGCTGCAAAGCCGAAGCATAAGAAAATGATCAGAACGGATATCTCTTTTTTATTTTTTGTTTCTTTCATTTTTAAATCCTTTTTCAATATTTACATACAATAGAGGCAGAACAAACAGGGTAAGAAAAGTGGCAACCATTAATCCTCCAATAACCACTGTTGCAAGAGGCCGCTGTACTTCAGCTCCTGCTCCGTTGCTGACAGCCATCGGAATAAAGCCTAATGAAGCAACAAAAGCGGTCATCAGAACCGGACGAAGCCTTGACTCTCCACCGTCTATAATAATTCTAACAATATTTTTAATTCCTCTTTTGTGAAGACGGTTAAATTCTGAAATCAAAACAATTCCGTTCAATACCGCCACTCCGAAAAGCGCTATAAATCCTACCCCGGCGCTGATACTGAAAGGCATTCCCCTGAGCGCCATCAGAAACACTCCTCCAATGATGGAAAGGGGAATCGCAGTATAAATCAGTAAACTTTCTTTAACAGAATTAAAAGCCAGGAACAGCATGACGAAAATAAGGGCCAGAGCAATGGGAACGGCTACCATAAGCCGCTGTTTGGCGTTATTCAGATTTTCAAATGATCCTCCATACGTCATATAATATCCCGTAGGAAGTTTCATGTTCTGATCTACTTTATGCTGAAGTTCCTGCACGATACTCTGAACATCCCTGCCTTTTATATTAAAGCCTACTACAATTCTTCTCTGGGCATTCTCTCTCTGGATCTGGTTGGGACCATTCTTTACCTCAACTTTGGCAAGCTGAGAAAGCGGAATCTGGTTTCCGAAAGGTGTAGGAACCAGCAGATTTTTGATATCATCAACATTTTTACGGTCTTTAGTATCCAGACGTACCACCATATCGAAGCGTTTTTCCCCTTCGAAAACCAATCCTGTACTCTGCCCGGCAAATGCCGTATTGACGATCCTGTTGATATCTGAAATGGATAAATGATACTGGGCAATCAAAGGGCGGTTGTATGCTATGATTACCTGCGGCATTCCGGAAACAGGCTCTATATAAAGATTCTGAGTTCCATCTACTGTTTCTATAATTTTTCCCAGCTTCTGAGCATTTTGTGAAAGAACATCAAGGTCTTCCCCAAAAATTTTGATCACCACATCCTGTCTTGCCCCTGTCATCAATTCATTAAAACGCATCTGTACTGGATATTGAAAGCTGGCTGTAATTCCAGGCACATCCTGCAGCTGTTTCCCCATCTTATCGGCCAGCTCCGGAAAAGTGGATGCTGAGGTCCATTCTTTTTTATCCTTTAAAATAACCATCATATCAGAAGCATCCATCGGCATCGGATCGGTAGGAACTTCCCCGCTTCCAATTTTCGTAACCACCTTTTCCACTTCCGGAAACCTGGTTTTGAGAATATGTGCTGCTTTCTGAGTACTTTCAATGGTCGTGGTAAGATTACTTCCAGGCAGAACCCTTGTATCAACTGCAAAATCTCCTTCTTCAAGAGATGGGATAAACTCTCCTCCCATTTTGGATAAAATGAAAACTGCTGTAATAAATAAGACAGCCACTATGGCAAAAACAGTCTTAGGAATTCTAATAAGTTTGAGTAAAGTTCTAAGATAGATCTGTTCTACTTTTTTCATCATTCTGTCTGATAAAGTAGGTTTATCACTTCTTTTTTTCAGCAAAACAGCACTCATCATCGGAATATAGGTTAGTGAAAGCAAAAATGCTCCCAGTAACGCAAACGCTACTGTCTGCGCCATAGGTTTGAACATTTTCCCTTCAATTCCCTGTAACGTAAGAATCGGGAGATAGACAATCAGAATAATAATCTGTCCGAAAACGGCGCTGTTCATCATTTTTCCCGCAGAATCTATTACTACCGTATCCATTTCAGCTTGTCCGACAGAGAATATCTTTTTAAACTTTGAATTATGACTGAACTGGTGTAAAACAGATTCCACAATAATTACTGCTCCATCAATAATCAATCCGAAATCCAGGGCTCCAAGACTCATCAGATTTCCACTGACTCCAAAGAGGTTCATCATACATATTGCAAAAAGCATCGCCAAAGGAATAACAGAGGCAACCAGTAAACCGGCTCTTATATTTCCCAGAAATAAGACCAGTACAAAGACCACAATCAATGCTCCTTCTGTAAGATTTTTTTCTACTGTTCCAATGGCATTGTTCACCATTTTGGTTCTGTCCAGAAAAGGCTCTATCACTACTCCTTTCGGAAGCGATTTCTGAACCTGGGCAATTTTTTCCTTTACATTTTTTATGACCTGATTACTGTTCTCCCCTTTGAGCATCATTACTACAGCTCCCGACACTTCTCCCTGGTCATTAAAGGTCATAGCTCCATAACGGGTCGCAAAGCCAGGTTTCACTTCCGCAATATCTCTTATAAATAGTGGAGTATCATTTGTTTTTGTCGCAATAGAAATATTGTTAATTTCGTCAATACTTCCTACTAACCCTTCACTCCTGATGTATAGAACTGTGGGGCCTTTTTCGATATAAGCACCTCCGGTATTCTGATTGTTGGCCTGTAATGCATCAAACACATCGTTGATTGTTATTCCATAGGCATTAAGCCTGTCAGGATTTACTGCAATTTCATATTGTTTCAGTTTGCCTCCAAAGCTGCTTACTTCCGCTACTCCTTTTACTCCTAAAAGCTGCCTTCTTACCATCCAATCCTGAATGGTTCTGAGTTCTGTGATATTGTACTTTTTCTCATACCCTTTCTCAGGCCTTACCACATATTGAAAAATTTCACCAAGTCCTGTGGAAATAGGACCAAGCTGTGGATTTCCTATTCCCTGTGGAATAATAGCCTGTATCTGCTGAAGCCTTTCGGCAACCTGCTGCCTTGCCCAGTAGATATCAACATCATCTTCAAAGACAATGGTAACCAGAGACAGCCCAAACCTTGAGAAACTCCTGATTTCCTTTAATCCTGAAATATTATTGTTCGCCTGTTCTATAGGAAAGGTAACAAGGCGTTCTATATCTGTTGCACCAAAAGATGGCGCAGTGGTAATAACCTGTACCTGATTGTTGGTAATGTCCGGTACCGCATCTATCGGCAGTTTGGTAACCTGATAGGCGCCCACACCAATAAGTCCCAATACCAACAATGCAATAATGAGTTTATTCTTTACAGAAAACTCAATGATTTTTGTAAGCATATAATGATTGATTAATCTTAATTATCATGATAAAATTCCGGTATTCTGACGCATAGGTTCAATGCATCTGCATTACATACAGACACTTCTCTGAGAAACAGAATACCTTCCCAGTCAAAAAAAATGACTGAGAAAAACAGATTAAGATTGACTAAATCTTGGCGGCTGCCAGATAGAATTGAGAATTTCTTTATTGTAAAGAGCACTTTTATAAAAGGTCTTCTTAATTTCAATAGGATTAAATACCTTCTCTATACAATGAAAATCTAAGGAAGGATTAATAGTGAAAACCACAGAAAGCAGGCTTGTATGTGAAACAAATGGCAATCTCTGGTCCTGATCGTGATCACTGTCTTTCACAGGATGATCATAATGGGTTTTCAGAAATGCTGCAAGCGACATTTCAGGATTGAGGTTTTTGTGCTGAATATAATGCTCAATGAGAAGCGGCATCTTCAAAAGCTGGTAAAGTTCGGTTGTAGAAACCAAATATAATGATAACAACAATATGGAAATCAGCTTTTTCACTCCATCAAAATTATAACTTTTTTCATTAAGAATGATTTTAAATAAGAAGTTCTTCTGGTTAATAGCATCAAAAATAATTTTTAGGGACTGTGAGGCCTTCTCCTCTTGGTAACCTTCCCTTTTACGGAGTAATGTATACTTATACTATCTCTATCTTTTATATCCCATGAGGTTAATTAAAGGTAAACACTATTTAACCCGAGTTAGGGATCATAAAATTAAGGATAATAGGCTGGAAGTTACTATCGGAACTACAATTTCTGACGTTGCCGTAAAATTTGATGAAGAAGTCTTTAAAGGAATAATACATTACAGGGTTGTAAGTGTTTTTTTAACCTCAGCTCACTTCCCTCTCCCAGCTTTAGGCTTCCTTACTTACTAAAAAAAGAAATGTCTTATCCCGAACTCAGGTTATTTATGATTCTAAGATTATTTAATCACAACTCAACATTTACCTTGACCATTTACAAAAGAAAAACACTAAAAAACAAAACAACCCACTGTAAAACAGCAGGTTGTTCATTTGTTAATGTGACCGCAGAAGGATTCGAACCCTCACCGTTGGAGCCGAAATCCAAAGTTCTATCCATTAAACTATGCAGCCCAATTCATCAGTAATATAAAGATAAGTAATGAGTAATTTTCAAATTACTTATCATTCATTGCTTATATTTTAGAAGGTAATCTTCACACCACCCAGAATCTGTGGACCTAAGACTTTATAAGCCTTGTAGGTCTGATATTTTGAGCTTAGAAGATTATTTCCGAGTGCGAAAATACTGAAATTTTTGTGAATTTTGTACTCTGCTGAAAGATTTAAATCCGCATACCCCCCAACTTTATCGTTCGTATTTTCTAATGAGCGGTAAATCATTCCATTAGGAGCCGAAGCATCTGCAATTCCTTCAATTGAAAAAGAGTTTGTTGTTCTGTCGCTTGCGAAAATTCCTTTGAAACCTAGCAATAACTTCTTATCAAGCATCGTATATTTAGCACCAATACTTGCATTCACTAAAGGAACGTTGTAGATATTATCGTAGTTCTTCAAATTATACTTTGTAAACCTTACTTCCCCATCAATCATTAAGTTTTCTAAAGGGAAATACTGTACACTACCTTTAATATCACTTACATTTCCGTCATCATAAATGGCAGAGAATGTGTTCGCATAGTCATAAGCAGCACGGTTCAGGGTGTAGTTATTATCAAAAAGAGGGTTTGCTTTAAAGAACATAATGTCTTTCATTTTTCCGAACCCTGCAGAGAAGTCGTATTTCAACATTTCATCAATATCTCCTCTTAATCCTACGTAAAAGTGATATTTTGTTTCTGTAGGTTTTAAATACTGGTCAGAAAGCGCGTAAGGATTCTCCTGAAGAAGATCTCCGTAAGTATTAAGCTTAAGACCACCGTCTACTCCACCGTAGAATTTAAATTCTTTGGCAGCAGCCACCTGGAACTCAGCTTGCGGGAACCAATACGTTTTATTGTTCTTCACCTGATCCATCAGTCTGTTTGAATTCTTAGCATTCAGGAAAGAAAACCCTGATCCTAACATCAAATAAGACTCCCCTTTTCTAAACGTTACTTTTGGAGTTAAATTCGTATTAAAGAAATTGGAAGAGTTTTTATCTACCATTTCAAAATCTGTTTTTACGGCTTCTAAACCTACTCCTAAATCAGCATTCAGGTTGATTCCTGATTTACCAAGTTCAACAGCATGCTTAGAGAAATTAGCCAAAATTGAAACCTGATTTTCCTGAGCGTCAAAATGATCTTTCAAGAATGATGATTTTACCCTTACATCATTCAGAATTTCGTTAGAATAGAAATCGTAGTAACCATTTACTTTGAACTGATTAACTTTCTGTTTCAGATCAACATCCGCATTGGGTGTCAGTGCATAGATCCCATAATAGTTATAGTTATTCAATCCATATTCAGCATTGATGTTGAATTTTCCTTTATCTCCATAAGAGTTCAGAAAAGCTCCTATCGTTGCGGAAGTTTGCTTGGATTTCCAATCGTAATCATTTTTAAGACCATTCGTAGAAAGCAAATGCACATCTGCTCCTACTTCAAACTTATTTTCAAGGGTTTTGGATACATTTCCATCCAACAGAATCTTCCCATAATTTCCCATTCCGAACTGGACATAGTTATTCTGAGCTGTTCCGTCAAATTTCGGAGCCACATCCTCTCCCTGAATGGTAGAAGTCTTGAAGTCAGAAACCGCAGGAACGTCTGTAATGGTATACTTTACAGGATTCTGGGATTTCTCTTCCGGTGGATAGTTTTTAATGGTTTCCACGGAAGTCTTCTTTTTCTCGATCTTCTTCACTTCCGGCTCTCTCTTTTTATTAAGAACCAGTTTCTCCTCCTTGATCTGGGAAAACGCGAACTGCGAAACCCCTAAAAATATGATGGATAATAATTGAATTTTTCTGTTCATTACTACTTCTTGTATTTATGTATCCATGCCAATCGTATCAATAACGCTTTACATGAATAGGATACTACATTTTTACTTTTTAATCTGCTTTTTAACTTCTTTCGCTTCTGCTACGATGTCTGGGAAGCTCTTATAGTTGGCAATAATCTGGTCACAGGTGTAACTTGCCTGATAGTTATCTTTAAGGCCAATATAGTTTTTGGCCATCAGTACCAAGGCTCTTGCTCCCCAATATTCTTCAGAAGCGTAGTTGTTGGCAAGTTTGAAGATCGTTTCATTAGAAGATTTGAATGCTTTTCCTTTATTCTGATAATAAGCTTTTGCATACAATGCTTCTGCTGCTACCGAAGTATTGGATGATTTTTCAAGAGAAGTATAAGCTGTTTGAGCATCTTTATCTTTTCCTGAATTCATCAGACTTCTAGCCTTGATCACCTTCGCTGTTTCAATAACTGCCGCAGAGTTTTTAGAATTAGCAATGACTGCATTGGCTAATTTTTCTGCTTCAGAGAAGTTCTTCTCATCTGCATACAACTTCATCAATTCAACGTTAGCATAGTTTTTAATGCTGATATTGGATGAGTTTTTAATTCCTTCAAGGTATTTCTTGGCTTCAGCTGTATTCCCCTGTGCAATAAAGATCTGCGCTAAACGGGTTTGAGCATCATCCTGATAATCATTCTGAACTCCTGCTACTTCCTGTAAAACAAGCAGTGCTTTGGTAGAATTATTGGTTTGATAATAGCTTTCTCCCAATTCATATTTAGCCTGATACAGACCTTCTCCTGTTGGATTCTGCGTTAGATATTTCTCATAATAAGAAATAGCATTTTTGTAGTCTTTCTTCGCAAAATTCTGTTTTCCGGTAGATAAGTTGATCTCATCAATTTCTGAAGCATCAACATTCACTCCTATATTTCTCGCAAAGCTTTCGTAACCTGAAACATCCCCGTTTTTCGTGAAGATAGGTTTGGCAGCCTGAACTATCTTCTGGGCATATGCTGTATTTTTATACTGCTCGCCCAATGATTTCAGTTCAGAAAGGGCTTTATCATTCTGGTTCTGATCAATATAATTCTGGGCTCTATAAATAGATGCATTGGCAATTAAATCTTTGTCTGAAGACGTTTTAATAACCTTTCCAAAATAATCATTAGAGTTGGCAAAATCATCCTGAGCTGCATAAGCCGTTCCTATTTCGTATTGGGCATCATCATAATATTCGGAATCCGGATATTTCGATAATAAGTTTTTCAGATTGGTAATCTTCGCCTGAGTATCACCTTTAAATCCTAAAGCCATCGCTTTTTGATATACCGTATAATCTGTAGCGTCTGCATTTTTATCATAGATCGCAATCGCTTCATTCAGGTCATTATTCGCATAGTGAATATCTGCGAGACGAAGTTCTGCATCATTTTTAAATTCAGGTTTAGGATTCGCCAGATACTGCTTGAAGTACGTAGCAGCCTGATCAAATTTCTTAGCTTTAAAATAAGCATATCCCAGATCATAAGGCAGCTGTTGTTTTTCAGGGAAGTTTTCGTTCAGAAGTTTTTCATAACGAACAATGGCAGACGGGTAATTTCCTTTCTGGTAATATACCTGAGCCAGCCAATATAAAGCTCTGCTGTTAAATTCTTTATTGATATTAAATCCTAAGCTTCTTAAGAAATATTTCTCTGCTTCGTCATAGTTTCCTTTATTGAACTCTTCCGTTCCTAACAAATAAGAAACTTCCTGATCTACTTTATTAATTTCAGGGGTAGAACCCTGTAATCGGTCAATAGCATTCAATGTTTCTTTATAGTTTCCGGAATACAGGTATGATTTCACTAACAGTGATCTCATTTCTGAAGCATTGGAAGCATTCTGGTTATCGTTGATATAACTTTGAAGAACGGTAGACGGGTTTTCAAACGGGTTTCCGATATCATATCCCAGTTTAGCATACTGTTCGTGTGCCAGTTTTTTCACTTTCGCATCATAATCCATCTGATAAGAAGAACGGAATGCAGAAAGGGCTTCCTGCTTTTTATCAACCGCTAAATAAGCATTTCCTAATTGATAGTAAGCATTCTGAGCCAATGCTGAATTACTGTTAACAAGTTGGTTGTAATAAGAAACCGCTTCATCATATTTTTTCAGCTGAGCGGCTACAAATCCCATCTCATAAAGATCATTTTCCGATGGATTCTGCTGTACATTCAGATAATCTTTCAAATGAGGGTATGCTGAATTATAATCACCTTTCATGAAATAACTCTCTCCGATGATCTTGTGTACTTCTGCTTTATAAGATTCTGAAATATTTTCGTTTAATAAAGCATTCCCTTCAGAGATCGCTTTATCATAGTTCTTATCATTGTAATACATCTGTACATAATACGGACGTACCAGTTTTGAGAATTTATCCTGATCTTTTACAGAATCAAAATACTGGAAAGCCTTATCGTTTTGTCCGTTGCTGTAATACAGGTGGCCAAGCATATAGGCTATATTTCCTTTTTGGGACTGGTCTGCTGTTTTATAAGCTTCTTCCAGAGCGTCGGTAGCTCCTTTAGAATCTCCCATCATAAACTTAGCATACCCCAATTTCATAATATACTGGGTATTTTCCTCTTTTGAAAGCTGATATTGGTTTACCTTTTTCAAAGTTTCCAATGCTTTTTCAAAGTCTTTTTTCGCCAGATAATAGTCCGCCAAAGGAAGATTAGCCTGAGCAAAATAAGCAGAATTAGGATATTCTTTCATGAAAGCTGTCAATCCTTCTTCAGCATGATTTTTCTGAAGAATCACGCCAATCACATTATCAAAAAACTGAGCCGCCTCCTTCTTTGAACGGGACAAATTCTGATTGTAGAAATATTGTCTTGCGTATTCGTATTGGGAGGCGTTGTATATTTTAGTCTGATAAAGATTTTCAGCTAGATTGAATCTGTAATTTTCTTTCTGTGTAAAATATTGGGACTGTTGAGCATCGGAAATTCCGAAATAGATGACCGCAGCCGCTAAAAGTATTTTTTTTGATTTCATTCTTCTTGATATAAGAAAATTAGTCTAAATAAGTTAACGAAAATATTAAAAACTTATTGTTTAAGCAAGTTTTAGCAGATTTAATCCTGCAAAGCAGTGAATTCACAACAGTAAAAAACATTTCACTATCGCATGATAAAAATTCTTAATTTAGTCTGATAAAAATGCAAACAATTTTAGCAATCAATTATCAAAAATACATTTTGAACTGATACTTTCTCAACAGCAGCTAAAAACATACCATAAACACACTACAATATGAATTTTAAGATACTTTTAGCATTAATTTTTGTCAACCTCATGCAGGCTCAAAAATTTTATTTTCCGAAAACGGCTGTCAACGACTCCCTTAATTTGGAAAAACAGATGCCTACATTGGCCGCTCAAGTGATCTCTAACCTTCAGACTGTGAAGTATAAACCTAAAAATGATGTAGATTTT
The DNA here is from genome assembly GCF_000829375.1 of Chryseobacterium sp. StRB126. NCBI lineage: Bacteria > Pseudomonadati > Bacteroidota > Flavobacteriia > Flavobacteriales > Weeksellaceae > Chryseobacterium > Chryseobacterium sp. StRB126. Next base: position 3,487,168 of record NZ_AP014624.1, read on the forward strand.
TCGGATGCCCTTTTTCGGATGCAGATTGTAGCTAAAGAGTACAAAAAATCCATTGCAACCCTCGCTGAACATCGTAATCAGTTTGCAGATCATAATATGGCCGGATACAAATCTATGGGATACGAAGTTTACAGTATGGCCAAAGTAACAGAAGCAACAACTAAGACACCATTTCCAAAAGCTCTTCAGGAAGCATTTAATAAAAAATATAAAAGTCTTGATGACCATTTGCTTCCAAGAGTTGGTCTTGCTGTTTATGGTGATGTAAATAACTTCAGGAAGCTATTGAAAAAAGCACTTGATAAACAAAAAGGAAAAGACAGTATAGATTATCCTTCGGCGCTGGCATTATGTAAAGCTTATTTAAATTATAAGACGTATTCCAGCATCCATCCTCAGATTATGCAGCTTTTGGCTTTAAAGGATAAAGAAAAATTTATTACAGAAACGAGAGACCTTACAACCAAGAATGGAAATACCCTTACCATAACTATTATCAGAAAAAAAGAGAACAAATCACCTCTTCCGGTTATCCTTACCAGTAATATTTATGCCGGGGAAATTGATCATTTTTTCGGAAAGAGAGCTGCTGTTTACAATTATGTAGGAGCTGTGGTTAATACCAGAGGTAAAAGAAACAGCAATGATGAGAATAATCCTTTTGAACATGAATCTCAGGATCTTTATGAAGTAATAGACTGGCTAAGCAAACAGCCTTGGAGTAATGGAAAAGTGGGAATGATTGGAGGCAGCTATGTAGGATTCAGTCAATGGGCAGCTGTGAAGAACCTGCATCCGGCTTTAAAAACCATTGTGCCGCAAGTTTCCGTAGGAATCGGAATTGATTATCCTGCTCAGAATAATGTATTCATGAATTACATGCTGCAATGGATTCAGTATGTTACCAATAATAAATATACCGATGAAGCAGATTTCAGTAATGCTGTAAAATGGGACTCTATTAATACGGCATGGTATAAAAGCGGGAAATCATTCAGAGCTTTGGATACTATCAGTGGTAAGCCAAGCAAAATATTCCAAAGATGGCTGGATCATCCGGGTTATGACCAATACTGGCAGAAAATGGTTCCTTATAAAGAGGAGTTTGCTAAAATCAACATCCCTATTCTCACCACTACGGGATACTATGATGATGACCAGATTGGAGCATTATATTATTACAAAGAACATTTAAAATACAATAAGAATGCAGACCATTATCTGGTAATAGGACCTTATAATCATGGCGGAGCACAAAGCTTCGGATTTACTTATGTGGAAGGAAACCCTATAGATCCTGCTGCAAGAATCAGTATTGATGATCTTGCTTTTTCCTGGTTCGATTATATTCTTAAAAATGGTAAGAAACCGGAAATTTTAAAAGACAAGGTTAATTTTCAGGTGATGAATACCAACGCATGGAAACATGTTCCCAATCTGGATCAAATGCACACTTCCAGTCTTAAGTTTTATCTTCAGAACAGCAAAAACAATTCTTCTGTTTTTAATAAACCCACCCAACAAAGTTTTACACCACTTACTGTTGATTTCAAAAACAGAAATGATAAAGACACCTATTATGCTGTAAGTAAAAAAGACAGCATTAAAACAACCAATTCCATTTATTTTGAAAGTGAAGTTTTGGATAAGGACCTTATCATCAGTGGAAGTATATCCGGAATTTTTAATCTTTCCCTTAATAAAAAAGATGTAGATACCAATATTTATCTCTATCAGATCAAACCGGATGGGAAGCTTTTCTCTTTATCTTCTCAACTTGCAAGAGCCAGCTATTCTAAAGATAATGAGGTACGCCAGCTTCTTACTCCCAGTACCATAGAACAGATTCCCATAAAAAACGCTTACGTTATGAGTAAAAAGATAGAAAAAGGAAGCAAGTTACTTTTATTGGTAGGTGTTAACAAAAATCCGAACTGGCAGATCAATTACGGGACAGGTAAAGATGTAAGTGAAGAAACAATAAAGGATGCAGGAGAACCGATAATGATAAAATGGTATAATGACAGCTATGTGGAAATACCTGTTTATAAAGACTAAAGGCTTTCCGTTAAGTATTTTTATCTAATTGTTCTTAACGACTGTTAACATCAAAATAAAAAATCATTACATTTGTTTTTTTCAAATCAAATATAGTTATTGAATGAGTCAACTTTTTAGAAGGAAAGTCTATTCGGATACAGATACTTCAACAGGACTTTTAAGAGTTTTAGGTGTATGGGACATCGTATTTTTTGGTATTGCGGCAATTATAGGAGCTGGGAGTTTCAGCAGTTTGGGAGAAGCCGTTTTCAGAGGTGGCCCGGGTGTGATCCTTCTCTATTTGATTTGCGGCTTTGCCTGTGGTTTCACCGCTTTATGTTATGCTGAATTTGCCAGCAGAATTCCTACAGCAGGATCTGCCTATACATATGCGTATGCCAGTTTCGGGGAATTAATTGCCTGGATCATCGGCTGGGCATTGATTATGGAATATTCTTTTGGAAATATTTACGTAGCTTTTTCATGGTCCGATTATTTCACCAGCTTTTTAAGCCGTCTTGGAATGCATATTCCTGATTACCTGACCTGCAGTTATACGGAAGCCAGCAAAGCCATCAGGAACGGTTCAGAAAATAAAGAATTAATCAATGCATGGAATACGGCTCCACTGATTGGAAGTCTTAAGTTTATTGTAGATGTTCCCGCTTTGGTCATCAATGGGTTAATTACATGGCTTTGTTATGTAGGAGTAAAGGAAAGTAAAAATTTCAATAATTCATTAGTTCTCTTAAAGCTAGGAGTAATCCTATTGGTTATCTTAGTTGGTTTCGCTTATATCAATACCGATAATTGGACACCAATAAGCCCTACAACAGGAACTCCATCCTTTATGCCTAATGGGTTTACAGGGGTTATGAGTGCCGTTTCAGGGGTTTTCTTTGCCTATATTGGTTTTGATGCCTTAAGTGTCCTTTCTGAAGAAACAAAGGATCCCCAAAAGACCTTACCAAAAGGGATGATTATCTCTCTGGTATTGTGTACCGTGATCTATATCGCCCTTACTCTGGTATTAACAGGGATGGTAGATTATAGAAAATTTGATGGTGTGGGAGACCCGCTTTCATTCATCTTTGAAAAAACAAATGCTAATGTAGCATGGATGGAACTGGTAGTTTCTTTCGTTGCGATTGTTGCCATCACTACTGTATTGTTGGTTTTCCAGATGGGGCAGCCAAGAATCTGGTACGCCATGAGCCGCGATGGATTGATGCCTCAGAAGTTCCTTACTATTCACCCAAAATATAAAACCCCATCTTTTGCAACGATCGTTACAGGGATTGTAGTAGGAATTCCTATCTTATTTACAGATAAAACCTTTATCCTTGATTTTACAAGTATAGGAACCATCTTCGCGTTTGTTCTGGTTTGTGCCGGAGTTTTAACACTTCCTGCTAAAGAAAAAATAAAAGGCAGATTCCACCTTCCTTATGTCAACGGTAAAATTATTTTCCCGGTTATTTTCATTGGTGGGCTGATCGCCTTCTACTATTGGCAACCTGAGTTTTTCCAAACATTGATGAATTGGAGTGATCCTAAAGACGGTGAGTTCAGAGCCTCTATTTTCTTCTTTATTTTGATTAACCTAATCTTATGTGTGGTTACTTTTATAAAGAATCTTTCTCTTATTCCATTAATAGGATTAAGCTCTTGCCTATACCTCCTTACCGGAATGAGCCATGAAAACTGGTTCTGGTTTGGAATGTGGTTCCTGATTGGAATGTTTATTTACTTCTTCTATGGTTATAAAAACAGTAAACTGGGAAAGGAGCTAAAGAATAGCTAAGACAATACATAAAATGTTAAAAAAGGCAAAATGGCAGGATAAGCTATTTTGCCTTTTTCTTTTTTATCCCTTTTTATAAAATCGGCAGTATTATTGCTGTAAATTCAACAGAAACAAAAAACTAATGCACGATGTCTGAAAGAATTAAAACATACAGAGAGTTTTATCAATTTTATCTTACGGAGCACAGTAAAACAGGAACCCGAATTTTTCACTTTATGGGTACACTGCTTATATTTGTTGTGATAGGATATGTTATCAGTTCAGGAAAGGAAAGATTTCTATGGTATATTCCCATTGTGGGATATGGATTTGCATGGTTTAGCCATGCCGTTATCGAAAAAAACAAGCCTGCTACTTTTAAGTATCCGTTATGGTCACTGATCTCAGATTTTAAACTTTTCTTTGAATTATTAATTGGAAAACAAAAGTTTAGAGAAACAAATAGTCCGGTATAAAAACCTTAATAGCATTCCTAATTCTGATTTCCAGATATTATTATTTTTAAACCATTAAGAAGAATTAAGATGATAAGGATATTAAGGTAAGCTTCAATTTAAGCAGTATGATCCCGTTAATTACCTATTAATGCTGTCTCTCATTCTGAATGTAACGGAGTGAAATGAAGAATCTCTTTTTAGCCCAGAGATTCCTCCTTCGTCGGAATGACAGAGAAGACCTTTTCACTGAAAAACGCTCAAAACTCAAGTTAATTTTCTTCAGGTGAGACTGAATTTTTCGAGGTGATTACTTTTCCAATTAAATATCCTAGAGAAGGAAGAATAAAGGATAATAATACTGGCAATACAAGGGAAAAACCAGTTCTTTCCAGTTTCATAATCAGCGGAAATAAATAGCCATTGTAGGCTACTAAAGCCAGAGTAAAAAGAAAGCTGTCCCCACCACTTGTTGAAAGAAGATTGAAATTATTTCCAAACTGGTCAAACAACCCGGACGTTGCAAAAAATACAACGTTTACAAAAAACATCCATAGCGCAGATCTGTACGTCATTTTTTGCTTTGCGTTAATGTATCCGGCAAGAATTAAAAAAAGCGACATAGTTGCAGAAATCGAATAATCTACAATGGTAATAACCTCTTCACTACTCCCCTTTCCAAAGAAATAAATGGCATACACCAATAAATTCAGGAGATAAATAACCGTAACATAATTCATAGGCTCATCTTAATATACAAATTCTACAATATCATAATGAATGGTATTTAATAGCTTTTCCAACTCAGGGTCTTTATCTTTAACCGGAACAGCAATATAACTTGAAAAAGTCATTGTTTTATCTTTATTTACAGTCACCACAACTTCTTCAAGAATATTTTTATCATCTGCATAAAACTGAATTCTGTTGTCTATGATCTTCCAGAAGGTAAGCCTTGGCTCCGATGGTATACAATCTCCCACTTTCCCTTCTATATAGTTATACACAGCAAAACCATCTTCCCGTATAGCATAGTTACGCATCAGTTGACAGTTGTCAAAGTCTTTAACCACCTTATTTTTTCCTTCGTAAAATCCGGATTCTTTTAACTTCCAAAATCCTATAACATCTTCTCTCTTAAGGCCCTGTGCACTTGCCAAAACACCAAAAACCAAAGCAGAAGAAAACAACAGCCTCTTCATTATTTTTTCTTCTTCTTTTTAATACCGGGGCTTTTAGGAGCTTTATCCATCTCTTCACCCACTTCAATAAGTCCCATAGACATCATGGAAGCCGGATCACCGTTCTTCTCGCCTTCTTTCCAAGTTTCAAATGCCTTTTCGCGAAGCCCTAAAAGGTGATAGTAAGCCCCCAGAACATTATAGCCTTCTGTCTCACCAAGATCTATTATTTTTTTGGAAAGCGCGATCAGCTCCGGATGAGGTTTTAGTTTTTTATCTTTAATTTTTTTCAGATCCCCGAAAAATCCGGGAGTATATTCCATCATCTTTAAACCAAATGCATTAAGACAAGCCTTAGCAAGCCCTTGGTTACAAAAATCTTCACTAATTTTGGTATAATCGTTGGTATTTGAAAACAGAGCATCCAATCCTGACATATTTTTAGTCTTATCATAGTATCCTGCCAGCAAAGCCGCTCTTTTCTGAGCTTCTACAGGATTTACTCTGTTATTAACTTCCGTACTGTCCTTTTTACGAATCCAGACTCCATTTTTCACCCAATCTGAAATACCGATTAACTTATTCTTTTTAATTTTAAAAACAAATACGTCTTTATCCGGAATAACCACCAAACTATCATTTCTGGTAAAGTAATAACTGCTCTTAAAACCATCCACTATTTTACCATTTCCATCAAAATTGAAACTCTTATAAAAGGTCTCATTTCCCTGCTCTTCAAAATAGCCTTGCAGCGCATTATCTACCTTTTGGGCGAATGCATTACCGGCTATAGCAACAACAGAAATTAATACTAATAATTTTTTCATCAATTCAAATTCTTTTTTTTCCTTCAAAATATAAACTCTAAAAAACTCAATCCTATTCCTTACGCTTAATCATAAAACTGAATACCATTCGGTGGTCTTTTTCTGCTTATAAATTATTGACTTCCAATATTTACAACCCCATATTTCATTACATTAAATATATTATCTCTCCTGACTTCATTAATTGGAGTCCTCAAATTAAATGATTAAAAAGCCAAAAAACAATACCGGAAATCCGCTAATTCTAGAAAATTTCGGCATAGTAATTGCCAGGTATGGTTTCAAAATTAAGTTTATGAAAAGTATAGCAACCATTCTAAAAGGGGCAGCCCCTGCATTAGCATTATTAGCAATGACGCAGTGTACAACAACGGCTGGAGTATCCGCTGGAGATGAAAAAACTTTCATCGTAGGATCACAAACAGCAGACTGTACAGGAGTAGCTCCTATGAAATGTTTGCAAGTAAAAGAAAAAGCTTCTGAAGGCTGGACAAATTTTTACACAAACATCGAAGGATTTACTTATGAACCAGGGTATGAATATGTTTTAAAAGTAAAAACAGAAAAAATTGCTAATCCACCAGCAGATGCTTCTTCAATAAAATATACATTGATAAAGCAAGTTTCTAAAACGAAAAAAGAGACTGCCGCAGCGGGTGAAAAAACACTTATCGTAGGAGCACAAACGGTAGACTGTTCTGCAGGAGCAGGTCACATGAAGTGCCTACAGGTAAAAGAAAATGCTTCTGAAAACTGGAGTAATTTCTACAGCAATATTGAAGGGTTCACTTACGAACCGGGTTACGAATATGTTTTAAAAGTAAAAACAGAAAAAATCGCTAATCCACCGGCAGATGCTTCTTCAATAAAATATACATTGGTAGAACAGGTTTCTAAAACCAAGAAATAAAATAAAAAGCTTCAGAAATTTCTGAAGCTTTTTATTTTTATGGCTGGGAGCCTGAAGCTGGATGCTGGAAGTTATATTAGAACGATATACCTCCAATAGTCTTATAAACTAATTAAAAAATCTTTACTTCCTCTTTTTACTACCAGAGCTCCCCTCTTCCAGCTTCCCTACTTCCATTCTTATTAATATCCTGATTCTTTTTGTGGTGGTTCAGGGTACTTTCCTTTGCTTGCTTCTCCTACTGTATTGGCTGTTGTCATTGCTACAACAAGATCATTCAGCATACTGCTGGCTGCCGTTGGGGAATTGGGAAGAAGAACAAGATTACTTCTGTTACTTGCTCCTATGGAATGCAGGGTATCGTAATGCTGTGTCACAACAATAAGAGCGGATGCTTCGTGAGAATTGATTTCTACATTGTTCAGCATTCTTACAGATTCTTCAAGTCCTTTTGCAATTTCTCTTCTTTGATCGGCGATCCCCTGCCCTTGTAACTTTTTCGATTCAGCTTCTGCTTTAGCAACAGCAACAATTCTGATTCTTTGTGCTTCGGATTCATATTCTGCAGCTGTTTTTTCTCTTTCTGCAGCATTAATTCTGTTCATGGCATGTTTTACCTGTTCATCCGGATCAATATCCGTTACCAATGCTTTGATGATATCATATCCGTAGCTGTTCATTGCTTCCTGAAGCTCACTTTTTACGGCTACCGCAATATCGTCTTTTCGCACAAAAACATCATCCAGCTTCATTTTAGGAACTTCAGCACGTACTACGTCAAATACAAAAGAAGTAATCTGATTTTCCGGATTTTCCAGACGGTAATAGGCATCTCCTACCTGGTTTCTGATGACCTGATACTGAACGGAAATCTTCATCTTGATGAATACGTTATCCAGTGTTTTGGTATCAATCATTACATCCAGCTGCTGAATTCTAAGGTTTAACCTTTTCGCGATCTGATCTATAATAGGCAGCTTCAAATGAAGCCCGGAATGCTTAACTCCCTGGAATTTTCCAAAACGTTCAATAATTACTGCCGTCTCCTGTTTAACCACAAAAAACGATGCAAATAAAATAATAAGCCCGAAAATAATAACGGGAGCCAGAAAAATACCCATAGTTTAGTTTTTAGTATTGATTCTTATAAAGATAGAAATAATATTTAAACTAGGGAGAATTTATAAGGCTGGAAGCTTGATGCTGGAAGACCGAAGTTATTGAGATGTGAAAAGTAACTTCCAGCCCCCTTTCTTCCAGCTTCCAGACTTTTAGAATTATACAGTCATTCCGATATCAATTCCTTTAATTTTTCTATAAAGATCGGTGGCATAGTTATCGGTCATTCCGGAAACAAAATCTATGATTCCTAATACTTTTTGATAATCTGTCCCATTTTCATAGACAAACTGTCTTGGAAGTAATTTTAAAGCTTTTTTATCATAAGATTTTCTCTCATCCTCCGGTTTCAGAATGGAAGGAATGAAATGATCCAATAATTCATACATTACATTGTATCCTGCGTTCTCAATTTCAACTACAGCTTTATGATTGTAAATCTTTTCGATAGAGAATGATTCTATATCCTGTAAAGCATTGTTTTCTTTTTTATAGATATCAAGTAAACCGTTATCAAGATTTCCCTCAAGGATTGTTTCAAAGTTATATTTATACATCTCAATCGATTTATTGATCAAGGCATTGATTACTTTCGCCCTTAAGTAGGAAATTTGCTCGTTTTCATTAGAGATAGAACTTAACTTTGTCTCAATTCTTTTAACATCGTCAGTCTCGGATTTTACCAATTCGAAAAATAAATTCTTACAATCTGCAGTGGATACGATTCCCAATCTGTGGGCATCCTCCATATCAATAATGTTATAGCAGATATCATCAGCAGCTTCTACCAGCCATACAAAAGGGTGTCTTTTGAAGATATACGGTTCTTCGCTTTCGGAAATAAGTTGGGTTCCTTTTGCAATTTCAAGGAAGATCTCTTTTTCATTCTGGAAAAACCCGAATTTTTTACGGTGGATAATTCCTTTTTTCTTCGCTACGGCTTCACAAGGGTATTTTGCAATACTCGCCAAGGTAGAAAATGTAAGCTGGATTCCTCCCGCATCTTTTCCCTGCTGTTGCTGAGCCAATACTCGGATGGCATTGGCGTTTCCTTCAAAATTAACCAGATCTGCCCATTCTTTTTCATTGAACTTGGGCTTCAGGTCTTTTTCGTTTCTTTCAAAATAGCTGGCAATAGCATCTTCTCCTGAATGTCCGAAAGCCGGATTTCCCACATCATGACAAAGACATGCCGCAGCAATTACATTTCCTAAATTATATAGATAAAAATTCTTTGAATCTTCAGTAAGTTCATTTTTATAGTCCTCAGCAATAAATTCACCGATAATACTACCTAAACTTCTTCCCACAGATGATACTTCCAGAGAATGTGTCAGCCTGTTATGAACAAAAACACTTCCGGGAAGGGGGAAAACCTGAGTTTTATTCTGTAGTCTTCTGAATGCAGAAGAGAAGATAATTCTGTCGAAATCCCTTTGAAAATCAGTTCTTGAAGCTTTAGTATTTGGATTGTTTCCTGTACGTTGATTGGTGAAAATCTGGTTTAAATTCATCATTTTTCAAAATTACTCCAAATTTTAATTGTATGGAATAGTATTTAGAGATTTCTTAGGCAGACATAATCATTCAAAAAATCTATTGCTCTCAGAGTTTTTTCCGTTAGTGAATACGGATAAAACATCCTACATTTGGTAAAATAAAACTCCGTAAAACTATAAAATGAAAGACAGCACATGGCTTGACAAATGGAATGAAAGATACACCCAAGAAGAGTTCGTATATGGAACAGCACCCAATAATTATCTGGAAGAACAGCTCAAAAAGTTAAATCCCGGCACCATTCTGTTTCCGGCTGATGGTGAAGGAAGAAATTCTATTTATGCTGCATTACATGGCTGGAAGGTTTCATCTTTTGATATTAGTGAACAAGGCAGACAAAAAGCTTTACAATTGGCAGAGCAGAACAATGTAACCATTGATTATCAGGTTGGTGAACTTCAGACATTAGGCTATCATGAACAGCAGTTTGATGTAATTGCTCTCATCTACGCTCATTTTCCGGCAGACATTAAATCATCTCTACATCAAATGCTGGATCAGTATCTTCGCAAAGGTGGATTTATTATTTTCGAAGCTTTCAGTAAAAAGCATCTTGATTATGTCACGAAAAATGAAAAAGTAGGCGGACCAAGAGATATTGAGTCTTTATTTTCTATGGAAGAAATTAAAGCGGATTTCCCTAATTACTCTATTATGGAACTTCAAGAGGTAGAAATTGAGCTTCAGGAAGGTTTATTTCACAACGGAACGGGTTCTGTGATCCGTTTTGTGGGACAAAAACAATAGAGATATTAACAAGTTTTGTCATTCTGTAAGAATCTATATTATTAAAATAGGTTATTGAGATTTTTACGGAATGACAACTGGACCGAATATATTTTTATTTTAAGTTTCGGCTAAAGCCGGATGAATTGTTATTTATTTGTTTTGAGCGGGCTAAAGCCCACTCCTATTGATATTGATATGCATATGGGCAATAGATGTTTAATAACTATATCATTCATCACTCATGAAAATCAATCAGTCCCTAAAAGTCCATCTGTATATTTTGTAAAGAATTCCGCCTTATATACTTCTCCGATAGGAATTTCGGCTTCTTCAATGTATATATTATGGTTATCAAATGAATCAATATAGTCGGCATTCACTACATACGACTTGCTTACTCTGATAAAATTCTCTCCGGAAACTTTCTGATGAATTGTCTTCAGATTCATTGCTGTAATAAGCTTCTGCTGTCTGGTATGAATCACTACATAATCTTTCAGCCCTTCTATAAATTTAATATCTGAGAAACTAATCTTATAAAATCTTCGGTCAGCTTTAATGAATAAAAAATCGGAAGTGTTAGATTCTATGGTATTCTTTATGGTATTATTAGATAAAAGTTCGGTGTATAAGATGGCTTTATTGATAGCTTTTTCAAGCCTCTGCGGATCAATTGGTTTCAAAAGATAGTCTACCGCTTCCAGTTCATAGCTTTTCAAAGCATATTGAGAATAAGCTGTAGTAAAAATAATCAGAGATTTTTTGGGAAGCATTTCTGCAAATTCCAATCCTGTCACCATAGGCATTTCAATATCCAGAAAAATAAGATCTACATCATTATCTTTAAGGAAATCCAATGCAGAGGGAGCATTAGAAAATTCGCCTAAAACATCAATCTTTGAGGTTTCACTAATGAGCGAACGCATTTCTGCTCTTGCCAGAGGCTCATCATCAACTATAATACAATTCATTATATCGGAATTTTTAAATGGATAGTATATTCTTTAGGTTCAGAATTTATTTTCAGATCGAAAGTATCACCATAAAGGAGTTCTAATCTTCTGGTGATATTGGCCAGCCCCAAGCCGCTATTCTTTTTATCTGTAATAAGATAGTCCGGATTCCGGGAATTGATACATTTAAAATAGAGGCTTTGACCTTCAATACGAATGTTTATTTTCACATACGATTCTTTACCACTGATATCAACACTATGTTTTACTGCATTTTCTACAAAAGTCGTAAACAGGTTTGGGGGAATAAATGTTGTGTTAATTGTTCGGTTGTCAGCTTCTGTCTGAATATCAAAAGTAAAATTTTCACGCCGTATTTTTTCAAGATTTAAAAAATTGGACAGAAAATCTATTTCTGAGGTTAGTAAGGTTTTTTCAGCACTGTTTTCATAAAGCTGATATCTGAGAAACTCTGAAAGCTTTACAATTACTACTGAAGCTTTTGCAGGATCTGTTCTGATGAGCGCTTTTACATTATTCAGCATATTGAAAAGAAAGTGAGGGTTGATCTGGTTTCTAAGCTCGTTCAGTTCCATTTGCATGGTCAGATTACTCAGCTCATTGATTCTTTGATTATCCTTAATCCATTTCTGCAACAGCTTAACTGTAGTGGTGGTAAAAATAATAGGAATACACATCAATACTCCTTCATAAACACTTCCTTTTTCTGTCTCTCTGGGAATGTTTTCAACCCTGAAATCCGCAAAAACCGATCTGAAGCCAAACCCTATAATATTAATCCCTATTACTCCCATTATGATAAGAAGTAGCAGATAGGCAATATATCGTGTGTTAAAGAAAAACCTCGGCACCAGAATATAAATATTAATGTAGACCATGGTAATCAGTATCGAATACACAAAGAGCAATACATACAGCTGATGTACTCCTGAAAACCCCTGCCAGAATCTGGCACTGTACAGCCAAAGAAAAAATGATATGAGAAACAACAGGTGTCTGGCATATTTGTAACGATTTTCTACCAGAAAATCCATTGCGAGTGTTTCTTTAAATTGCCATAGCCTATATTTCATATTTTGGGGTTAATATATAATACAAAAATAGGTAATCCCTTAACTTATGCCTATAATATTATACAAAACCCAACTTTTATTATACCAATTATACATTCTACCTGATCGAATTTCGTATAAAATACCAGCGGTTTTGTATAAAAATAAATTTATGCATCGGTATTCTGTCTTTCTTTGCCTTGTTTAATTAATGCATATGGAATTAGCCGTTTTTCAGGAATTTACTGAAGAGATCACATCAGAATGTTTTTTTATGACAGAATCCCAACAGGAAGAAAAGGTAATACAACTCATCGATCTTCATCACTTTATAGAATGTTTTGATCCTAATATCAAAATCCTCAACTACCTCCAACATTCTATTAATATTATAGAACAAAAGGGAATAAAAAAAGGAATTCTGTTTTACAATCTGAAAAATTCATTTTTCGTAGACTGCAATACCTCCGAAGAGTTTAAAAGAAGACATGAACTGGCTGAGCTTTGGTTTGTATTTGTGGAAGAAGACACGGTAATCAACACCACTCATCACACAGACTTTATTATTGAAAACAGTCTGGAAATTTTTTATGATAACATTTTTCTGTTTCAGTTTTTCCAGCCTGACATACGGAAATTAAAATGAGTAATAATGAGTAATGACTAGTGCTATGAAATATTGGTGATAAATGGTTTTAAGCACCTTCATCAGATATTAATGAGTGCCCATTTTTGAAAATACATTAATTACAATGACTCCGATAATAATCAGTGCAATTCCAATAATGGCAGGCAGATCCGGGACCTGCTTGAATGCCACCACCCCAATTATGGTAATGAAAACGATTCCAACTCCAGACCAGATAGCATATGTAATCCCCACTGGAATCTGACGAAGGCTCAGACTTAAAAAATAAAAAGCGCAGGCATATCCTATTACCGTAACCACAGAGGGCCACAGCTTGGAAAACTCTTCTGATTTTTTCAGAAAGGTTGTGGCTATAATTTCAAATACAATGGCCAAAGCCAGAAAAAGATAACTGCGTCCCATACAATATTATTTATGCAAAAGTAACAAAACCTCTTTCCTCTTCCCAAAAAAAACGACTCTATAACTTCTCCATTCATCCTTTTTAGCATACTCTTCAAATCCTGCCACCGTGACACACGAGACCTCTATTTTCCATTATGTCATCAAAAAGCTGTTATAGAATCTGACAGCTCATAAAAATTTTCGGTACAAAAATCACTGAGAAAAATAAATTTTCTTAACATAAAAATTGGTTTCACGCTGAAATTTCATACCCCCACCTATCCCTTCATAACAGTATTATGCATCGCATTATTTATTGTTTGTTTTATCAAGTCCAATATATAAGTCTGCAAACGGTTAACATTTTTACATTTTTTTAAAGACAGAACAATAAATGTATTAATAAATTCACAATAACACATTAACAAAATGTAAACAAAAAATTTCTTAAATTTTAATAAAAACCATTATAACACACTGATATACATCATAGTGATTTACTTTGGCACGTGATTTGAAAGCTGTAATATTGCAATTGAAAGATTGATAAAAAAAAGTCAAATAATTAAAAATAATACAAAATGGTAACTTATATCGGTATCGCAACATGTTTAGTAGTATTCTCATCATATTTCATGACAGTAAGAAGAGAAAGAAACTAATCATTGAAATCAAGAAGCCTATAGCAAAACTATACTAATTATATTGTTTTATGTTTTTACTCTGAGAAATCAGATCGCTCTTTTACCAATGGGGTAAAAGGGCCCAAAAACATAAACAAAAAGATCTTAGTTTCATAACAAATTTTAATATCCAAATGATAAATCCGAGCATTAGTTCGGATTTATTTTTGTTTATATGAGCTAGATTCCCATATCTTTAAAACGTAAAGTCCTGATAATGCTCGCACCTTATTTTAGGGAGCAAAGAAAGCGACTATATCGTTGATGAAGCTAAATGAATAAAACTTTGCATTAAAATTCAATCACATTTATTCAAAATAACATTCTATTGACAGTTCTTCTCCCCCTCTTCATCTAAACCATATTCATTCATCACTCATTTCGTTCTCTGGCCTAGCCATTTATTCCCATTCAGGATTCCCTACTTCATTCAATAAAGCATTATCTTTGTTATATTCAAGAACCATTAATAGTCATCATGAATCTGTACAACCTTATTATCCAGGATAAAGAACAAGTAAGCCTTAACGATGTATTTCTCAATAAAAGCAACAGAGATCAGCTTGTACAGCTTATCAAAGAACATACATACAGCAAAGAACTTCAGGAATATGGACTTCCGGTGAATCATAAGATCCTTCTTCAGGGAAGCTCAGGATGCGGAAAAACAATGACAGCAAAAGCCATTGCCAATGCTCTTGGAAAAAGCATTATCATTCTCAATTTAAGCAATATTGTTTCCTCCAGAATTGGCGAAACTTCCCAGAATATTAAAATGATTTTTGATAAGGCAGCCAGAGAAAGATCTGTTCTTTTCCTTGATGAACTGGATCAGATCGGAAAAGCAAGAGGAAGCGATGATAAGGATGTTGGTGAAATGAGAAGGCTAGTAAATACTTTACTTCAACTTATTGATTATTATCCGGAAAATGCACTTTTACTGTGTGCTACCAATCATCCGGAGATTATTGATACTGCTCTTCTGAGACGTTTTCAGCTTAGGATCAATTACGAAATGCCTTCTGCCGAATTTCTGGATACTTTCTATGACAATGTATTAAGTCGATTTCCGGAGGATATGAGAACGATTGAAAGGAAGTACTCCATTTCTTTTGCGGAAGCCAAAGACCATGCGTTAACAGCCGTAAAAACAGCTTTAATCCAGAAGCTGGAAGCCAAAAAAACTATTCAATTATGAAAGAAGATATTCTTCACAACCTGAAAATCATCAACACCCGGATTCAAAATGCCTGCGAAAAGGCAGGAAGAAATCCTGATGAGGTTAAACTTTTACTGGCCACCAAAACGGTTTCTGCAGAACGCATTAAAATCGCCCTAGAAAATGGACAAACCTTAATTGCAGAAAATAAAGTGCAGGAATTGAAGGAGAAATATGAAGATCTGAAAATAATCCCCCATAATAATCATTTTATTGGCCATCTTCAGACCAATAAAATTAAAGATATTTTAAAATATGATGTTACCTGTGTTCAGTCGCTGGATCGTTTAGAACTGGCAGAAAAACTACACCAAAGACTTTTTGCAGAGAACAGAACTCTTGAAGTTTTAATTCAGGTAAATACCTCCAATGAAGAAAGCAAATTTGGAGCATCTCCAAATGATACTATAGAATTAACCCGGAAGCTTTCCCAATTCCCTACATTAAAAATAAAAGGTTTAATGACTATCGGTTTATTCAGTGCAGAAACTGAAAAAGTAAGGTCCTGTTTTAAAATCCTGAAAAATCTCCAACAGGACATCATCCGTGAAAATATTCCCAACGTAGAAATGAATGAGCTTTCTATGGGAATGAGCGGAGACCTTGAAACAGCCATAGAAGAAGGCACCACCATTGTTCGTGTTGGAACGGCTGTATTTGGTGCAAGAATCTATCCGGACAGCTATTATTGGGATGAAGGAAACAATAATGAAAATTAAGAATGATAAAGTATGTTCTATACATTTGAGATAAAGATAAAAGAAGGAAAGACTTCAAAAAATGTTACTGATGCCGTGTGTGATTCATTCATTGAAAGAGAAATGAATAATATCGATATTCAAGGCAACAACGTAACAGGAAAAGATGATTTTATAAAACTGGACTTTTCAAATAGATATCCCATTACCATATCTCCCGTTAAAGAACATTTTATTTATGATGAAGATACAAGAACATTAATCTACAAGATCGGTGCATTTTACCCAATTCTGTTCAATTTGGTCTATTCTGGTTTCCTTTTTCTTATCCTACATTTTTTTGTTCAACATTCGATTATAGAAATTGTTGTACCTAGTATATTTTTCATCCTGATAACAATCGTAGGATACATTCAATATCAAATTGTTATGGATAAAATCTCAAGAAAAATAAATGAAAACTGAATATCACAACTATTAAAAATCATTTTTATTTAGTCCACAAAATCGGTATACTTTTTGATTATAAAATATTCATAACCAAACAAATGCAATTATGATTAGAAAATTACTATCGAGCTGTCTGTTACTGACAGTATTATTCTTTTATTCATGTGAAAAAGAAAACACACAGATGAAAAGTGGAATCTCCATTGAAACCATTTCAATGATCACCGTACTTACTATGGGCGTAGCTATTTTGGTGGCTTACAGCTATAAGAGAAGATAATAAAATAAATATAACACAAAGAGCCTCTCAATTTTTGGGAGGTTTTTTTATTTAGTTTGGCCCTAAATAAAGTTACATTAAAGTACTCTGCTATTGGGATTGCTTAGCTTTCTTCTCAATAAAAATCCTAACACTAACGCTCCGCAAAGTCTCCTGACTTTGTGGAATTAAAATAAATCTCAATACAAATCCTTCATACAGTAAAAAATTTTATTAAGTACATTTGATAAAAACCAAATATGAAAGAAGGATACATCATCAGAGATCAGGAAAGACCTCATTTTCTAACGTGCACAATTGTTGATTGGATAGATATTTTTTCAAGAAAAACATATCGTGATATTATTATAGAATGCTTAGAATTTTGTATTAAAAATAAAGGAATGGTTCTTTATGGTTATGTGATCATGAGTAACCATTTACATTTTATTGTACAATCAAAAGAAGGAAAACTTTCTGATCTGATCAGGGATTTCAAAAAATTTACAGCCAAACAAATATTAGAAAAACTACAAACAGAATCAGAAAGTCGGAAAGACTGAATTTTAGAGCGCTTTGCCAAAGCTACTGAAACTCATTCAAGGAATAAAAATTTTCAGGTTTGGCAATATGGAAATCATGCTGAAGAAATTTTCAGTTTAAAATTTATGTGGAATAAATTAAACTATATCCATCTTAATCCGGTTCGTTCAGGAATTGTTACAAAAGCCAATCAATACATTTATTCTTCGGCAAGTAATTATTCTGATGGAAAAGGAATAATTAACCACATTGAAGTTGCTGAAAATCCTATAGTAAATACGCATAAGAACTCTGAATTTTGGAAATTTAATAATTATAATGATAAATAGATCGCTCAAAGTCAGAAGACTTTGCACAGCTATTAGGCTTTTTATTTAGTTTGGTTACAGATAAAATTGCGGAAAAGCATTCAATTTTGAGATTGCTTCGCTTTGCTCGCAATGACAATAAAAACAAAAATCCCTCTCATTACTGAAAGGGATTTGTTATATCTAGAAAAAATTCTGATTACATATAAGCTTCAATTGGCTCACAAGTACATACTAAGTTTCTGTCTCCGTAAGCTTCGTCTACTCTTGATACGGAAGCGAAGAATTTGTGGTCTCTTACCCACTCTAGTGGATAAGCTGCCTTTTCTCTGCTGTATGGTTTATCCCAAGAATCAGAGATTACCAATTGTTCTGTGTGAGGAGCATTTTTCAATACGTTGTTTACCGGATCAGCCTGTCCGTTAGCAATCTCATCAATTTCATGTTTGATCGCAATTAAAGCTTCTGCAAAACGATCAATTTCAGATTTGCTTTCAGATTCTGTAGGCTCAATCATTAATGTTCCTGCTACTGGGAAAGATACGGTAGGAGCATGGAATCCGTAATCCATTAATCTCTTCGCCACATCAGCTACCTCAATTCCTAAAGATTTGAACTGACGGAAATCTACGATACACTCGTGAGCTACTCTTCCATTTTCGTTTGAATACAAGATTGGGAAATGCTCAGCTAAAATTTCTTTAAGGTAGTTAGCATTCATAATCGCATGACCTGTAGCTTTTTTCAAGCCATCTGTTCCTAACATCTTGATATAAGCGTAAGAAATGTTTAGGATCAATCCTGAACCGTAAGGTGCTGCAGAAATACCATCGATTGCTTCTTTAGTTCCGATTTTAATGTTCGCGTTAGAAGGAAGGAATGGTACTAAGTGTTTAGCCACACAAATTGGACCTACTCCAGGACCTCCACCTCCGTGAGGAATCGCAAAAGTCTTGTGAAGGTTTAGGTGACAAACGTCTGCTCCGATGTTTCCTGGACTTGTAAATCCTACCTGAGCGTTCATGTTCGCACCATCCATGTACACCTGTCCTCCGTGCTCGTGGATCAAGTTTGTAATTTCTTTAATGTTAGCATCAAAGAATCCGTAAGTAGACGGATATGTAATCATTACAGCAGATAAGTTTGCTGAATGTAATTCTGTTTTAGCTTTTAGATCTTCGAAGTCGATTTCCCCGTTTTCAAGGTTTTTCACAACTACGATTTTCATTCCTGCCATAGCAGCAGAAGCCGGGTTTGTTCCGTGTGCAGACTGAGGAATCAATACTACATTTCTGTGGTGGTCTCCTCTTGAAATATGGTATTCTCTGATGACCATTAATCCTGCATATTCTCCCTGAGCTCCAGAGTTTGGCTGTAATGAAGTTCCCGCGAAACCAGTGATTGTTGCAAGATCTTTTTCAAGCTCTGCAATCATTTGCTGATATCCTCCTGCCTGGTCTACCGGTACAAATGGGTGTACACTCCCCCAATCTGCCCATGAAAGCGGCAACATTTCAGTAGCTGCGTTCAGTTTCATCGTACAAGATCCTAAAGAAATCATTGAGTGCGTTAATGATAAATCTTTTCTCTCAAGACGTTTGATATAACGCATCAATTCTGTTTCCGTATGGTATTTGTTGAATACTTCTTCTGTAAGAATCTGACCCTTTCTAAGGTTTTCTTCAGGAATACTGTATCCTTCTTTGATTTCTAATTTGAAAGTCTGCTTATCTTTGAACTGAGCGAAAGAAGCCATCAGATAGTTTAATTTCTCTAATGTAGTACTTTCGTTGATCGCAATACTTACAACCCCTTCTGTGAAGTAGTTAAGGTTAAGCCTGTGATCCTGCATCATTCTCATCAGTCTTCCTTTTTCTTCTTCAGGCATCGTGATTTTTACTGTATCAAAGATTGGCTCTTCTACTACCTGATATCCTAATGCTGCAAGACCTCCTTTTAAAGCATTTGCTTTAAAGTGGATTTGATCAGCAATATAGTTCAATCCTTTTGGACCATGGTAAACAGCATACATACCAGCCATTACTGCTAAAAGAACCTGAGCAGTACAGATATTGGAAGTTGCCTTCTCTCTCTTGATGTGCTGTTCTCTTGTCTGTAATGCCATTCTTAATGCACGCTTCCCATACATATCCTGAGAAACTCCAATGATCCTTCCAGGAATATCTCTCTTATATTCTTCTCTACAAGCAAAGAATGCTGCGTGAGGACCTCCGTATCCCAATGGAATACCAAATCTTTGTGAAGTTCCTACTGCACAGTCAGCACCCATTTCAGCCGGTGATTTCAATTTCACCAATGCCATTGGATCACAAGCTACAGCTACCTGAAGGTCTAATTTTTTATATTCTGCAATGTTCTCAGTATAATCCAGAACGATTCCGTTTTTACCAGGATATTGTAATAAAACACCATAATAAGATGCATCAAATGCATGGGTTTTATGGTCTCCTACAACAACTTCAATTCCTAATCCTTCCGCCTTGGTTTTCAACACAGAGATTGTTTGAGGCAATACAAGGTCAGAGATAAAGAATTTATTCGCTTCCCCTTTCTTCTGATCTTTAGTTCTGTTATTAAAGAACATGTGCATTGCTTCAGCAGCCGCAGTAGATTCATCCAATAAAGAAGCATTAGCAAGACCAAAACCTGTAAGATCACACACTACAGTCTGGAAATTAAGAAGAGCTTCTAATCTTCCTTGTGCAATTTCAGCCTGATACGGAGTATATGCAGTATACCAGCTAGGATTTTCAAAGATATTTCTCTGAATAGCTGATGGCAAAAGTGTATTGTGGTATCCGAAACCGATATAACTTGTATAATCAGTGTTTTTTGATGCCAAGTCCTTAGAGTGGTTTAGCATTTCGTATTCCGAAAGTGCATCTGAGATCTCAAGATCTTTTTCTAAACGGATAGAAGAAGGAATGGTCTGAGAAATTAACTCTTCAATACTAGAAACGCCAAGTTTTTCCAACATCGCCTGTTTATCGGCTTCATTTAGGGAAATGTGACGGCTCACAAACTGTTCTGTATTCATTTTTATTTATTAGATTTTGTTTGTAAAAAGATGGGTAAAATTACAATTTTTTACACGATTGTACAACAGCTAAAATTCCTGATAAGTCAAACAAATATCCATTCATTCCATCACCGTTCACGTTTAATAAACATCTGTTAAAATTTAACTTATTTAAAACAAAAAATACATTGATTTTATAAATATCAATCAACAATACTCAGTATTTATTGCTAATAAAAAAGAAATAATCAAGTTTAAAATACTACGATATTTTCAATTCAATTAAAAATATTATAAAAATCATTTTTCAAATAATTTTGTAGCTTCACTTCACATTAAAGAGAATAAAACTCAATAAAAAAATAAAAACACATCCATTTTCATTATCCATCAACAAAAAACTAATACCCCTAAAACAACAATATCTATGAGAGAATAATTAAAACCTACCAATAAAAGACACAATTCACGATGAAGAATGCGTATGCTAGATTTGTTCCCTTACTATTTTCAGCTTTGATCTCCTGTACAAAAGTTTCTGCTCAGGTTACCCTCATTACCCTCAAAAGGGAAAATCAGAGAGAATGGGATCTCTATACCAAAGGCCTTATACAAACTGATTTTATGCTTGACTTTCAGAATATGAAAGTTAAAGACGGCTTTATTGCCCACTCCATAGAAATTCCTCAACACAATAGCGTCAACACTAATTTCAGCATAAAACAGTCACAAATAGGCTTAGGGATAAAACAAAAAACAGAAAATGGTTTATCAGTTTATGCAGAGATCGACTTCTATGGACCAAAAGGAACTACTGCACCCCGCCTCAGACATGCATATCTCCAATGGAATAAATGGCTTATTGGGCAGACCTGGAGTAACTTTTCCGATCTCGAAATTGTTCCGGGTATATTTGATTTTGTTCCTCCTAATGGTATGATCTTTACCCGAAGAATCCAACTTCGCTATACAACTCCTCTTTCCGCAAAAGAAATTTTGTCGATATCCATGGAAGATCTCAATATTCCCAGCATCACCCTTCCTGCCGATTCTCTTGGCTGGAAAAAAAGAGCTATAATCCCTACAATTACAACCCTATACCGATATGGAAGTGAAAAGAGCTATATTAAAATTGGAGGTATTCTGACTCCTATCAGCTATGATACCAGATCTACTTTGCAGGACTCATATAAAACCAGGACCATAATGGGCTGGGGAGCTTTGGTTTCGGGCAAACTTTATCTTAACAACAATAATATTGTAAGTGTTCAAAGTTCTTTTGGAAAGGGTTTTGAGACGAATAACTCTAATTTAAACGAAGAAAAATATGATGCAGTACCTGATCCGAATAATGGAAATCGACTAAAAACATTACCAATGTTCAATCTTACTGGAGTTTATGAGCATTGGTGGAGTCCTAAATGGTACTCTACAGCTTTTATCAGCTATTCAAGCCTAGGAAATGAAGATTTTATTTCTAAAGATATGACAAAAAACTTTCAACATATTGGAATGAATATCGCTTTTCATCCTTATAAAAAAATGAGAATAGGTATAGAAGGCAGCTATGGAAGAAGGCATAATTTTGCCAACTTAGAGGCTCAGGCCTGGAGAATTCAATGGTCTACTTCAGTGAGTTTTTAGGGGGATTGAGAAGCAAAGCGCTAAGGCAAATATTCTATTCATCAGGTTTAAAGAATTTTATGAAATTTTATTAATTATATTTATTCTAAATTAATATATTTGCACCATGAATATGATTATCCCGTTTAAAGTTCCGCCTTTGGCTCCTGTATATGCATTCAACAATGAAGAAATGTTCTGTGAAAAGAAATCTTGCTGCAAGAAATTCAAGAAGGGGAAAAGATGTAAAAAGTGCCCAGGAAGGAA
This sequence comes from Chryseobacterium sp. StRB126, assembly GCF_000829375.1. Taxonomy (NCBI): domain Bacteria; kingdom Pseudomonadati; phylum Bacteroidota; class Flavobacteriia; order Flavobacteriales; family Weeksellaceae; genus Chryseobacterium; species Chryseobacterium sp. StRB126. The sequence goes on from NZ_AP014624.1 coordinate 3,509,924, forward strand.
GAAAATGGCTTAAATAATTTCCCTTATCAGGAAATATAAAGCAACTGCCAAGATAATAACTCCCCAAAACAGCATAATAATTTTAGGCTGCCCCCTTTTATTCATCACTGTTCTAGGTTGTGGCTTAAACATTTCATCCACTGTGTTTTTGAATTTCTCAGTATCGTTTTCAAAAACCTCCGTGATCGTAATTCCCTGAACTACGGTTTTATGCAATAGAGAGTTTGTTGCATGAAGCAATAACTGGAATTTCCCGTCTTTAAATTCTGTGATCTTAAAGATCCTTTCTCCATAAGGTTTCTCAAGCCCAAAAGGTAAAACCTTCACAACATCAGCATTACTTGTCTGCCAGCTGATGATAATCTCCTCTCCTTTTTTCGCGTGAATTTTATTGGCTGTAAAAGTCTTTATTACAGGAGGAATATTATATCTGAAACTTCTTTGATGGCTTTCTAAATTCTGGTCATAAGACTTCCTTCTTGCAGAGTCACTCAATGTTTCATACGCTTCCTGAATTTCACGAAAACGGTCTGCAAAAAAATCATCATTATCATTTTTATCAGGATGATACTTTAGGGATAGCTTGCGATATGCTTTTTTGATGTCTTCATCTGAAGCATCCTGAGATATGCCGAGAAAATAGTAGTAGTCTTTCATTGAGCAATACAAAAATAAGGATTTATTTTTTTTTGCTTTGGGTTTATGGTAAAATAACCTCAACTTTAAAGTACCATCAGATTGTTGGAAAACGCAATGGTGCAAAGGAATTGACAAACGGTATGTTTTAAGGCGCAAAGTTTTTATCTGCAATAAAATTATATGCATCTTTAATTTGCGAAAAATATGCGTAATCATTTTCTAAAATTGATTTGGTTTCCCTATGCTTTTAACCAGTTACTTACCATAAATCCATTCTTTTGTAGGAATAATCCATGCATCAAGAGCTTTGAACAAAAATCCATGATTAAGTCCTGTATTAAGCTCAATCTCTTTATAATCTTTTATATTCGATCTGATGAATCGCTGCTCCTGAGATAAAGGAACATGGCCATCATCTGATTTTTCTGTAATGGAAAGTATTTTTCCATAAAGCCTGAAATCCGGATCTTTCTCCAAAGAATCATCTTTAAAACTAGACCCAATAAATACAAATTTCAGTTCCGGATTTTTTTGATAATAGGAAATATATTGTGCAATATACCCACCTTGAGATGTTCCGACAACCGCAATATCTTCAGACTTAATTCCTTTTCTTATCAGACGATCAATCTGTTTCTTTATTTTTAAAGCATATGCTGCCGGATCAGTATTGGGTTTCCTCTTTTCAAAAAGAATAATATTACTACTGTCTTTCAATTGATGAAGAACTTTTTCATACTCCACAATACCATATTTAGGATGCGCTTCATCAAGCCTATGCTCTTCCAGAAATTTATTATGCAAAAAGAAAATATATTGTTTCTGCTTTAATTTAGATTTCTGCCCATGCACAATGATAGAGAAAACAGTAAGTATGATAATAAAAATATTCTTTGAAGCCATTATAATGTTCACTTTAAACAGAAAAGCAAATTTAGTATTTAATAATCAGATTTTCTAAACATTCAGAGCAGCACCCCTCTATTGGAAGATTTAAAATAAAAAATTCGGGCTCGGGAAGCTTTGCTTCCCGAGCCCGAATTAAACAATTTCAATTTAGTATTTTACTTTTTATGCTTCACAGGTATTATCCTTTCTGCAGCATCTTGAACTGAATTCTTTTTTGAATTTACCTTTCAATTCCTGATATTCTTTATCATTCATTTCTCTGATCTTATCGGCTAATCCGAAAGGGGATTTTTCTTTGATACCGTATTCATCAAAAATACCTCTGATAAATCTTTTTCTTTGTGCTGCTTTTTTAGCGATTAAGGCTACACCTACTACGGCTAATGCTCCAAGAGCTCCTTTTAATGCTGAATTTTTCATTTTTTCAAAATTTTAAATTTTACTACTTCTTGTTTTTTATAGAGACGAATGAATTTTAATTTTACTTTACTACTTCTTTAAAATTTTTAAATTATTCGTTATTTCTGTTGAAGAATCCTCCGGAACATCTGTTTCTCCAGGCTTCTTTAAATTTTTCTTTCTCTTCAGGCGATAGTCCTTCCATTTTCTCTCTCATTTTTCGTTCTTTGAAGTCTCTCATTCCTTTTCCAAAATGAAAACCTCCGAAAAGAATTTTACTTAGGATCAGGATTCCCATCGCCTGCCAGAATGTTATAGATTTTACCCCTAAAATTTCCGGAAGCAGGCAATTCCAAAGCAACATTACAATCCATGTAACGGCTAAGAGAATTAATGGCGGACATAACAATAAAAAAATCCAGCCTTTTTTGTGTTTATGATTCATAATTTCTTTTTCTAGCTTTTTAAATCTTCGTATAATTTTCTCAATCTGTTTCTCAAATGCTTCACAGCATAATTTTTTCTACTGATGATAGTCTTAATGTTCTCTCCCTGTTCATCGGCGATCTCTTGGAGGGTTTTGTCGTTGAGTTCGTTTTCTACATAGACCAGCCTTTGTTTTTCGGGGAGTTCATCAAGTGCTTCAAACAGTTTTTTCCAGATCTCATCCTGAAACATCTTCACTTCAGGGCCGGCGCTTTCATCCATCAATAAAATATCTTTGATGGAAAAACTTCCGTCTTCGTCCTCATAGACGAAATCTTCAAGATTTTCTGTTTTCTTTTTACGATAACGGTCTGTAATTTTATTCGCCGTTACCCTGTACAGCCAGCCTCCTACATTCACAATCTCAGAAAGATTGGTAAGACTGCTGAACTGAAACCACACTTCCTGCAGAATATCTTCCGCATCCTCCGTGTTTTTCACTTTGGGACGAATATAAGACATCAACTTTCCTCCGTAGTTGGAAACGGTCTGTGAGATGATGCTTTCTTTGTCCTTCTGTGGCATTGTTATTTTTTCGACAACCTCCATATTGCTATGACGGCTATCCTTTTGGTTTTACTTTAATAAATTTAAAATATTTTTCCGGAATTCCGGTTTTTCTTTTATTCATCGGAATTTTAAATTATGGTTGATAAGTGATCAATAATGCCAGTTAAGATTATTGATGATGAGATTCCACGCTTCACTCCGTTATCCTCTGAATGAAAAAATGAGGTCATGTCTTCCATTCATCTGTGAAAGAAACAATAATTCATAAAGTTAAACATCTGCGTTATCTGTGAAATCTACGGGAAACATTTAGATTCCACGTTACACTCCTGAACCTTGTTCGCAGACCTCTCGTCGGTGCTCTGAATAACAAAAGCAATTAGTGATTCATCTAATTATGGAAAAACAGATTTTATCGTGATAAAAGCAACTTGTAGATAAATTACAGAATCAAATATCTGCACGATCTGTAAAATCTATGAGAAAAATATATCCATCATTCAATTTTATCACAGATAAAATCCTTGCGCCTTAAAACATACAGTTTGTCAATCCTCTTTGCACCCTTGCGTTTTCCAACCTCAACATTTAATTTCTATAGAGATTGCTTCGCTTTAACCGCAATGACAAAAAAGAAACGGAAGATATCATATCCTCCGTTTCCAAAATTATAAAATTATCGGTTTATTTTTTATTGAAATTCTCAGCAAAGAATCCTAGCATTGATTTATACAATTCGATTCTGTTAGGCTCTTTTCCGAATCCGTGCCCTTCGTCATATTTTACCATATAAGGCACTTCGAATCCTTTGGCACGCATCGCCTTTACAATCTGATCAGATTCATTGATGTTTACTCTAGGGTCATTGGCACCCTGTACCACAAATAATGGTTTCTTGATCTTGTCTATTTGGAAAACCGGAGATACTTCTTTAGCAATTTTTGCTTCTTCAGGATTATCAAGATCATACCAGATTTGTTTTACCATTTCTTTATAAGGCTTCCAGTATTCCGGGAAGGAAGAAAAGAAGGTGAAAATATTGGAAACTCCTACATAATCTACTCCACAGGCATATAGATCGGGAGTCTTAATTAATCCCATCAAGGTTGCATATCCACCGTGACTTCCACCGTAAATTGCTATTTTATCTTTGTCTATCCATCCCTGGCTGATAGCATATTTTACTCCATCTTCTACATCATCCATGGCTTTTCTTCCAATCTGCTTATATCCAGCCTTTTGGAATTCTTTTCCATACCCCCCTGAAATTCTGAAATTCACCTGAAGTGTCGCATATCCTCTACTTGCAAACAATTGAGTTTCCGGATTGAATCCCCAATGATCTCTGATTCCCTGCGGACCACCATGAGGATTTACAATCAGAGGAACTTTTTTCCCTTCCAATGCTGCTTTAGGAAGTGTAATATATCCACGAATGGTTAATCCATCTCTGCTTTTGAATTCAATAGGCCTCATTTCAGCCATATCTTCTTCTTTCAGCTGTGGCATCAGATTATAAAGAAGCTTTGTCTGTTTGGTTTTGGTATCATACTCATAGTAAGTTCCGTATAATTTATCGCTTCCTACTACCACCAAAAGTTTATCATTATTATCGTCTGATGAAACAATACCAAATTCTTTATCTCCAAACTGGGCTTTTAATTGATCATCAATTTCTTTATAAAATTTACTTACCGGAACTGTTTCTCCTTTTAAACCTTCATAACTGATATAATCCAGTTCATAATTTCTGTTCTTACCTGCTACACTTATGGAGCTTACATCATACACAGGGTTAGCATACACTTCTTTGATAACAGCATTTTTCTTCAGATCATACAAGACAATTCTGGCTTTATCACTATCCAGATTAGTCACTACATATGCTTCATCTTTATTCTTAGAGTTATCATTAAACCTGATAATACTGAAAGTGTCTGACCAGTCTGCGGATTTCAGAAGATTGAATTTCCCAGTCTGCAAATCTTTGTAATAGGTTTTAGTAGTCAATCCGTTTTCAAGAATACTATAGCCTCTTAAATTACCGTCTTTATCAAAAATATACCCATCAATAGGGCTGTTGACATCTTTATTTTCGTACAGCTGAGTCATTTCACCCGTAACAAAATTGATTTTAAACGGTTCGAAGATCTGCTTATTGTTTTTGTTCATTGTAACCACAACGAAATCAGTATCTTTTATGGGATTAATCTCTCCCAACGTAATTCCGTCAAATGGTGTCAGATCCTTAAGATTTGTTCCGTCTACATCGGCAGCATACAAGTGGATATTCTCATTTCCGCCTTTATCCTGTGTATAGAATAAACGACTTTTATTCAGCCAGCCATAGGCTTTTATCAGATCGTCTTTTTCAACAATGGCTTTGGTAATTTTCCCCGTATTGAGCTCTTTAACGTACACATGGTTTTTACGGTCCTTATCTTTTTCCTTATAAGAAAGGTATTTTCCATCAGGAGAAATTTTAAATGCTGATGCTTTTGGCCTTGCAAAATAGTCTTCCACTTTATATTTGAAGTTTCCTTTATCGTAAGACACCAGTTTTTCAAGATTGGCTTTGGTAGACGGAAGTGTTGGATCTCCCGGAAGTTTAGCCGCGGAATTTTGTGCGTTTATCATAATAGCAGAAAGTACAATATAGGCTGTACCGAAAATTTTGGAATTTAGATTCATAACTTACGTTTTTAAAGTTAAAAAACAGAGTACCCAATTCAATATTTCAATCCATAAAAAATTAGATTCCTTATAGATAAGACAATTCAAAATTTAAAACGTTACAATATTTAACATTTATTTTGAAAAGTTTTAAAATAAAAAAAAGCCCTTAGAGCTGCTTGTATGTTTTAATGTAAATAGATTCCGAAATACCAGGTCCATGCTATTAAAATAATCTGCATGGGGATTCTTTGAGAGTAAAGATATTGCATTCCCGGGCCGGTGTAATCTGCTTTAAAAATATTTATTTTCTTTTGAGATGAATTGATATTGGCAATAAAAACCAATACATAAAAAACAATCAATAAAATGGCTGTTATTTCACGAATAGCAGGAATCATGAGCCCTATTCCAGCAGCAATTTCTAAAAGTCCGGTACAATATACCCAAAACATTTTAGCAGGAATAAAATCGGGAATCATCATGGCCATTCCTTTCTGAAATTTAAAATGGGAAAAACCTGTAAATATGATAAAAACTGCCATACCAAGGTTTCCTGAAAATAAAAGATCAGGCTTTCCCTGAACCACCATGGTTCCCAGTAAAGCTAAGATAAATGTACCGAAGAGGATTACTAATAGTTTCATATTTTTCTGAATTGAGACAAGAGATTAGGAGATTTGAGATAAGAGACTTACGTTGCCAACCGGCAACTTTATCCTTTGAGCTTCAAACTCTTTTACACTGCACTAAGGTTAACTCCTTCCGCCAGGTTCTTCACTATCATCAGTCCTTTTGTAAATCCTGTATTCATATGATCCCGCCATTCTTTTTCTACCTGAACTTCTGTATGAAGTTTTGTTTTTCCGTCAAGATCAATCAGAAAATATTTTTCAAAACAACCGCTCCATTCCATCACCTCTTTGCTTTGTGTGTCTTCTACTCCGTTTTCAGTCATTCCCAAATGTTTAAAAACAATTTGGCGGGGTTCATCCAGACTGTCTATGGTAGAAACCATTCCATCTCCTTTTTCATTCAGGAAATAGGTCTTTCCACCTATCTGCCAGTCAGATTTCATGACAGAAGATCCTGCACCAAAGTATTGTGTCCATTGACTGTAAGTTTCCGGACTCCAAAGAATGTCCCATACTTTCTGTAAGGGAGCATTTATTATTGTTTCGTACGATAAGGTTTCCATGTTTTAAAATTTTTGTGATTGATTGTGTTCCAATAAAGACTTCTTTAAAGCTGATTTTCCGAAAGATGTTTAACGATATTCATTGCTTTTGGAAATTTTTCTTCAAAAAAAGATTTAAACTCAGCCGGAGTATTAATAGCTACTTTTAATAATGTTCCTTCGTCATTTTCTTCCAGGAAGTAAGCTTCTGTTGCATCGCCCCATTCCTGAGCAACCTCAATTCCTTCATAAATTTCTCCTAAATGCAGAAACGTTATTTCCTGATTGGGAATCACTTTTGTAACCCGGCTGTACATCCCATTGTTTTTGGGATCTAAGAATTTTATGATGTTATTCTCTTCTAATGTTCCTTCATAAAAAGAGCCTTCCGTGAAAGCAGTAGTCCATTGTCTGTAAGTAATACCACCCCAAAGGACACTCCATACTTTTTCTGGTTCTGCATTAATTTCTATTTCGTATGATAATTGTTCCATGCTATCTATATTTTATTTCAGAGGCAAAATAACCTTAAGAATTATAAGCATCTTCTAAATCCTGAATAATAATTTTCTGCATTTTCATCATGGCCTGTACCACTTTATAAGCCTTCTCCTGGTTAGGATCATTCATCAGCTGAATCAACCTTTTAGGTACAATCTGCCAGCTTAAGCCGTATTTATCTTTTAACCAGCCACACATACTTTCTCTTCCTCCATGTGAGGTAAGAGCATTCCAATAAGTATCGGTTTGTTGCTGTTCATCCGTCATTATTACCAGCGATATTCCTTCATTAAAATCAAACTTGTGATCGTAAGAATTATCCATGCAGAATAATGAGTAGCCATCAATGATAAAATTGGCATGCTGAACATTTTCTGCCGGCTCTGGGATAGGATGTCCTTCACTTCCTTCACCATATTTTAAAATGTTTCCAATGCTTGAATTAGGGAATGTCTGGGTATAAAGTTCCATCGCTTCTTTGGCTTTTCCATTATTTTCATGAATAAACATCAAAGTTGGAACTATTTTCTGTTCCTGTGGCTTTTCTCCTAAGAACAATTGCCACGTCACTCCATATTTATCCTGAACCCAACCATATTTCTTACTCCAGGAATAAGAGCCAAGCTCCATGAGAGCCAATCCTCCTTCCAGTAGCTGATCCCAATATTTTTGAACTTCATCTTCCGTATCACAGATGACCATAAACGAAATAGAAGGATTCTTTTTGAACTGAGCGCCACCATTAAGAAGCATTAATCTCTGCCCAAATAAATCAATATTCATAACAACCGGAGTATCTGCTGTAATTTCACCGCCAAAAACCTTACAGTAAAATTCCGCGGATGGCTTGGCGTCTCCGTCGTACCAAAGACATGGGAAAATATCGTTATTCATAAGTTTAAATTTTTAAGGTTGATTTTATAGGCAATTTATTCATAAAATCTGTAGAAACTGTAGAATTCTGTAAGATTTTTTATGTTGAGATTCTTCATTAGCTTTGCTTCATTCAGAATGACAAAAACTCTGTTTTCTTTTTATCTCGCGGATTGAATTGATTTGGCAGATCATTGAGATTTAAAAATCTGCGGAATCTGTAAAATCTGCGGGAAAATTTCTATGTTGAGATTCTTCATTATGTGCTGCTTCATTCAGAATGACAGGGCTTGTGTTTTTAGGTTTATTAATACATTTATTATCTATAGGAATAATAAGATATAAAGCAAAAGAGATATAATGCCCTTACGTTCAAAGATCAATATATTCCTCTATCCGCAACGACACGATAAAAAATCAAGCTTTTTTATTTTTATGCTTCTTTAAAACACATCTGATGCTCCTTCATATAATCTTTCAGCTTCAACACTGTATTTTTTCCGAAACCATGTAATTGTAAGATCTCCTTTTCAGAATAATCCGACAGTTTTTCCAAAGAATTTATTTTTTCTTTCTTCAAGGCTTTTCTTGCAGGCACTGCAATCACTCCAAGAAGAAAATCCTCCTCAGGATCATAGCTAACAGCATAAATGGAATTCAAACTCTTTGACATGATAACTAAATTGATCATGGCTACAAAAAATGTTTTTAATGATTCTCAACATACTTATGGAAATTATTGAGAATAGCATACCAGCCATCTCTCTGCATTTCCACAGAATTTTGTTTCTCCGGATCGAAAATTTCAATCACTTTTGTGGTATTCTCATCAATCTTATCAAAGATCACTTCTACTTTACGCCCGTCTTCCATGTGATATTTTATAAGTTTGTGAGGGATTACTTCATCATATACCCCTTCAAAATCAAAGGCGAAGCTTTTATCCTTTGCTTCCATTTTGTTTTTAAACTTTCCACCTACCTTCAGATCATTTTCAGAACTGGGACAATGCCAGCTTTCATGGGCAAAATTCCATCTGGTAATGTGTTTGGGTTCGTTGAAGTAATTCCATACTTTTTCTACCGGTGCTAAAATGGTAATGTCTATTTTAATTGGATCCATAGTTTAATTTTTTTAATTGAATAAAAGAGCTGCCCGAAAACGGGCATCTCTTTTTTATAATTAGTTAAATATAAGATTATTTCCCGTATTCTTCATTATAGTTCACCATCCAATGGACACCATATTTATCCTGAAAACTTCCAAAATAGTCGCCCCAAAACTGATCTTCAATGGGCATTTCTATATTCCCGCCTTCAGAAAGACCTTTGAAAAGTCTATCAGCTTCTTCTCTTGAATCCGGGAAAATAGAAACATAATTATTATTCCCCACATTTAACTTCTGTCCAAAGCTGGGAACAATATCTGAGGCCATTAAAAGATCTCCTCCAATGGGTAGTGCAATATGCATTACTCTGTTTTTTTCTTCCTCAGAAAGATTTTCAGTACCGGGAGCATTTCCCATTTTATGAATTTCACCTACGAATTCACCTCCAAAAACTGATTTGTAAAAATTGAAAGCTTTTTCAGCTGTTCCATCAAAATTTAGATATGGATTTAATTTTGCCATGATTTTTAATTTTAAAATGTTATTATTTTTCGAAACACAAATGACACCAATGTCCTACTGTGAAAAATAAATGTAATTAGTGATTATGATGATTTAAAAATGTTTCTACTTCTTTAATGGTAAAGTTGATTAAATTTTCATTGAGACTACCATCAAAATCAGCCATCATATATACTCCATGGGTGCCGGGAAGAATCATTAACTGCGAGTTCTCTACCAGCCGCCACATGGCTACGGTATGTTCAGGTTTCATCACATCCTTATCACCACTGATGAATAATACAGGTGACTGAATGGAACTTAGTACTTCATCATCCCAGTCTACAAAGGTTTGCATTCTTTTACTATCCTTATCAAAGAGGTTTTCCAGCTTAGAAAAGTCAGGATTGATGTTTAGAAAATTAATTTTGAGGGGTTCAGGCATAGATTCAAAAGTAGCTTCGGTCATCATTTCGAAAAAGCCATCCATCATGCCTTCTCTTTTATAAAATGCTGAAGCCACCACCAGCTTTTCTACAATCCTAGGATGGCGGTATGCTATCTGCATAACAGTATTTCCGCCATTACTGAATCCCCAGAAAGAAGCTTTATGAATATTAAGCGCTGCCAAAAGCGCTGCCACATCATCGGCATCCTGTTCAAATGTTTCAGGAATATTGCGGTGTTCACTTAGACCATGATTCTGAAGATCTATTCCGATGAACTGAAACTTGTTTTCCAGTCTTTCAATTACCTCTTTATAGTCATACAAAATAGAGGAACCTCCTCCATGAATTAAAACGAGAGGTTTTCCGGAACCGTATATTTCATAATACAATTGGATTCCGTTAACGCGTTTATATCCTTTTTCTATTGGGTTCATCATTAATAGGTAAGGTTTTCATCTACATCATACTTCATTCCCGGATAGTCTAAAATTCTTCGCATCAAACCGATTTGCCCACTGAGATAGTCTTCCCGGCCGATGCACATTCCTACAAAATTGAGTTTGGTTTCTTTAATGAAAGGAATATTCATCCCTATTTCGAACATTTCATCCAACTCTTCGTCTGTTACTTCAAACAACTTCTGATATACTTTTTGAGAAATATCATGAAAGTTTTTCTTCAAGTCAGCCAATGTAGGATATTGATAACTTTCATCCAATGCTTTCCCCTGAAAGAACAGGTCATTATTAGGATCCTGTTCCTGAAGCCCTAATACCCAGCCAAGGCCATAGCGCATATTCACAAAGTTTCCTGCCATCCAAACAATATGATTGGTTTTGTTTTCAATTCTTTTCAGGGCGTCTTCTTCCGAAATGCCATCCAAAACGTTTATAAAGCTTTGGGTATGCATTCTATAAGCCGGAATAATGAGTTCCATTTTTTTTGATTTTGGTGTGTTCATTATTTTTTTTTTTAGTTAGAAACTAAATATTTTAAGTTGGAAAACGCAAAGGCACAAACATTTTTTCTTTTATTATGGATATTTAAAGCGCAAGAAAATCAAAGATTTTCAGCAAGTAAATTCTAAAGTAACCTCTACAATTTTATCGGAGATAAAATCCTTGCGCCTTAAAGCATTTAACTTAAAAATAACTTTGCGTTTTCCAGCAATTTTATCATTTATTTTCTCTTGTTGATTTTACAGATTAAGCCGATCTTTATACTCAATAACCTACTTTATGGCACCGGGTTTCCCAAGAATTCTGCGGAGATAGCCCAATTGTCCTGCGTGATAAATTTCATGAAGACAAAGGGTTGAAATATCGTTAACATTTTCTGCATTAAAATGTTCCATAGTATTCAGTTTTGCTTCCAGTTTATCCTGAGATTGTTGGAGATATGATTTAAGTTCTTCAAAATTGATCAGCTCACCTTTCCGCTCCAAAGCGATTTCTCCCCTATTATAACATGAAAATTTTTCACTATCCCAAACCGATTCTTCGCCCAGAATATTCAATAGTGGATTTCTAATGTAAATCAGGTGACCCAAAATCCAGTTCATGCAGTTAGCTTCGTTATTGGGAAAGATCATTGATTCTTTATGAGTAATGCCTTCTGTATTCAGTGTCACAATCTTGATAGTACTTGAGACTTGGTTTTTCACCAATTCTATCTCATTCGATTTTACTTCCATCTCTCATGTGATGTTTTGATTAATAAGTTATTCGGAGGGGATCTGGGATGCATCTGCATACATTACTTCCCACTGATGTCCGTTTAAATCAGCAAAAGCACTTTGATACATCCAGCCATGATCCATAGGTTCGCTGTATTTAGAGCCTCCATTTTCAATGGCTGTTTTTACCATTCCATCTACTTCTTCTCTACGTTCTACTCCAATGGCAAGAAGCACCTGGGTTGTATCTCCTTTAGCAAAAGGTCTGTTGGTAAAGGTTTGGAAAAACTCTTCTTTCAGAAACATCGCGTAGATATGATCTTCTTTCATTATCACACATACTGCTTTATCATCTGAAAACTGTTCGTTAATAGAAAAACCAAGTGTTGTCCAGAATGCTCTGGTTTTCTGTACGTCTTTTACAGGTAAATTGACATAGATTTGATTGATTTTCATTTTTTATAATTTTAGTGTTAAACTTTTAACCAAAATTACCAAGGTGTGATGAAAATCTACTTGTCATAGGGCAAGATTTAAATTTTCTTGGGATGGGAAACCAATTCTTTACGGATTCTGCTTAGGGAAGTGTCTGTTACTCCAAGGTAAGAGGCAATCTGTTTTAATGGAGCAAATTGTATAACTTTTGATTTCTGTTCCAACAGATTCAGGTATCTTCTTGTAGCTGAAAGAGTGAACATTTCCACAGATCTTTGTTTATAATCAAAAAGCTCTTTAGACATCCATGCTCTTCCCCATTCTCTAAGGTTGGGAATTTTATGGAATAGCTCCTGAAAAGTATCGTAATCCAGCTTCCAACATTCACATTCTGTGATACATACAATATTTTCCTGTGTCGGGATTCTCTGAAACATGGATAGGACCTCAATAATTACCTCATTCTCCACGAAAAAATGGGTTGTCACTTCATTTCCATTAAAATCATTGACAAATGAACGAGCCAGTCCGCTATCCAGAATATAGTATTCATTGGCCATTTTGCCTTCTTCAAGAATAAAATCGCCTTTTTGAAAGGATGTTTTTTCGTGGGCCTGAAATATTTCATCAAGTTCTTCCTGAAGAAAAAAAGGAAAATCGTAACATATTTCGAGGGACTTGTGAGTCATTTGATCATTTTTTTAAGACTTTAAAAATAAAATTTTTAATTGAATTAAAGATAATAATTATTAAACAATATCATATTACAAGCATTTCATACCACATATTTCATTGAATTTATGATAACTTAACAAAAGTAAATAATTAAACAAAGGTTTGATTAAAGGAGTGAACCACCCCGTCAAATCTGCGATCTGACACTCCTCCAGTAGAGGGGATTGGTTATACAGATATTTGTCTTTATTTTAAGTGAAATTAAGATTTGGAAAGTTAGCATTGTCTGTATTTTAATGCGGAGGTTTATATTTTCCTCTTAAAATAAAGATAGCTGGATAGGTTTAGGCGGGGTTGGTTTCTGAGCATCACCCATAACCGTTTTTCCCCCAAAGCGCCATGAATTCTGACGTTCATCTTCAATAACCTCCTGAATATCAAAGTTCGGAGTGAAATCTTTTTCGGCTCTGGCTACAATCTGATGAAGTTTATTTAAGGTATTTAACTTATCTGAGTTTCCCAATTTTGACTTTTCGATTCCTTTTCTGAGAATACTGATGCTTTCATCATATACATTGACTGGAACCGGGAATGGATGTCCGTCTTTTCCTCCATGAGCAAAGGAAAACCTTGCAGGATCGCTAAATCTTGATGGCGCTCCATGAATCACTTCACTTACCAAAGCCAGAGACTGCATGGTTCTCGGTCCAACACCTTCCAGCATCAGTAAATCTTCAAAATTCTGAGGCTGCTGTTCACGGGTGATATATAAAAGGGCACCCAAACGTTTAAGATCAACATCGGAAGCCTGTACATCATGGTGGGCAGGAAGTATTAATCTTGAAAAATCTTTCATAACGTCTATGGAATCTGTGTGAGAAATATCCAGAATTCCTTTCCGGTTCTCTGCTGCTTCGGAATCGGTAAGATTTAAAATGCGTCCTCTTGAAATCCCGTTAATTCCGGTATGCGGTTCTTCTACAAATGAAGTTATATTTTCAGAATGCCAATGATAGCGTCTTGCCGTTCCATCCGAGTCATGCATGCCCTGTTGAATGACACTCCAGCTTCCATTATCAGACAGAATAAAATTATGCAGATACAATTGATATCCATCCTGAATGGCTGTATTATCAACTTTAGCAGAAAGTTTGCTGGCTCTTACTAATTCGTTTCCATCCAAGCCTGTTTTCTCAGCAATCTGAATGAGTTCTGATGGTGTTTCTCTGGAAAACTTTCCTTTCCCACCACAAATATAAAGTCCCAGTGATTGAGAATTGGGATTAATAGAACGTTTCAAAGCTCCCATTACTGAAGTGGTTATTCCTGAAGAATGCCAGTCCATGCCCATTACCGCTCCGAAACTTTGAAACCAAAACGGATCTGCCAATCTGCGAAGCACTTCATCTTTACCATAATCTGTCAGGATAGCTTCAACAATAGAAAGTCCAAGAACAGACATACGTTCATACAGCCAAGGTGGTACTTTGCCATAGTGAAGGGGTAAATCTGCGGTTCCTGAACGTTTCATTTTTCAATTTTGAAAGAACAAAGTTAGGCTTAATATTCCAAATGAATGCTGAACCGAATCCATAAAAATATTCCTCAAAAATTGGTAATGTTTTCTTTTTTTATGATTTTTGTCCGGTAGGTTTTCAGACCACTTATTCATGGGAATAAAATTCTAAAGCTCCATGCTTTTCATTATCAAACTTTTCATTGAAAATGATTTTATTTCCAAAGGGATCGTTAACGGTGAAAGAAACGGCATCATAGAACGTCTTTTCAAGACCGGGACGGTTGTATTTGTAGTTTTTATCGATAAGTTCTTTATGATATTCCGCAACACTTTCACCCCAGATAAAAATACTACTTCCGGGGCTTGCATCTCCATGATGTTCACTTAAATGAAGAACAATATTCACTTTTTTCACCTCCAGATAAGCAGGCATATTTTCTTTGAAACGATGTTCCCAGACAATTTCAAAGCCCAGCCAGTCAATATAAAACTCCAGCATCTTTTGATAATCAAAAATTCTGAAGACAGGAATAATTTGTTCTGCTTTCATGATATGGTTAAGGTTTTTGGGGGATTATTTTTCAGATTTTGGCTAAAGCCAGATGATGGTTTCTTTCTTATGAAAGCGGACTAAAGTCCGCTCCTATCGAATGAAATGCTATTTCTTTATTGATGGGAAAGAATATTAATTAATTTTCCAAAAGGATCTTTTACAAAAAACCTGCGGACCCCCCAATTTTCATTGGTGATTTCATAGGTAATTTCAAAGCTGGCTTGCTTCATTTTATCATAGATTTCATCCACATTATCTACTTCAATGGATAAATCCGGAACTTCGGTGTTATTTCCGCCCTGTTCCGCAAAACTGATCTGTACTTTTGTTTCTTCATCAGTTCCGAGGGTTTTAATCCAGCCATGATCCATCAATACATCAAGTTCTAAAATATCCTGATAAAAGAGGTTTCCTTTCGTAAGGTCACCCGTTTTTATATTGGCTACGATTCTTTTTACCATTTTGATCTTTATTCATAAAAAAAGCTCTGTGAAAATACTTAAAATTTTCCAGAGCCTTATAGGTATTTATGATTAATTTATATTTTAAAGAGAAGCTGCCGCTTCTAAAATCAATTGCGTAACTTCTTCAGGATGTGAAGCTAATGATGCATGTCCGGCATCCAATGTAATGATTTTTTTAGGCTGCATACGTTCTGCCATTTCTTTTTCCGTTTCAGCCGGAATCATACGATCGCCAGAGGAAATCTGGTACCAGCTTGGTTTTGTTTTCCATGCCGGTTCTCCTGCAACATCTCCGAAACACTGCCCATGGATAGGTTTTTGAGACAATGCCATTACCAACGCTTTATCATCTTCCAGATCCTGACTGAAGGCGGACTTAAACTCATCATATTTGATCCACAAAAAGCCTTTACTATCTGGGTAAATACTTGCTCCACCAGGAGATTCTCTTCTTCCTAAAAGAGATCCTAGACTATCACCGGCATCGGGAGCAAAAGCTGCAATATAAACCAACCCAACTACTTTGTCATGATGTCCGGCTCCTGAAATAACTGCTCCACCATAAGAATGTCCTACTAAAAGAACTTTTCCTTCCTGAGCATCAATCAGATCTTTTGTTTTATCAATATCGTTTTGCAGAGAAGTAAGCGGATTCTGAACGCTTCTTACTTTATACCCTGCTTTCACCAAAGAAGGAATAATGTATTGCCAGTGAGATCCGTCTCCCCAAGCTCCGTGTACTAAAATAATGGTTAAATCTTTTTGTTCCATGATGTTAAGTATTAAATTTTAATAATGTAAAGCTACAACCTAAAAACACCTCCGGACGTTAACTTAAGTTAATTTACAATCCTGCTCCGGATTCTGCTCAATGACTGCTCTGTAACCCCCAGATAACTTGCAATATGTTTCTGTGCTATTTTCTGAAAAAGGAGAGGCTGCTTTTTTAGAAGGTTCAGATACCTGTTTTCCGGTGAAAAACATATCAGATCATCAATTCTTTTTTTTGCATCCAGATAGATTTTCTCACTCATCACCCGCCCGAATTTCTGCCAATACGCTTCTTTCTGATATAACATCTGTAAATGTTCTTTGCTCAACAGCAAAATCTCACAATTTTCCAGTGCCTGAATATTCATATTGGATACGGTATCACAAAGTATGCTTTCATAATCAGTAAAAAATTCATTTTCAAAATAAAATCCGAAGTTGATTTCTCTACCTTGGTCATTGATATAAAAGCATCTGATTGTTCCTTTCTTGATAAATCCCAAATACCTGCATTTATCACCCTGCTTCAGAAAGAAATCTAATTTTAAAAGCTGGGTATCCTTAAGAAGGGAATAAAACTCATCGAAATGTTCCTGATCTACCTGAAAGAGTTCTCCGTATTTTTCGTAGTGGTTTAAGATCATATATTGTGTATTTTGGATTCAAAAAAAGCCTTGCAAATTAGTTTCACAAGGCTTTTTACAAAGATTATTTCTACTATTTGTTCAATGCTGCCAATGCGGCATCGTAGTTAGGTTCGTCAGCAATTTCTGAAACCTGCTCAGTATAAACCACTTTATTGTTTTCATCTGTAACAATTACGGCACGGCTTAATAAACCTTTCAATGGAGAATCTGTAATGGTTACTTCATAATCATCACCAAAGCTGCTTCTGAAATCTGAAAGAGTTTCAACTTTATCTAATCCTTCTGCTGCACAGAATCTTCCTAATGCAAACGGAAGGTCTTTAGAAACATTGATTACAACAGTGTTATCCAATTTTGAAGCTTCTTCATTGAATTTTCTGCTGGAAGCAGCACAAGTAGGAGTATCAATACTTGGGAAAATATTGAACACTTTCTTTTTTCCTTCAAAAGTCTCAAGAGTCTTCACATTTAATCCTGAATCAACCAATGCAAAATCTTTAACCATAGTTCCTACAGCTGGTAATGTTCCTATTGTGTGTACTTCGTTTCCTTTTAAAGTGATTGTCGTTGACATAATATTTATTTTTTTAGTTTTTCAAATTTAATCAAAATAGAAAATTTTCCTATCTAATATAAGGTTAAATTAATCTTAAAGTGAAAATAAAAATACTTTAGACTGGCCATCAGTTTTTTATACAATTCCCAACCTAACCTCCACTCTTAAAAACTTCAAAGTTGAATTTAATATCAATTTTAACGGAACCGAGAATATACAATTGTTCAGATCTAAAAATCAAAAAGACGCTTTTTGCTTCTTTTTTTATTTAAAATTCCCTAAAAAAACAATCATATTTAGTAAATTTGTAGGACTTTAATTTCAAATAATAAATAACAGTATAATGTCAGAAAAATCAAAAATTTACTACACATTAACGGATGAAGCACCAATGCTGGCTACCCACTCGTTTTTACCTATTGTAAAAGCTTTCACTAAATCAGCAAACATCGAGATCGCTGTTCCGGATATTTCCCTGGCAGGCAGAATCTTAGCTAACTTCCCTGAGTTTTTAAAGGATGACCAGAAAATTGGTGATGCTTTGGCAGAATTAGGAGAATTAGCAACTCAACCGGATGCTAACATCATCAAATTACCAAATATTTCTGCTTCTGTTCCTCAATTGGATGCAGCTATTGCTGAATTACAAGGAAAAGGTTTTGCAGTACCTAATTATCCTGCTGAGCCTAAGAATGATGAAGAGAAAGCCATTAAAGCTAAATACGCAAAGGTTTTAGGAAGTGCTGTAAACCCTGTATTAAGAGAAGGAAACTCTGATAGACGTGCTCCAAAAGCTGTTAAAAACTATGCAAAAGCAAATCCTCACAGAATGGGTGATTGGGCTTCTGACAGCAAAACTGACGTAGCACACATGAACAATGGTGATTTCTACGGAACAGAAAACTCTACAACGTTAGAAAACGCAACAAAATATAGAATCGTATTCAAAGGAAATGAGGGTGAAACAGTATTGAAAGACTTTGCAGGTCTTCAGGCTGGTGAGGTAATCGATTCTTCTGTAATGAACCTTAATGCTTTGAAAGTATTTGTTCAGGAGGCTATTGAAGAGGCTAAGAAAAGAAATGTACTTCTTTCTGCTCACCTTAAAGCGACGATGATGAAAATCTCTGACCCAATTATTTTCGGGGCTATCGTAGAAACTTTCTTCAAAGAGGTATTTACTAAATATGCTGAGACTTTCAAGTCTTTAGATATTAATCCAAACAACGGTCTTGCTGATCTTTTTGAAAAAATCAAAGGAAATGCTCAGGAAGCGGACATTAAAGCGGATATTGAAAAAGCTTTGGCTGAAGGACCAAGAGTGGCTATGGTAAATTCTGACAAAGGAATTACAAACTTCCACGTTCCTTCTGACATCATTGTTGACGCATCTATGGCTGCTCTTGTAAGAGGCGGAGGTAAAATGTGGAATAAGGATGGAAACGAAGAAGATACAGTTTGTATCATCCCGGACCGTTCTTATGCAGGTTTCTATCAGTCTGTAATTGACGATATGAAAGCGCACGGAAAATTAGACCCAACAACTATGGGATCTGTTCCAAACGTAGGTTTAATGGCTCAAAAAGCCGAAGAATACGGTTCTCATGATAAAACATTCCAATTGTCTTCTGACGGAACTGTAGAAGTTCAGGATGAGGCTGGAAACGTTCTTCTTTCTCAAAAAGTTGAAGCTGGTGATATCTTCAGAATGTGCCAGACTAAAGATGCTCCTATTCAGGATTGGGTAAAACTAGCGGTAAACAGAGCTAGACTTTCTGATACTCCTGCTATTTTCTGGTTAGATAAAGGAAGAGCTCATGATAGAGAAATGATCAAAAAAGTTGAAAAATATTTAGCTGATCATGATACAAACGGGCTTGACATTAAAATTCTTGATGTTAAAGATGCCATGACGGAAACGTTGAAAAGAGCAAGAGAAGGTAAGGATACTATTTCTGTTTCAGGAAACGTATTAAGAGATTACTTAACAGACCTTTTCCCAATTCTTGAACTTGGTACTTCTGCAAAAATGCTTTCTATTGTTCCATTGATGAACGGTGGTGGTTTGTTTGAAACAGGTGCCGGAGGTTCTGCTCCAAAACACGTTGAGCAATTCTTAGAAGAAGGATACCTAAGATGGGATTCTCTAGGTGAATTCTTAGCATTACAGGCATCTTTAGAGCATTTAGCACAAACTCAGGGAAATACAAAATCTCAGGTTTTAGCAGATGCATTGGATGAAGCTAACGCTAAATTTTTAGCTACCGATAAATCTCCTGCCAGAAAAGTAGGTCAGATTGACAACAGAGGTTCTCACTTCTATTTAGCAATGTATTGGGCTGAAGCTTTAGCTAACCAAACTGCTGATGCTGAATTAGCGGCTCAGTTTGCTCCGATTGCTGCTGCAATGCAGGAAAATGAAGAAGTAATTAATGCTGAATTAATTGGTGCTCAAGGTAAGCCTCAAAATATTGAAGGATACTACAAAACTGATACGTATAAAACATACGCCGCCATGAGACCAAGTACTGTTTTAAACGAAATCATTGACGGAATCTAATTTCTGAAAATAATATACATACAAAGCTCCTTTTTTAAGGGGCTTTTTTATTGAAAAACTTAAGCGAATCCTGTCATTTTAAATAAAATTTATCAATCCCCAGGCTGAATTATCAACACTCCATCCAAATATTAAAAATAAAACAATATTCATTTCAGTTTTCCTATTTTTTCAATATGTTTGTAAAAAACAGACTATCTTAATGAAAAAAATTTACATCCTTGCCCTTTCTTTGTCAACGATCGCTTTTGCCCATGCTCAGGAAAATGAAAATCATATTGATGAAGTGGCTATTCATACAAGATCAAAAGTTATAAAAGAAAGGGAAGAATTTAAAAAACATGCACAATCCACGGAAATAGTCTCCGAGTATGAAATCAACCGTAATAACCCCGCCTTTATAGAACAGAGCCTTAATACCATGGCTGGTGTTCAGGTAGAAAAAAGAACCCAGCTGGGTGGCCAGAGAATTGTCATCCGTGGATATGGGAACGATCAGAAATTCAACAACTGGGGCATCAAAATGTACCTCAACAATATTCCGCTTACCGGAGCTGATGGTGTCACTGTTTTGGATGATGTCAACTTCGGACTGGTCAATCGTATAGAAGTTGTAAAAGGCCCTGCGGCAACATTATACGGCGGAGGTTCCGGAGGTGCAGTAAGGTTGTATATGCAGCCGGAAAGCAAAAAAGGCAATTCTGTTTCTGAGCAGTTCATGACCGGATCTTTCGGATTATTTCAAAGCTTTACTTCTGCAACAAGTGTGGGAGATAACTATTCCATTGCTGCCAACTATGGACATATTGGAAGTGACGGATACCGCCCTCACGGTAAAAGCATTAAAAACTTTTATAATATCAATGGGGAGTTTAAGCTTAATTCCAATCAGAAAATAACGTTACTAGCGTCTCATGGTAATTCATTGGAACAGGTTTCCGGTCAGATTTCCTATGACGATTATTATAATGGAATTGATAATGGAAACTTTGCCTACATCAGGCGTGGGGCGAAAACAAAATTTGTTACTTCAAGGGTAGGAATCGGACATATCTGGAAGATTACTCCTAATTTCAAAAATAACACCACCGTTTTCTATACGGGTACAACAGGTGAGAGAATTGCTGCCGGCGCTAACGAAACCTCCTCTTTTTCTAATTATGGGTTCAGATCTGTATTTGAATTTAATAAGGAGTGGGAGCATTTCAAAAGTCAGACAGAATTTGGGGCTGAAATTCAGCAATCACAATCCACCATTACCAATTATCGCTATAAAAGTGTAAAAATTACAGAAGAACCCGTCTTAAGGCCTCTGTACGATGGTTCTTACTTCAATAACACCAACAATCAGTCCAATTATTTTGCGGTTGAAAAAATCACTTATAAGCCTTGGGATTTGATGTTTCTTGCAGGAGTCAGTATCAACCAACTTAGCTATAAAAGGAAAGATCTTTTAGCACTTCCGGGATTATTTGTTGTCAATGGTAAGGATCTTTACAATAAAGATTTATCGTTTGATAAGAAGTTCAGCGCAGTGGCAAGTCCACATTTTGCTTTACAGAAAACATGGAACAATCAGATCTTTAACCTTAGTTACAGTGAAGGATATAACGCTCCTACTTCCGTAACGGCTTTTATCACTGGTTTGAATGTGACAAATGATAATCTTGTGGCTGAAAAAGCAAAAATGTGGGATTTCAGTATTCAGGGACTGATAGATGATACTTCTATAGATTATCAGTTTTCATTATTTAGTATCAATATTAAAGATAAGCTTACCCAGCTAGGCGGAAGAATGTCTAATCCGGAACAAACACCTTATACATACTGGGCTAATACTGGAGAACAAAAAAATAAAGGTCTGGAAATGAGTGTAGGCTATTCTTACAAACCGAAAAACTTATTTATTTCAAGAGTTCAGCCTTTTGTAAGCTATACTTATAATGATTTTAAATATTCCACTTATTTTAAAGAAAACGGAGATAAAGCTAATGTAGTAGGTGTTCCTAAAACAAAGATATCTGTAGGATTGGATTTTGATACCAATATCGGTTTGTACTGGCAGAATACCTATAATTATATGGGAAGTGTTTACACAGATTTCATCAATACCAACAAGGTAAAAAGTTTTGGACTTTTAAATTCTAAGATTGGTTATAAACGCAGTTTCAATCAATGGGATCTGGATGTATTTGTAGCCGGAAATAACCTTACCAACCAGATTAATTACACTTTCCTTTTCTACGGAAACAGCATCAATGATTCTGATAAGGATAACCAATATAATAATGCTGCCATTTATACGGATGTGAATCCGGGGTCTAGCAGGGCGTATTTCTTTACAGGATTTAATTTAAAGTATAATTTTTAGGCTTTTGGATAAACCTAGGGAATAACAATCTCTTTTTATATACTGTTAAAATAGGTTTTGGCTAAAGCCAGATGAATGATTTTACATAATGAGAGCGGGCTAAAGTCCGCTCCTATTGGATAACCATCCCGTCAGATCTTTGATCTGACGGAGGCTGTCTCAAAAGTCAAATAATTTGGCTTTTGTCATTCTGACGAAGGAAGAATCTCATTGTTGGTCAGTTGTTTGAGATTCTTCATTTCATTCAGAATGACACTTTTGAGACAGCCTCTTCTGTTGAATATTTTAACCACCCCGTCAGATCTTTGATCTGCCCCCTTCCAGAGGAGGGGAATATTACTGCCATCTAACTTACAGAAGTAAATGTAATCAGCAGACAGCTATTCTGTTAGTTTCAGCAGCTATTTTTTAAACTCAGTTACAAAATAGATATCAATATTGGTGCATTAATTCATAAAACTCTCAGGAATCCATTCAAATCCCGGAGCCTTTACCTTTGTAAAGCCCAGTCCTGGCCATGGCAAATGAGAAGTAAATGCCCTGGCTTTTGTATCTGCCAACTGTTTAAGAAATTTCTTTCTTGAAGCGGTAGCAATATCCAGATCTGTATCTCCTGAAAATCCCCAATCAGGATGAGGGAAAAGAATAACATCTGAGTGAATAAGATCAGCAACATACATCAGTTTTTCATTCCCCGATGATATTGTAGTAACAGTTAAACCAGGAGTATGTCCTGGGGCTAATTGAAAATTGAAATGACTATACAGTGTCTTATTCAAATCATAAAACTTCAACTTTGGCTGAATGGCTTTCAATATATTCTGAAGGGCCGGAATAATCTGGTTAAGCCTTTCGGGATGAGCTTTCAAAGCACTGTTATTAAAATCTTTAATGGAAGCATTTATCCAAAAATCATGTTCTATTTTTGAAATAAAAATGGAAGCATTGGGAAAAACAAGTTTATTCTGCTTATCTACTACTCCACCGATATGATCCGGATGGGCATGAGAGAGAAATATATCAGTAATATCATGTGCTGAAAATCCGGCTTTCTGAAGGCTTTTTAACAAAAAACCGGTTCTTTCATCCGCAAATATTCCCATCCCGGTATCCATTAGAATCAGTTTTTCTTTTGTTTTCACAAGCAGAATATTAATAGCCATATCGATGTAGTGATCAGCCCGGAAGTTATCTTTAAGGATTGTTTTCAACTCAGCAACATTTCCTCTTGGGGCAAATGAAATCAGGTTTTCTTCATGAATATATCCGTCTGTCAGAATAAACAATTCTAATTCTCCCAGTTTAATCTTTTTAAAACCGGAAAGATCATCTTCTGTTTTTTCCGAAAAAAGCTTTGTTTCTGCAAATACATTGGAAAAAGGCATGAAACTTAATGTTCCTGCCAATAACCCGCTTTTCAATAATTCTCTTCTATTCATAATTTAAGTAATGTTTCTACATTCACTATAATTCAAACAACATTCCCTTATATGGAATGTTCTACGTCAATGAATGTCATATATTTTATAGAAAAAACTGAGCTTCTGACATTCAGAAACTCAGTATAGTATAAGTCTTTAGTTGTTAACCAGTTTCATTGAGCCTTCATTATATCTTTCTCCTACATTCGGATATTTTTTCAGAATGGCATCAATGGTATCCAAATCAGATTGAGACAGCTCAATATTAGCTGCAGCAACATTTTCTTCCAGATATTTGATACGTTTGGTTCCCGGAATTGGGATAATATCATCTCCTTGATTCAAGACCCATGCTAATGCCAGCTGAGTTCCCTTTACTCCTTTGGAAGCTGCAAACTCATTGATTTCATTGGCTAATTTTGTATTGTTCTCCAGGTATTCCTGCTGATAACGGGGTAATGATTTTCTGAAATCATCATCGCCAAGATTCTGTACTTCATTAATATTAGCGAAAAGACCTCTTGCCAATGGTGAATAGGGCACCAAGGAAATCCCTAATTCTCTGATAGTTGGCAGAATCTCATTCTCAACATCTTTGGTCAAGATAGAATATTCAGACTGTAAAGCAGCTATCGGGTGAATTTTATTGGCTTTTCTGATAGATTCTGCTGAAGCTTCAGAAAGTCCTATATATTTTACTTTACCCGCTTTAACCAGCTCCGCCATAGCACCCACAGTTTCTTCTATTGGGACATTTGGGTCTACCCTGTGTGCATAATACAGATCTATGGTATCTATTTTTAACCTTTGGAGGCTTAAATCTACCGCTTGTCTGATCCATTCCGGAGAGCCATCAAAATAAGTTCCCGGGGCACCACTATGACTAGCTACTCCATCTTTAAATCTGAATCCGAATTTAGTAGCAATGAAAATTTTATCCCTGTTAGGTACTAAGACTTTAGAAATTAACTTTTCATTTTCTCCGTTGGCATACATATCCGCCGTATCCCAGAAGTTAACGCCTAAATCTAATGCTCTGTGCAAAGTACTGATACTTTCCTGTTCGTCTGACGGACCATAAGCGAAGCTCATTCCCATGCAGCCTAATCCAATAGCAGAAAGTTGTTCACCGGTGTTTCCTAATTTTTTAAATTTCATAATGATTTTGGTTTTAAATTTATAGGACAAAATTAGAACATGAAACAGTCTCCCTTGGTATAGAATTCAAACTAAGAATTATAAAAATCAAACAAGGTTTGTTCTTAGGGTATTGGGAGCTATTCCCGTCTGCTTTTTAAAATAATTAGTAAAATAAGCAGGTTCTTCAAAACCTAGTCCATAGGCAATTTCAGCAATATTCCAGTCTGTATGGGTTAACAGGGCATTGGCTTCCTGAATAACTCTCATTGTAATCTGCTGGCTAGTAGTTTTTCCTGTAATTTCTTTTACGGAACGGTTTAAAGAATTAACATGAATGGAAAGGCTCTGTGCATAATCATTGGGAGTTTTTAGCTTCAAAAAAGCCTCAGGACTGTCAATAGGAAACTGTCTTTCCAGCAGCTCCATAAATAAGGATGCTACTCTTTGGGACGCGTTCTGATAAAGCTCAAACGTTTCTGCCGGATGCATTTTCATTGTTTCATGGATCATCAGGTGAAGGTAAGCTCTCAGCATATCATATTTGTGAACATAATCTGACTCAATTTCAGTCATCATCTTTGTATACAAATCTGAAAGTATTTTCTGTTGATTTTCATCCAAAAAGAAAATCGGAGTCCCACCAATTTTAAACAATGGTGAATCCTGAAGATTTCCTAAACGGCTTCCATTCTGTAAAAATGATTCTGTAAAAAGACAGAACCAGCCTCTCTGATCGTCATCATCGGCTTCCCAGGAATAAGGGACAATAGGATTGGAAAACAACAATGCAGGACGGTCTACATAGATCCATTTATCGGCATAATGAAGCTTTCCTTTTCCTATAATCAATGAAATTTTATAATAATCTCTCCTGCTGTATGGTGATAACAGCAAACAGTGATCCCGAGAAAACACATTAAAGTGTCCCATTTTGTTTGCGCCTAAGCATAAAGGTCCCAAACCGGGAGCATTTCGTTCATAAAAACCTTGTATTGATTCATTGGATTCCATATCTCAAAGTTATAAAATTCAAACAAATTAAGAAGTATGATTATTTAAATTGGTGATAGATTAATAGGTAGGAAGCAGGAAGATGGAGGACGGAAGTGCTGTTGTTCCGTTAATATTTATTGGTATTTTATATGAATTATTTACATGAATAAACATTGTTGAAACTCAATGTGGGATAACAAATGAACCGTAGAATTTTAAGTTTTGGCTAAAGCCGGATAAAGATTGTTTATTTTTTGAACGGGCTAAAGCCCATTTCTATTGATGTTGATATTCGCATGCATAGTAAACCATAGATGTTTAACGAAAAGAACTTTTTACTTTTTACTTTTTACTTTTTACTTTTTACTTTTTACTTTTTACTTTTTACTTTTTACTTATAATAAAAATGACCGACACGAATGCCAGCCATTTCAATAGTGAATATATATAAAAATTGATAATGGTTAATCCCAGTCACCATGATGTCCATGATTGTGTTTATCTTGTTTTTTGTAATATTTGGATCTTTCTTTATAGTACTTTTCCTGCTCTTTACGGTATTTTTTATAATCATTTTTTCTTCCGTATACAATAACAGGATTTTCTCCTCTATAATATTTCTTTTTAAAAACGATATATTTTTCCCTACCAAGAATTCTCTCCAATTCTGA
Organism: Chryseobacterium sp. StRB126; assembly: GCF_000829375.1. NCBI lineage: Bacteria > Pseudomonadati > Bacteroidota > Flavobacteriia > Flavobacteriales > Weeksellaceae > Chryseobacterium > Chryseobacterium sp. StRB126. Next base: position 3,536,600 of record NZ_AP014624.1, read on the forward strand.
ATATCGGTCTCCTCTCCATCTTCCCGGCTCTACCACATAGACTCTATTCCATGAATCATAATTGCGATATCTGTCATTTAAAGCATAAACCTGATTGGCCTGTGTTGTGGAAAGCAACAGATCCGCAACCACGGTTTGCCAGTTGATATCTGAAATACTTCTTCTATAATCATTATAATAATCCGATTGGGCATAGCTCAAACTGAACGTCCCAACCAAAAATGCGGCTAACAATAACTTTTTCATTTCATTCCTCTTTTAAATTAAACATCTAGACATAGTCAATTAAAGTGCCAATTATTGATCGTAATTCCCAATATTTGTTAACAAAAAACATAAATAACTGATTATCTTTTAAATAATTTACAAATATCAATAGTTTTTGTGATTTTTAATTAGCAGTAAACGATGCTTTTATAGTTCTATTTATTATTAAACAGAGAGGTGAGGTACAGGGTTCGCAGTTGGTAGTTTATAGTTTACGAATGCCGGATTAATATTATTCCAACCTTCAAACAATATTAATCATGAATGAGATGGGAGATTTTAGGTGTTGGCTAAAGCCAATAGAATGTGATTAATTCATTTGGCCGGGCTAAATCCCTCTTGTTGATGTTAATATCCGAACGAATAATAGATAGTAGTTGTTTAACGGCAAGATCTTTTATCTTTTATCTTTTATCTTTTATCTTTTATCTTTTATCTTTTATCTTTTATCTTTTATCTTTTATCTTTTATCTTTTATCTTTTATCTAATCTTCTTATAAAATTCGTTAAGATTCTCAAAAACTATTATTTCATGTTAAATAATTTTGTAATTTTAAGGAAGAGAATGCTTTCTGGGGTTCTCAATATTATTTTTTTATCAACCAAATCTCAGTAATTATGGAAAATATAAAATTTATGGTATCTCCATATCAGGATGAACTGCAGTTGTTTATTGATGAGAAAAAAGCTGGGTATATGTCCATAGAAGTTGACGGAAGACTTCTTATTGTATATTATACTAAGCTTGATGAAGAACGCGAGGGTAAAGGCTATGCCAAGTTACTGCTGGATGAGTTGGTTCGCTATGCAGAAGAAAAAGATTTGCTTGTAGACCCGGAATGTGATTTTGTACGTCAGCAATTTGAAAATCATCCTGTAAGATATAAAGATATTTGGCATGCTTAATCAGCTTTCCCACCAGACTGTAAAATGCTGATCTTTACGATTCAGATCCACAACCTCTCCGATCTTCGGAGTCAGGATGTCTAAGCTTTTTTCTTTACCTAAACTGGTTATTTTTTGCAAAGGCTCATTCCATGGATGAAGTGCCAGTGCAAATTTAGCAGCGTGTACCGGAATAATATGTCTGGCATCTATATCAATAGCCGCCTGAATAGTATCTTCGGGTAAAGTATGGATATATCTCCACGCTTCACCATATTGTCCATTTTCAAGGATTGCAAAATCAAAAGGACCGTATTTCTCCCCTATCATTTTAAAGTGAGAATCATACCCGCTGTCACCACCAAGAAAAATTTTCTTTGTAGGAGTTTCCAGTACATAGGAAGTCCAAAGCGTATCGTTCTGTTTTAGTCTTCTGCCGGAAAAATGTCTGGCTGGTGTAAAGGCTAACTTTATATTATTTTTCAATTCAACTTCCGCTCCCCATTCTTCTTCAATGAGTTGTTCCTCCACATATCCCCATCGTTCCAGATGTGCTCCTGCTCCTAATGGAACAATAGCCATCTTTGTACGATCTTTAATTGATCTAACCGTAGGATAATCCAGATGGTCAAAATGATCATGGGTAATCACAAGATAATCGAGGTTCGGAATATCTTCAGGTTTAAAGATATCAGATCCTTTGAAAGCTTTGTTAAAGTATTTAAAAGGCGAGCCATATAGGCTTAATACAGGATCAATTAAAAATGAAACGCCATCTGTCTGTACATAATAAGATGAGTGTCCCAACCAGATAAAAACATCCGTATTTTTATCCAGACTTTTCAAATCCGTATGAATAGAAGGGATTTTCTTTAAAGGTTTTAACAGCGGATGTTTTTTACCTAAAAAGAAATCATAAATAACCTTGGTCATCTTGTGTCCTTCAGCAAGAGATGGTGTATGGCTGATATTCTGAAATTGTTTGTCTCTATAAAGTTTTGACTGCCGGATACGATCCAATCGTTTTCCTTTGGGTACGGCTCCGAATGCGGCTCCATTTATCATTATAAAATAGGTTGCTGCCAATAAAATCGCAACCGTAAGAATCCAATACATCATTTGCAAAAAATAAACATCAAAGGTACCGAGTTTTGCTCTTATATAAAAATAAGATGCATTTGAGCCCATTTTTTTAACTAAATTTATCATGTGTTTCAGAAAATTTATTATTCATTTAAGTGATGATTAATTTTAATCTTTCTATTTTAGCGGCTTAAAAAAACTCAAAGATCTATTGAAAAAATACTCGGTAATATTTACTCTGGCCATGCTTTCCTCATGTGCATCTACTAAGAGGCACAATGAACAGCGGGCTTCATGTATTCCCCCGGAACAGCTTAAAGAAGATGTGGATTTTGCCTACTCAAAACTTCAGCAGATGCATCCACAACTGTATTGGTATATTCCCAAGCAGGAATTGGAACATAAGTTCGACAGTCTTAAGCAAACTATTAATGAGCCGCTTACCCCACTTCAGTTTTATTTTAAACTTCAACCTGTGATTGCAGGGATACGGGAAGGACATCTTTCATTAAGAGTTCCCAGAAAAAAATTCACCAAAAAGGAAATTAAAAACTTAGAACAAAAAAAAGGACTGTTCGGCAGATTCGGATATTATATTTCTGGTGACCAGATGTATATTACAGAAAACAAAGATTCTATTGAAAATATTCAACCGGGAACTGAAATTCTGTCTATAGACAATGTTCCGGTTTCAGAATATATCAAAAAATACAGAAACCTTATCAGCAGTGATGGGTATAATACCACTTTCCAGCCTTATTTTTTAAAGGATTTATTCTTTAATTATTATACTGCAGAAAACGGACTTGCCGACAGAGCAACAATGGAAACTCTTTATAAAGGTGAAAAACATACTTATACTTTAAGCAGAGAATCAAAATCTGATACAGATCTTAAAAAGGATAAGGAAATGAATAAACGGACTCAGGAAAAAAAGCTGAATGATTATGTTTCAGCCAGCAATTCTTATAACCGGAGCTTTAAATTTCTGGATAAAGACAGCACCATTGCTTATATAAAAGTGAAAAGCTTTTCCCGAGAATATTCTGATGAGTTTTATAAAAAAACATTTGCGAAGATTAAAAACTCAAAAGCAGGTTACCTCATCATAGATGTCCGTAATAATTATGGTGGTTCACTTTATGAGATCAATAATCTGTATTCTTATCTTACGGATAAGCCTTTTACCTTAATAAAACCTTCTCAGGTTACCTCAAGGGATATCCCGTTAAGGACCAATTATTTTAGAAAAAGTACTCCGCTAGACTATGCTATTAAAAGCATCTCCTATCCAAGTTACTTTTTTGCCCAGGCTTTCAGTACTTATAAAAAAGATGGAAAGGTTTTCTACAAAATGAAAGCTGACAAACCTACAAAACCCAATAAAGGAGCTTTTCACGGTAAAATTTTTGTTCTGATTAACGGGGGAAGCTTTTCTGCCTCTTCTATTATTACGGCAAAGCTTAAAAATGATAAAAGAGCCACTCTTGTGGGTGAAGAAACCGGAGGCGCCAATGACGGAACCGTTGCCGGCTTTTATTCTTATCAGAAACTTCCGAATTCTGAGATCAGATTTCCAATCGGTCTACTTCTGGTACAGCCAAATATTGATTTTTCAGATACTAAAAAAGGAGTTATTCCTGATGTAGAAATCAAAGAAAGTATGCAGGATATTATTGATAAAAAAGATCCCCAGCTAGATTGGATCAGGAATGAAATTGGAAAGGAAAAAACAGGTAAGAATTAATTTTAAGAAGGAAGAAATTTATAAGTTGAAAAACGTATTCTTTATTTAAATCACTTAATACATATAGATAGGTTTCGGCGGGCTTTCAGCCCGCCGAAACCTTTAACTTTACTTTTTTAAAATAATAAAACAAACAGATAAATATTGCCAGACCTCTCATCGTTCTTTTTAGTTTCTACTATTTTTAGATTAGTATTTTATTCAAAATAATTGTATGTATTTCTAATTGTAATAATTACTTGTACAGTTAGTAGAGGAAAACAAAAATTTTACATAAAAATAATACCCTGATATTTTTTCCATATCAGGGTATCTGTATCACTATTTAGTGTATTTTATTTAAAATCTAAAAACTCATCTTTTTCAAGATAGTGATTAAGGGCAGTGATAAGCTGAGAAAAAGTAATATCAGCATACTGCCGGAAAGCAAGGTCCACCACGTCTTGAATATTTTCATCAGAACACATATAGTTAAGCTTATTATGGTATACAAAATCCGGTAAGATTTCGTTATCATTCTCTCCTATATCTAAGTGGTCTCCGATGAAAACTTTCATTTCAGGTTCAAATTCATCTTTTGAAGAATAGACTGCGTAATTGTACTCCGGGTCATAAGATTCCTTTCTGTCTTGTTTATTCTTTACAAGTTCTAAGAATTCTTCTATAAAATACATCTGATTTTTAATCTCGTTCATCTGATATTCTTTTAACAGCTCAATTTTTTAAAGATAGAAAATTTTATAGAAGACAAACAGTTTCTAGTTCAGTTTATTTAAAAATTTTTGTAAAGATCTTAAATACAGCAAGGGATTCTAATTAAAAAATATAGTCTGTGCTTAAAAAGTTGGAATCATGATCTCTAACAATAGTATTCAATAATTCTTTATTGGAATCTGTAAGTTTAGCAGCTACCAGAGATCTGATGGAGAATGAACGCAACGCATCAAAAACAGAAAGCGTACCTTCCGCACTATCTTTTCTTCCGGTAAACGGAAATACATCCGGACCACGCTGTGCCTGACAGTTGATATTGACACGACTTACCAGATTTACAAAAGGATCAATTAGTTTTGCCACTTCCTGTGGATCTTCACTGAAAATACTCACCTGCATTCCATGGGAGGCATTCACCTGATAATCAATAGGTTCTTCAATATCTTCAAACGGAACTACTGGAATTACAGGCCCAAACTGTTCTTCATGATACAATTTCATATCGCTATTTACAGGATAAACAACTGCCGGAAAAACAAAGGACCCTTCTGTATAGCCACCGTTTTTATTTAAAACAGCTGCTCCTTTTGCTATTGCATCATCAATACATTCTTTCAGGTATGGGGGTTTATTAACTTCAGGAAGAGGAGTTACTTTCACCTCTTTTTCCCACGGTAAACCGGCTTTCAGAGCGGAAACAGCTTCGCTTAACTTTGCCGTAAATTCCGCAGCGATTTCTTTTTGTACAAAAATCAGTTTTAATGCTGTACAACGCTGTCCATTGAATGAAAGTGCCCCTAAAATACATTCACTTACTGCTACATCAAGATTGGCATTTTTAGTAACAATAGCCGCATTTTTAGCATCGAGGCTCAGAATTGCTCTCAGACGGTTCACTTTTGGATGTAATTTCTTCAATCCATTAGCTACTTTACTGGAACCAATAAAAGCCAAAACATTGACTTTACCACTTTCCATGATGGGAGTAATAATTTCAGAACCTTTTCCATATAACGTGTTCACCGTTCCTTTTGGAAAAGCTTCTTTAAAGGCATTCAGTAGAGGATAATGAGCCAACACACCATGTTTAGGAAGTTTAAACAAAATAGTATTCCCCATAATTAATGCAGGAATCAGCGTTGTAAAGATCTCATTCAAAGGATAATTGAAAGGCCCCATACTTAAAACCACACCCAGCGGTGCTCTTCTGATCTGTGCAATGGTACCTTCTGCCTGCTGGAAACGAGAAGATTCTCTGTCCAGGTCTTTTAAAGCATCAATAGTCTGATTGATATAATCTACTGTACGGTCAAATTCTTTGGTAGAATCTGCCAATGTTTTCCCGATTTCCCACATCAGCAACTTTATAATCAGATCACGCTGTTGGATCATCAAATAGACAAATTTCTGCATGCATTTGATTCTTCCTTCTACAGACATTGTAGGCCATTCCCCAAGACCGTTATCATAAGCTTTCACGCAAGCTTCAAGAACCTCCATAGCTTCCTCCGGACCGATATTGGGGATGCTCCCCAACAACTTTCTCTCTAATCCGTTTTCTGTAGGAATACAGACCGGGGAATAAATATTCTGCGTTTCTCCTTTCCATTCTACCAATTCACCATTCAGAAGATAAACTTTCTGATAAATTTCCGGTACTTTATATTCTTCGGGGATTTCGTTTTCACTTTTAAAAATATCTTGAAACGATGCATTGTTTGCTGAACTCATATTTTTAGTATTTAATAATTTGAATCTGAACTTTTGTAGAATAAAGGTAGATGTAAAAATTGATTTTCAGAATAATGATTCAATAGATTTGCTCTATTTAAAAGCTATTTGAATGAAAATTAACCCAGCCAACTGAAAAAAACAATATTTTTGTTTAAAAATAAATTTTCAATGTTTTCAAAAATAGTTTTCAGTACGTTATTCTTTTTCTCAGCAATGGGTTTTGCTCAAAAATCTAAACCTATCAATACTGTTTTATTAAAAGGAACACCTGTTCGTACTTATTCCAAATTACCGGATGTCAACAAACCGGCTCCTAAATTTACCCTTACAGACGTTAATATGAATGACCAGAGCCTGGATGCTTACAAAGGGAGATATGTGATCCTGAATATCTTTCCAAGTGTAGATACGGGAGTTTGCTCAGCATCTGTTCATCACTTCAATGAAGAGGCAGGAAATCTTCCTAATACGGTAGTTCTTTGCATTTCTAAGGACTTACCTTTCGCTCAAAAAAGGTTCTGTGGAGCTGAAGGAATTAACAATGTTGTAATGCTTTCGGATTTCCGTTCAGATTTTGGATGGAACTACGGGGTGGAAATGGTAGAATCTTCTATGAAAGGACTTCTCAGTAGAGCGGTTGTAGTAATTGATCCTTCGGGAACTATTATTTACGAAGAACAAGTTCCGGATATTTCTCAAGAGCCTAATTATGCAGCAGCTATTCAGGCTGTGAAACAATAAACTAAAAAGCTCCGATAATTTTCTATTATCGGAGTTTTTTATTGTTCTTATCTTGATTTTCTTTTCTTCTTAGTAGTAACCACAATTACACCATTTTTAGCGTCTCCACCATACTTTTCTACATCTTCTTTAGCCAAAAGAGTATTGACAGTTTCAATAATCTCCGGCTTTATCGTACGTAATTCTTCTATAGAAATCTTTTTACCATCCAGTAAAACCAAAGGTTCTTCTGCACCTTTGAAGCAGGTGCCCCAATTCTTACAGATGGATTCCTGTTGAAAGGATCAGTGGATATGACACTCATGTTCAACCCTCGTACTTTCTCTGAAATTTTAGTACCTGGCTTGTTTCCTGTGCGTTTACAGTAGCTGTAAAACCACCCACTACCAATAGTCCTAATGCCAGTTTACTCGCTAATGAAAAGTTCAGATTCACATCCAACTGATCTTCCCGAAATCTTCCACAAATATCTTTATTAGAGCCAAAAATATTCATAATTTCTTCTTCTGAAAAATTGGTGAAATCATAAACTGTTTTTGAACAAACGGAGCAGAATTTTCCTTTTTCATCAGGAGACATATTGTTCCAGTTTTCATGACAGGGTTTTGGAATGGTAATTTTCATAGTATTCTTTTACCTATAAAGATGCTCTGGTGAAGAAAAAGGTTGGAAAATGCTAAGATGCAATTAAAATTTTAAATATCGTGCTTTATTTTATCACAGATAAAATCTTTGCGCCTTAAAAATATGATTTCAACATTTCAAGCTCTTTGCGCCTTTGCTCTACTCCAACAAAAACTAAGCTTCCAAAACCATTTTCCCATCCTCAAGAATCATATATTCCTGCCCTAATTCCTCAGAAACTCTTTTCAAATCATTTTCATCAAACAATTGAGGAATATAGCTTTTCTCATGAGTAAACAGCCCGTAATGTATCGGAACCAATTTTTTAGCATGTAAAAGATGGGCAGCAGCAAAGGCTTCCTTCAAATTAAGAGAAGCCGGAACCGGACTGTATTCCAACCCAATAATCTCAAAATTAACAACGACTCCGTTTACGGGTAAAAAAGCATAATCGATGTCTTTATTTTCTTTCCCCAACTTCCAGAATTGGTTATGCCAGATGGTATCTCCGCCATGAAAGATTTTAGTAGTTGCATCTTCCACAATCCATGAAGACTGAGTCTCTCCCACTCCATCCATTGCAAATACTGGCTTGAAGGTGATCCCATTTTCAGAGAAGGTTTCATCCAGATCCAGGACTACCATTTCAACACCATCCATATGCTCTCTCACCAATGGTTCAAGTTCTGAATACACTACCAATTTTCCATCATTTTTCAGACATTTTTTGATAGCGCCTTTGTCAAAATGATCTAAATGCAAATGAGTAAACAGAATATAATCTGCCTGCACATGATCTGAGAAGTTTATCACCTGCTCTACAGCATCCCCAAGAACGGGTTTGTAATAAGCGAAATCTTCTGCTGCATCTATTAAAATGGTTTTGCCATTAGAAAGCAGTTTTATTCCTGCCCAGTTTAATTTTTGTATTTCCATACTTTTTTTCAGCAAAGTAAAAGACTTATGGAGGGGGAAACAATAAACAAAAGTTAATTAATGAAGGTTAGGAGATGGAAGCATAAGGATGGAAGTTAATTATAGTCTTATAATGTCTGATCGTTTTCTAATTGTTGAAAAATCCAAATCTTTTTTCACGCAAAGTTTTTATGTATTACCCTGTAGAATCTAAAGAAGCAAAGATTATGGCAAAGCCGTTGACTAAACTGATGACTACAGTACGCTTCATCAAATCGATGGAAAATCGATGAACTCTTTGCTCACTTAAAGTAATGCGTATTTAAAATTGAAACTTTGCGTTTATAAAAACAGGATAGCAATTCCTATCAAAAGCCTGATATAGCATATTATAACCTTGATAACTTCCCACTTCAAGCTTCCAGCTTCCAGTCTTTCCAGTCTCTACGTAATCCTCTTTCTGATCCTGCTTAAGGAAATAGGAGTAATCCCGATATAGGATGCCAGATATTTCAAAGGAATATTCTGAATGTAATGGGGCTGATTGGCTAATAGATATTCGTAAAGATCCTGAGGTGTATTTTTAAGCAAAAGCATTTCGCGCTTCATGGCAGCATTCAGCTTTCTGCTCAGGTAATAATTTTGTACAAAACGGCACTCGGGATTTACGACGAACATTTCCTTTACTTCATCTAAAGTAATTTCCCAGGCCACGCCGCTACTGATTGATTCATAAACCCCTTCAGAATCTTTATTTCCAACGGTAAAAATATCACCTGGAAAGTAGAATTCTGCACAGACTTCAGTATTGATATCTGAAGTACTGTTGATATAATATTTACGGACAAGCCCATCTTCAACAAGATAGGCTTTATTATCCGAGAATATGTTTTTCTTTGCAAACTCAAACTCAGCAAATTTTTTCCAAACAGGATCATCATCCTCTACATTGAGGTGTGAAAACAGTTTTTTATTAATACGTGCCAATGCTGAATTATTTATGATTTACAGTAAGTTTTCGTCTACAAGGTTGGGAAGGGTGACCTTTAAATTAGGTTCAACTTCCATTGCTCTTTTGATCGCAAAAATAGCGCCTTCATTTCTTGCCCAGCTTCTTCTTGAAATTCCGTTGTTAACGTCCCAGAAAAGCATAGACTTCAATCTTCGGTCTGCATCATCACTGCCATCCAGCAGCATTCCGAAACCTCCGTTGATAACTTCTCCCCAGCCAACTCCACCACCATTGTGGATAGAAACCCAGGTTGCTCCACGGAAACTGTCCCCAATCACGTTGTGGATCGCCATGTCTGCAGTAAACCTTGAACCATCATAAATATTGGAAGTCTCTCTGTAAGGAGAATCTGTTCCTGAAACATCATGATGGTCTCTACCCAATACTACAGGTCCGATTTCGCCATTTTTAATCGCTTTATTGAAGGCTTCAGCGATCTTCATTCTTCCTTCTGCATCAGCATAAAGGATTCTTGCCTGTGATCCTACTACAAGTTTATTTTCCTGTGCTCCTTTAATCCATTGAATATTATCCTTCATTTGCTGTTGGATTTCTTCAGGAGAATTTTTAACCATTTCCTCTAAAACGGCACATGCAATATCATCAGTTTTCTGTAAGTCTTCCGGTTTTCCGCTAGCACATACCCAACGGAATGGTCCGAAACCGTAATCAAAACACATAGGTCCCATAATATCCTGAACATAGCTTGGATATTTGAACTCTCTTCCTAAGGTTGGATTATCTGCCATTACATCAGCTCCTGCTCTTGAAGCTTCCAATAAGAAGGCATTTCCATAATCGAAGAAATACGTTCCTTTTTCTGTATGTTTATTGATGGCAGCAGCATGTCTTCTTAATGTTTCCTGAACTTTTTCCTTGAATAATTCAGGGTTTTCAGCCATCATTGTATTGGACTCTTCAAAGCTTTGTCCTACCGGATAATATCCACCCGCCCAAGGATTGTGAAGGGAAGTCTGATCCGAACCGATATCAATTCTTAAATCTTCCTGATCAAATTTCTCCCAAACGTCTACAATATTTCCAAGATACGCTAAAGAAACTGTTTCTTTATTTTGTTGTGCTTCTCTTACTCTTTTTACCAATGCATCCAGATCTTCATAAATTTCATTCACCCATTTCTGATCGTGACGGATTTTAGTGATTTTTGGATTTACTTCTGCACATACCGTAACACAACCGGCAATATTTCCTGCTTTAGGCTGAGCTCCGCTCATCCCTCCTAATCCGGAAGTTACAAACAGACCTCCTTTAGGGTCTTTATTGATCTTTCTAAAAGCATTTAAAGCGGTAATCGTAGTTCCGTGCACAATTCCTTGTGGGCCTATGTACATATAGCTTCCTGCAGTCATTTGTCCGTATTGGGTTACTCCAAGAGCGTTGAATTTCTCCCAATCATCCGGTTTGGAGTAGTTTGGAATCATCATCCCGTTGGTTACGACTACTCTTGGTGCATCTTTATGAGATGGAAACAATCCCATTGGATGCCCTGAGTACATCACCAAGGTTTGTTCATTGGTCATTTCAGACAGATATTTCATCGTTAACAGGTACTGAGCCCAGTTAGAGAATACAGCACCATTTCCACCATAAGTAATCAATTCATGAGGGTGCTGAGCTACTGCATAATCCAAATTATTCTGAATCATCAGCATAATGGCTTTTGCCTGTTCAGATTTTCCGGGATAATCTTCAATAGATCTCGCTTTCATCTCATAATCCGGACGGAAACGATACATATAAATTCTTCCGTAATCTTCCAGTTCCTGCTTAAATTCATGAATCAATTCTGCATGAAATTTCGGGTCAAAATAACGTAAAGCATTCTTTAACGCCAGTTTTTTCTCCTCTTCACCTAAAATTTCTTTACGCTTTGGAGCATGGTTGATATTGGTCTCATATGGTTTTAGTTGTGGCAGCTGATTAGGAATCCCCTGCTGTATCTGTTCTTGAAATGTCATATTGCTATTTAAAGTTCTATGTTTAAACAATGTTTGAAGTTTTAAAGATATTCAAATTATGAAATATAGGCAACAAAAGAGGGGAAAAGCAAAAGCTAAAAGAATGAATCAGTACAAAAACTGATTATCAATCCTGTGAAAATATAAACCAAGAGTCTATTTAAATCCTATATTTGAAATAAACGCACTCAAATTCCCCTCCTCTGGAGGTGGATTTCTTTATACGAAATCAGGTTATCATTTCAAAAATAAAAAACCTCACTGAAAATCAGCAAGGCAAATATTTTATCTGAGTGAAGTCTAAGTTAAGACATCATCATTTTCCTCTTCATGATCGTCCTCATTATCACTTAGGCTCCAATAGTTGTTTTCTTCATCTTCCTCTCCTATTCCTTCCATATCATCATCTCCGTCTTCACCGGGAATATCCAGGCCTTTATCTATTTTGTCGTCATCTATATCTTCATCAAATATAGGGTTTCCGTCTCCATCAAGCGAAATATGTTTTTCTCTTTTGAATATATCTTCACTGGGATCATAATCCATACGTTCCAGCTTTTTATTCTGCTCATTAATATTGTTTTCCGGTGCCATGATATTTAGATTTTAAGGGTTATTCTATTGAGAACAAAAATAATTCCAAGTTATGATGAATGACCAGAATATACTTCAGGATTCGCACAATTGGGCATCACTTCTCCTTTTGAAAAGGCAATAATATTTTCAGCAGCCAGTCTTGCCATTCCGTTTCTGGCCTCAATGGTTGCAGAACCAATATGTGGTAATACACAAACATTCGATAACTTCAGGAGGGGATTATCTGCAGACATGGGTTCCGGATTGGTTACATCAAGACCTGCACCCCAGATCTTACCTTCAGTTAACGCATTGTACAAATCCTGTTCCTGATGGAAGCCACCTCTTGCTGTATTGATAAAAATCGTATTAGTCTTCATTTTTTCAAATACATATTCATTGAAAAGATCCTTATGTTCAGGCGTAAAATTGGCATGAACACTCAGGACATCTGAATTGCTGACCAATTCATCAAAGGAAACATAAGTGGCATTCAATTCTCTTTCAGCTCCTTCATTTCGATGACGGTTGTGGTAAATGATCTCCATGTCAAAAGCTTTTTTACACTTTTCAGCCATTTGAAAACCTATTCTTCCCAATCCAAAAACACCTAATGTTTTGCCATAAAGCTCCTGTCCCAAAGCATGCAAAGGATCAAAACCACCCCAATTATCTTCTTTCACCTTCTGAAAATTATAACTGGTTCTCCTTGCTACCGATTGCATCAGTAAAAAAGCAACATCAGAAGTTGCTCTGCTCAGCACATCCGGCGTATTTCCTATAGGAATATTCCTTTGATTGGCTTCTTTAATATCCACATGATCAAACCCAACAGAATACAATGCAATGGCCTTTATATTAGGGCAAGCATCGAAAAATACTTTATCATATTTAAAATCACCACCAATGTTTATAATAACATCTGTATTTTGACAATACTTCAGCCATTCTGCATCCGTAATATTTTCATTTTCAGGAAATATAATCTGCAATCCTGCTTTCTGTAATAGATGAATTCCAATCTCTGGAATTCTTTTATTAATAAAAACTTTCATTGTTATTTTTTAGATTTAAATAAAAATGATACTGCATATTTTATTTTAATTCCTTCCTATTGATTCGTGTTCCCCAACATCGGAACAAATTTATAAGCTCCGAATTCTTCTTTCTCAAACTCCGTGGGTCCTACTTTTGTAAATCTATATAAAACCTGCTCGTCTGTTGGTCCTAATGGAATTACCATGATTCCACCTACTCTTAACTGCTTTAGCAATTCTGTAGGTAAAGTACTTGCCCCACAGGTTACAATAATTTTATCAAAAGGAGCAAACGTTGGAAGCCCTGCAAATCCATCTCCAAAACTTTGAAATTTTGGATATAAATGAAGTTCTCTCAGCTTATTTTTAGAAAAATCAAATAGATCTTTCTGTCTTTCCACCGTGTAGACATGAGCTTTCATTGCAATGAGAACGGCAGTCTGATATCCGCATCCGGTTCCGATTTCCAGTACTTTTTCACCCGCCTTCACCTGTAACAGCTCAGATTGTTCCGCAACTGTAGAAGGGTGTGAAATGGTTTGATGCGCCAGGATAGGGAAAGCCCTGTCTTCATAGGCAAAGTCTTCAAAAATACTTTCAATGAAAAGGTGTCTCGGAATTTCATTCATTGCCGAAAGTACATTTTCATCCGAAATCCCAATTCTGTATCTGAGATATTCTACTAAATTCTTTCTTTTTCCTTTATGTACAAACGAATCCTGCATATGACAAAAGTAAGAAATTAGATTTTAGATTTCAGAAATCGAGCAAAAGAATTATCCACAAAAATAAAGCTGTCAAAAAACTGACAGCTTCTATTTTAGATATTAATTCCATTTTACAACCTGTGAGGTGACATCGGTATAGGTATTATCTGCACATCTTTTTCTTACATAGAACATATAAGAAATTGTCTTATTTAAGTTAGCAAAAGCGGCATTATGCCCAGGAATAATTGGGTCTCCGTTTCCCGGAGCCGGCGGTGTACTACTAGTCCCTAAATATACTTCGTATACAGAAATACCATCACTTTCCCAGGAAACAGTAGCTGAAAAAGTAGGATCATAAACAGAAGGGGTTGATGTGGTATAATTAACATATCCTGGCTTTACACACGCGGTAGTATTTTCAGAAAGAATGGTAATAGGGCCCGCCCAATTGCTCTTTCCATCTGTTGTTCCACAGTTCTTTCTTACATATAAATCATATTTCTTACCTTTAAATAATGGAAGACTGTATGAGGTATTGCTTACTTCAGCTACAGTCCCGCTTCCTAAAGTAAAGCCTTGTTCTCCATATTGTACTTCAAAAAAACCTGTTCCCTGGCCGCTATTACTGCTCCATGAGAAAATATTATATAACGGTTTAAAACTTAAACTTGTAGGAGTCTCACACTTAGGTTGTGGGGGTGGATTATTGTGTACTTCAGTTGCAATATTGTCTCCAGAGCCTGAGCACCCTGTAGCCACTAGTCCTGCTACGGATAAGATGAAATATATTTTTTTCATAGTTGATAATTTTATAGATCGCGAATTTAATACAATTCTTTTAATTGATAAAAGCTATCCCCACCAATGCTTATCATGCAAAACTATCCAAGTAAAAAGTCATGTATTTTTATACTATACATTCACTATCTTTACAGAAATTTAATACAGCTATGTTAAAAGCAGGTTTGGTAGGTGCCGGACACTTGGGAAAAATCCATTTAAAACTTCTTAATCAGTCAGATCGATATGAGTTTGTAGGATTCCACGATAAAGATGTTGAAAACGGGAAAAAATTAGAAGCCGAATTCGGATATAAATATTTTGAAAATTTCGATGAATTGCTTGAGCAGATTGATATGCTGGACATTGTCACTCCGACAGTCTATCATTATGATTATGCATTAAAAGCTATCGCAAAAGGTCTTCATTTCTTTATTGAAAAACCGGTTACCCAAACTCTGGAACAGGCAGAAGAAATCCTTCGTTTATGCCAGGAAAAAGGAATCAAAGCACAGGTAGGACACGTTGAGAGATACAACCCGGCTTTTATTGCCACTAAGGAATACATCAGCACTCCCATGTTCATCGAAATCCATAGACTGGCAGAATTCAATCCACGTGGTACAGATGTTTCTGTGGTATTAGATCTTATGATTCATGATCTGGATATTTTATTAAGCATCGCTAAATCTAAAGTGAAGAACATTCATGCAAGTGGTGTTTGTGTTGTAAGCAAAACTCCGGATATTGCCAATGCCAGAATAGAATTTGAAAACGGATGTGTGGCCAACCTAACCACTTCCAGAATTTCAATGAAAGCCATGAGAAAGAGCAGGTTCTTCCAGAAAGACGCTTATATCTCCGTGGATTTCCTTGAGAAAAAGGCAGAAGTTATCAGAATGAAAGATGCTCCGGAAAACCCTACTCCATTTGACATGATTATTGAAAATGCTGAAGGAGAGAAAAATCAGATTCTGTTTGAATATCCAAATATTCAGCCTAACAATGCTATTCTTGATGAATTGAACTCTTTTGCTGATGCTATCACCGGTGATAAAAATGTGGAAGTTTCTCTTGAAGACGGAACTGAAGCGTTAAAAGTTGCTTTGGAAATTATGAAGCTTATCAGTCAAAAATAAAATACGCTGTTTTTATGAACAGCAATAGTAACAATGCTATCTTAATAACCACGAAAGGGTTATTAAGATAGCATTTTTTATTGATTGCAAATATCATCCCCATTATAAAATTTACCGATTTATCAATAAAAAGTTACTTTCAAAACAAAAAAACAATATATTTGAACAACAATTCAATAAACAATTGAAAAATTTCATTTTACATACGCAATGGATTCCCCGCAAAATAAGTGGTCTTACTGTAGATTCTTATTATGATGTGACCATTTTTTATCATTAAATCCTCCTTCATTATTTAAAATCAAAACAACTATGAAAAGAGCTATCCTATTATCCGCTTTATTATTGTCTCAATTTGGGACATCACAATTATTAAAAGTCTCCGGTCAAAAAATCGCTAATGATAAAGGTGAAAATATCCAATTGAAAGGTCTTGGGTTAGGCGGATGGATGTTGCAGGAGGGTTATATGCTAAAAACTGCTGATTTTGCAGGTCCTCAATATAGAATTAAGGAAAAAATAGCTGAATTGATTGGGGAAAACGGAATGCAGGAGTTTTATAAAGCCTATTTAAAGAATGGAGTCACCAAGCAGGATATTGATTTTCTAGCAAAAGCAGGATTCAATTCTATCAGGCTTCCAATGCATTACAATCTCTACACACTTCCCATAGAAAAAGAGCCTGCACAAGGCAAAGATACCTGGCTGGAAGAGGGTTTTAAAATGACAGATGACCTACTCCAATGGTGTAAAGACAATAAGATCTATCTCATTCTTGATCTTCATGCCGCTCCCGGCGGACAGGGAAATGATGCCAACATCTCTGATAATGATAAATCCAAACCTTCTCTTTGGGCAAGTGAAGAGAATCAAAGAAAAACAGTGGCACTTTGGAAAAAACTGGCAGACCGTTATAAAAACGAACCATGGATAGGTGGCTATGATATCATCAATGAGCCTAATATCAATTTCACCGGGAAAAATCCAAATGGTACAGACGAAATGTCAAACGCTCCTCTCTGGAAATTACAGAAAGACATTACTACAGCGATCCGAGAAGTAGATCAAAAACATATTATTTTTATTGAAGGAAATGGCTGGGGGAATAATTATAATGGTTTGATACCGATCTGGGACAACAACATGGCCTTTAGCTTCCATAAATATTGGAATGATAATGATGATAAAACCATACAATTTGCTTTAGATTTAAGGGCAAAACACAATATGCCGATCTGGCTTGGAGAAACCGGTGAAAACTCTAATGTCTGGTTCACAGAACTGATTCAGTTAATGGATAAACATAATATCGGATATGCTTTCTGGCCCATGAAAAAGATTGATAATATTGCCGGAATCACCAACGCAAAAACAACTCCTGAATATGAAAAACTATTGAGCTATTGGAAAAATGGGGGTAAAAAGCCTTCAAAGGAATATGCTAAAAAAGCATTGATGCAAATTGCTGACAATTATAAATTCAGCAACGTGGAGATTAAAAAAGACGTTATTGATGCCATGTTCAGACAAGTGTCAGACACTTCTACAAAACCATTTAAGAATCATCAGGCTCCAGGAAGAGTATTTGCATCGGAGTATGATTTGGGAAGAATGGGTTCTGCTTATCTGGATAAAGATTTTATTAATCTTTGGGTAAGCGATCCTGCTAAAAGATCAGAATGGAATTCCGGCCAGCAGATGAGAAATGATGGCGTGGATATCTTTACCTGTAATGACACAATAGCCAATCATTATTATGTTGGAAAAACCGAAGCTGGGGAATGGCTACAATATACCGTTAATTCCAAAACAGGTAAAAATTATGTGTTTGACATCAGGTATTCAAGCACCACCCCTTCAAAAATAAGACTGGAAGATTCTTCAGGGAAACTATTAGCCAATATTTCATTGCAGACTACTGGTAAAAATGAAAACTGGGCAACTGTTTCTGCGAAAGATATACCGCTCCAGAAAGGAGAAAACAAAATCAGAATCATCTTTGAAAATGATGGCGTAAATCTGAATTATTTTGAAATAAAATAACAAGAATTGCCTTAAATTGCAGGAGGCTGTCTCAAAAGACAGTCTCTTTTTTATTGCAATTTTTTGTGAGGGACTTAGTTTTGTATTTTAATTATTTAGGATTTAGTTTTTTGATGAGTTGTGGATGTATTTTTTTTAAAAAAGAGCAGATTTTACCCTGCAAGCGCTAATTTTCTTAGATTGTGAGCAATAGCAACCAGGCCGATTTCTATTTCGACTTTATTTTGTCCTCTAAGCATAAATCTTTTAAATCCTTTGTTATGTTTGATCTGAGCAAAAACAGGTTCTACATCGTGGCATCTTTGTTTTCTAAGCTTTACTCCACGTTTGGTATTAAGAAGCTTATGAGCCTTATGCCGGAGCTTTGAAAGTTTTGGATTAGAAGGTGAAGAAGTTATGGTTTTAGTTTTCTGGTCTTTATCAAAGTAATTATACTTGATATAGGCTTTGACTTTTCTCTTTTGAAGAAAAATATAATTCTCTTCTGATCCATATCCTGCATCAGTCACTATCTCCTTGGGAGTTTTACGATAAAGATGTTCAAAATTATCAATATGAGGGAGCAGTGTTTTAGTGTCCCCAGGATTAGGATGCAGCGTATAGTTAAGGATAAACTGATTCTCGGTACTGAGCTGAAGATTGTAAGCGGCTTTAAGCTGTCCGTTACCCATATGATCCTCTTTCATACGCATGAAAGAAGCATCAGAATCTGTTTTTGAATAGCTGTTCCTGCCCCGGAGAATTTCCTGCTGTTTCTCATATTTTTCAAGGTTATCCGGCCAGTTTTTTTTTGCATAATTAATCTTCTGACGGACTTTAGGACAGATTTTCTTCTTTCTCAAAGTAGAGTCTATCGTTTCTATAGCAGATTTTATTTTTTCTTTATCCATAGACTTAAAGGTTACCTCAGAAGTATCTTTCATTTCTTCCCCAGCTATTTCCTGAGTGTAATTCCACAAATCTTCAAGCTGGGACTCTATACGTTCTTTATTCTTTTTGATCGCCTTTCCCCATACAAATGTATAACGATTGGCATTGGCTTCTATTTTGGTACCATCGGTAAAAATAGTCTGAAGGCTTACCAGCCCTTCTTTCTCTAAATACACTACAATTTGTGCGAAGATCTCTTTGAGTTCTCCTTTTAATCTTTCACTTCTAAAACGGTTCAAAGTATTATGATCAGGACGATTCATGGCACTGAGCCACATAAAATGAACATTTTCTTTGAGAGCCTGTTCCAGCTTTCTGCTAGAATAAATATTACACAAATAGCCATACACCAATACTTTCAAAAGCATTTTCGGGTGATACACCGATGTGCCCCCTGGTTTATAATTACGGATTAAATTACTGATATCCAGACCGTCTATAACTTCTGAAACAATTCGTACAGGATGATTAGCTTCTATTAACTCCGATAAATTCGGAGGAAATAGAAAATTTTGCTTGGGATTGTAATCTTTAAAGACTACCTTTGAATTACTTAACACACAGCAAATTAATCAATTTGCAAATATTAGGAAAGCAAAAGCTTTCCTTTTTTTATCCACACAAAAAAGACTGCCTCACTTTTGAGACAGCCTCTTCTTTTTAACCTGTCTTTATGAAAAAAATAACCACAATTTTCCTTTTAATATCGGCATTTGCATCAGCACAAAAATCTTCATTGGAACAAAAAATAAATTCCATTACAAAAGGTAAACAAGCTACAGTGGGAGTTTCTGTTCTGGGATTCGAAAATAATTTTAAATACAACCAAAACGGAGATAAAAAACTGGCTATGATGAGTGTTTTTAAATTTCATATTGCCTGCGCTGCACTGGATCTTGTAGACAAGGGAAAACTTTCATTAGATCAAAAAGTTTTTATTAAAAAATCTGAACTTTACAATACCTGGTCTCCATTCAAGAAAAACCATCCTGAAGGAAATATCGAGATCCCTTTAAGTGAGGTTATAGATTACACAGTAGCATTAAGTGACAATAATCTTTGTGACATTTTGATAGAACTTTTGGGAGGAACACAGGCTGTACAGAAATTTATGGATTCTAAAGGGGTAAAAGACTTTCAGATTAAATATAGTGAACGTGGGATGGCCCTTAACGGATGGGATTCTCTGTATGAAAATTATACCACTACCCATTCTACCATACAGCTTTTGAAGCAGTTCTATGACGGCAAACTACTTTCAGAAAAATCTACAGATTATCTGATGAAGATTATGCTGGGAACTAAAACCGGAACCAATAAAATTGTTGAACAATTACCTAAAGGGACTCCTGCAGCCCATAAAACGGGATCTTCCAGTATAAAAGACAACGTTCTTACGATCGCCGAAAACGATATGGGAATCATCACTCTTCCGAATGGAAAACATTACGCTATTGCTGTTTATGTAAGCAATTCTAAGGAATCAGAAGCTGAAAACTGCAAGATAATTTCAAATATTTCCAAAGCGGTCTGGGATAATTTTAATAAATAAAATATTAAGCTTAATTTTAGCGCGGAGAATCGGATAGATTCTCTGAATTCGTCATTATGAAAAAGATACTATTAGCAGCTGCTTTATTTTGCTCCACATTCTTCTTTTCTCAGAAGAATCAAAACTATTTAAAGATCAGCTATACCAGTGTATGCTGCGGTCCGGCTTCTGAAAAACCTTCCATCACCTATCTGAAAGAATTCAAAAGAAAAAATCAGATAAGAAGTCTGGAAATCCTGATGCAAAAAGGATTGGGCAGAGAAGGTGAATTTGAATTATATGTTGGAACTGATTTTCTGACAATCAACCAAAGAAAACGTCTTGTACGCGGACTTACGGCTTCAGTTTCCAATCAGAATAATAACAAAAAGTCGCAAAACATCGGAAATATAAATTTTGATCCAGCGGATATCGCTCATCAGGAGGATCTTATGAATGCAAAAAATTTAACTATCTATAAAAAATAAAGGAAAAATGATCAAAAACATTGTAGTTATCGGCGCAGGAACCATGGGAAATGGTATTGCACATACTTTCGCACAAAGCGGTTTTAAAGTAAATCTTGTGGATGTATCTCAGGATGCTTTAGACAGAGGACTGAAAACCATTACTACTAACCTTGACAGAATCATTGCAAAGGGAAACCTTACAGAAGAGCAAAAAGCTGAAACTTTAGGGAACATCACTACTTTCACAGCACTTAATGAGGCAGTAGGAACAGCTGATCTTATCGTAGAAGCAGCTACTGAAAATCTTGATCTTAAATTAAAGATTTTCGGTCAGATGGATGAATTAGCTCCCGCAGACTGTATCCTTGCAACCAATACATCTTCTATTTCTATCACGAAAATTGCTGCGGCTACCAAAAGAGCAGACAAAGTGATCGGGATGCACTTTATGAACCCGGTTCCTATCATGAAACTGGTAGAAATCATCAAAGGATATTCTACTTCTAAAGAGACTTTCAGTGCTATTTATGAAATGAGTAAGACATTAGGAAAAGTTCCGGTAGAAGTGAACGATTATCCAGGTTTCGTTGCTAACAGAATCTTAATGCCAATGATTAATGAATCTATCGAAACTCTTTATAACGGTGTTGCGGGCGTAGAGGAAATTGATACGGTAATGAAATTAGGAATGGCTCATCCAATGGGACCGCTTCAATTGGCAGACTTTATTGGTCTTGATGTATGCCTTGCCATCCTGAACGTTATGTATGACGGATTCAAAAATCCTAAATATGCACCAAATCCATTGCTTGTAAACATGGTAATGGCTGGAAAACTGGGTGTAAAATCCGGAGAAGGATTCTATGATTATTCTGAAAGCAAAAAAGCTGAAAAAGTTTCAAAAATGTTTTTAAAATAGTTTCTCAAATGATGAGTTGTACGTTATAAGTTATAAATTTGGGGTCTCAATCTCTGATTATAATAAATAACAACAGCTTTGATGAGAATTAAAGAAAAAAATATTCAAATATTATTGGTCATCATTACTTTAGTGATGACCATTTTTCGTTTTTTACTGAATGAAAAAGGAAGAATAAATCCGGATTCTATCCGCTTTATGAGATTCGCACATGGATTGCCTTTTATTGATAATACAACCACTCCCTTAGGATACCCTGCCGCTATAAAATTTTTTACTTACTTTGGTTTTGATGAATTCTGGAGCAGTAAGCTAATTGGCATTCTTGGCTGTCTGTTTATTATTTTATTCGCCGGGAAAAAGAGATTCTATTTCAGAGAGTCCATTGTGGTATGCAGTTTATTCAGTATTGTTTCCATTTTTTCCTTTACCATGAGTGAGGCTCTTATTTTACCTTTTGTATTCCTTTTTCTGTATACTTCAACTCTTATTATTGACAGAAAATTAGAAGGTCTGAAAGCTGTTTTCTACCTTTCTTTATCTTTAATTATACTCTACAATATAAGATATAGTGCACTCTTTATTATTGGAGGCACAGGGTTATACGGACTTATTTTCTGGAAAAGAAAGTATGGGCCTTCATTCATCATTTCAGCAGCCATAGGAATGGTTTTCGTTATTTTGTATAAGTTTTTATTCATCGATTATTTTAATAAGGACTATGTAAAAGACTTTTTAGAAATGGGGCTTCATACCACTCCAGAATTATTGGTAGAATTATTCCAGGGGTTGTGTACTTCATTTAATCCTTTTATTCACATGGCCAATCCTACAGGAGGTATTATCAACTATGGAATTTACGGAATCGGTCTTTTGAATATCCTTCTCATGATTTTCCTTTTTCTTAAACAAAAGCTTTCGGATACTGAATTCTTTTATATTTTCATCGGAGTGTCAGGAATCGTCTGTTCTTATTTTATACAGTATTTCTATTCTCTAACGCCTATAGATTATAGATTAATAGTTGCATTCAGCTTTCCTTTATGGCTGGTTTATTTTAAAAAGCTGTTTGAAATTTTCGATACCAAAGTCTATATCATTAGTGTTTTAAGCTTAATGTCCGGAATGCTGTTCACATGGCTTTCAAAAGGAAATTATCTTGAAAACAGAAAAATGATTACCCAATTTTTACAATCGGAAAATTTAGATAAAGTTCCTCTAAAGTTTTTTATTATTGAGGAAAAGGATTTGGAAAAAGTACAAGTAGCTGAGCTAATCAGCACTGTAAATCCTCAGATAACCATCACAATCAATCCCCAGGATACGATACAAAAAACAACATTAACCCGCTATAAAGTTTTACAAAAAGTTAAGATCGACAAGAATAAATATCAATAATTTTATTATCTTTGATTCAAAGTTAAAACATTAAAAAAATGAAATTACCAAAGTTTTTATTAGCAGATAATTCGGAATTTCCAGAAGATCTATTCGTAGTTCATACAGAATATCCAAGATTTATCCTAAACGTTGAGGAAGAGGAAGTTGAGTGGTTAGATGATCTTGAAGGAGATGATGAAGAAACTATGGCAGATGAAGCTACAAAAGTAGTGGAGGCAGCTTTCAAATGGTGCGATGAAGAGTTGGCTAAGTACGACGAAGAAGAGGAAGATTAATAACAATCTAAATCATAAAAAAGGAACTCAAATTGAGTTCCTTTTCTTTTTTTATTCTGATTTATTGAATTTCAACAATAAAAGATTGTCTTTATAAAGCTCCAGGGTAGTTCCTGAAATTACATATTTGTTAGCTTTTCCCATCATATCCATAAAGTTCTGCTCTACTCCGATATTGTTGCACATCATCTTTGTAGAACCCATCTGACCGGCAGAAAAACCTCCTGTAGAAGGATCTATGGTAGCCGTTCCGAAGTAATTGTTGCATCCTGCATTTCCATTAATTTTTTCTCCTTCAATATTTAAGGTTGGAATTTTGCCTTTTACGTTATCAGCCAGAGTCCATTTTGTATTGGCAAGAGCCGGCTGAGCTTTTCCTACTTTAGAAGCAGAAGGGCTTGTCATGGTACCACATGATGCCAATACTGCTGCTGCACATATACTTAAAAAAAGATTTTTCATTTTTTACTATTTGAATTAACCCAAATTTACGGATTTTATATTATTTAAACGGGCTGTGGTTCATTTTATTATTCTTTAACACATTATATTTTGGATCTATCCTGCCAAAGAATATAATACATCTTGCAGCTCCGAAAGGGATGCCTATTCTCCTCTATTACCATTCTAAAATAGAACATCCAATGGATAAAAATAATTAATAAAAATTAACAATAAACAAATACAAATACATAATTTAGAAGATTATTTACGTAAACATAAATTAATAATAAATTTAACACTAATTTAGTTCTAATATCAATATTTAACAACAATTTTATTGTATCAAGATTAAACATTAAACCTTAAAAAAATTGAAAAGATTTTAATTTTAAACAGTATGAAAAAAAACTTCTACACCGCCATGTTTCTGGTATCCTTTAATTTAGCTTTTTCCCAAGTAGGTATTAATACTTCTAATCCTAAGGCAAGCCTTGACATCAATGCTAAAACTACTGATGGCAGCCAGCCTGAAGGAATTATAGCTCCCCGACTCACAGGAGATCAGATTAAAGCAGGAGATACCAGCTACGGAACAGACCAGAAAGGAGCGCTTATCTATGCAACATCCGCTGTGACAGTCTCGAGCACAAAGACGGCTAATATCACAGCAGAAGGCTATTATTTTTTTGATGGAAATATCTGGCAAAAGGTAGGCAGCAATGCCCTCATAACCGCAGCAAACGGACTTTCTTTAAACGGTACTCAAGCAGAATTAGGAGGAAGCCTTAACAGAAACACAAGTATATTGCAGGGTAATTTTCCTCTTACCTTTACAACCTCCGCCACTAACGGTTTCTCTGTTAACAACACTACATTATCCGTAGATGGTGCTAACAACAGAGTAGGCATAGGAACCACTACTCCCTCTGTTCCTCTGGAAATTAATAATGGAACCACAGCAGGGGCCTTAAAAATAACTGATGGAACTCAGGGATTGGGTAAAGTGCTTACGAGTGACCCAGCAGGTGTGGCAACGTGGTCTAATACTGTTGTAACAGCTTTCGCCAATGCCTGGACTCCCGCCTCCGGAACCCTTGTAAATCCTTTCACTGGCCCAGCAGGAGGCCCGTATAACACTGGACTGAGTGTGATTATTCCGGCCAAGGGATGGTACTTTTTCCGTTGTGGTATAGCCATTAATTCAGAATGTAATGATTATTTCTTCTACATTAATGGTATTGGGGATGTATGGAGGAGCTATTGCGGATCTAATACCGCGGCCTTTATGTTTCCAAGAGATCAAAACCGAGTCCTTTATTTTGCCAATCCGGGAACTTATACTGTAGTTGCCGGGAAAACTAATTTAGTAGTTCCTACAACCTTCAATGGAGGAAACCCTACTTTTTATCTGGATTTTGTAAAATTTCAAAATTAAAAAATAAAAGAGGCTGTCTCAAAAGACAGCCTCTTTTTAAATTGTTATATCTTTATTATGATCTTAACTCTGCATTGAATTCTTTCTGAAAAGATTTAATTAAGGAATCCATTACTTCTGCAATTTCCTTTTCTTCCAGTGTTTTTTCTTCGTTTAACAGCTCGAAGCTCATTGCATAAGACTTCTTACCTTCAGGAAGATTTTTCCCTTCGTATACATCAAATAGGTTGATGCTCTTAATGAATGGAGATTTGTTTTTCTTTGCTGTCTGATATAACTCCTGATAGTTAATATTCTTATCAATCAATAAAGCTAAATCTCTTCTGATCTTGTTGAATTTCGGAATGTCTTTAAACTTCAATTCGTTTTTAGAACGTAATTCCTGAGCCAATTCAAGTTCAATTTCAGCATAGAAGCAATCCTGATCGATGTCAAAGTCTTTCAACAATGCTGGAGCTACTTTTCCGATTCTTACCAAGACTTTACCATCTGCTTCATACGCTAATGCATCAGAGAATCTTTCGTCAGTTAAAGCTACTTCTTTATAGTTTACTGCTAATCTTTCCAATAAAACTTTTACATAAGCTTTAAGGTTGTAGAAGCTTACTGCAGATTTAGGCTGTAACCAGTTTTCAGCAACATCTCTTCCTGAAACGATAATAGCTAACTGTTTCCTTTCTTCGTATTTATCTTTTTTGTGATAGATCTTTCCTAATTCAAAGAATTTGATATCCTCGTTCTTTCTGTTGATATTGTAAACGGTATTCTGAAGAAGTCCTTCCAATAAAGACTTTCTCATGAATGCAAGATCACCACTTAAAGGATTCAACAGTTTTACAGCATCTGTTTCATCTTTTACAGAAGTTAGTGAGTTGTTCATTACTTCATGGAAACCAAGGTTCTGTAAAGCTCTCGCCCAGTTGTTCTCCAATTCATCCTGATCGTTCGCACTTAGTTTAACCGGTGTAAACGAAATCTTTTGAGGAGCGTCAATCTTGTTGTATCCATAGATTCTTAAAATCTCTTCAATAACGTCAATTTCTCTTGTTACGTCTGCTCTGTAAGCAGGAACAGAAATTTCAAAACCGTTAGGAATTTCATTTAAAACCTGAATTTCCAATGCCTTCAGAATCTCTTTTACTTTTTCTCTGTGAATTTTTGTTCCTAAAATCTGTTCAATTTTAGAGAATCTTAAAATCACATAGTTATCTTCTATTTTCTTAGGATATTCTTCTAAAAGCTCCCCTATCAATTTTCCTTCAGCAATTTCCTGAATCATTTTAATAGCGTGAGTAATCGCTGTTCTGGTAAGGTTAGGGTCTACCCCTCTTTCAAATCTGAAAGAAGCATCTGTATTTAAACTGTGAACTTTTGCTCCTTTTCTTACCGCTACCGGATTAAAGTAAGCACTTTCAAGGAATATTGTTTTTGTAGTTTCAGACACTCCTGAATTTTCGCCACCGAAAACTCCGGCAATACACATTGGTGTATCCTTACCGTCTTTAATCATGATCTCAGTACCGTTCAGGGTTCTTTCTACACCATCCAGCGTAGTGAATTTGGTTCCCGGTTTTACAACTCCAACTTTCACTTTTTTATCTGCAATTTTATCTGCATCAAATGCGTGAAGCGGCTGTCCGTATCCGTGAAGAATATAGTTGGTAATATCTACAATATTGTTAATCGGGTTTAGTCCGATTGCTTTTAATCTGTCTTTTAACCAGCTTGGAGATTCTGCAACTTTTACATCTTCAATCACCGCACCGATATATCTTGGACAAAGCTCTGCATCTTCAATTTCAAGTTTGAAATCGTGAGAACCTTCGTTATTTAAAGCTTCTGAGGCTACTTTGTTAAACTGAGATTTCTGCTGATTGGTAGAAAGGAATGCATGCAGATCTCTTGCAACCCCATAGTGAGACATTGCATCTGTTCTGTTTGGCGTTAACCCTATTTCAATCACCTCATCATTTGTCAATTCAAAATAGTCTGCAAAGTTCTTCCCTACTTCATATTTGGTTTCATCTAAAACCATTATTCCACCATGATCTTCACTAAGACCTAATTCATCTTCTGCACAGATCATTCCCTGAGAAACTTCACCTCTGATTTTTGCTTCTTTAATTTCAAAAAAGTTTCCGGTTTTATCATAGATTTTTGTTCCGACAACTGCTACAGGCACAGTTTGTCCTGCTTCTACATTGGGAGCACCACAAACGATGTTCAATATCTTCCCGTTTCCAACGTCTACTGTTGTCTTCTTCAGCTTATCAGCATTCGGATGTTTTTCGCAGGTTAACACTTTACCTACAACAATTCCTTCCAGACTGCCTTTTACACTTTCGAATTTATCTATCCCTTCAACCTCAAGACCTATGTCTGTAAGGAACTCACCGATTCTTTCAGTTTTCAATTCCGTTTTTACAAAGTCTTTCAGCCAGTTGTTTGATATTTTCATTTGTTTATCTATCTACTTGTTTAATTCGTCAAACGAAACGAGAGGCTTCATTTGCTCTATTTTTGAAACTTTTATTTGAAATTCCGTCCAATGATTGACTCGGTTTTTCGCGGTACAAATGTCGTGTTTTTTTGAGAAATACAGAAATTTCAGAGCGATTTTAAGAGAATTAATTTTCTTTTTTTTCTCTTCGGAAGGTTGGATAAATCAATCTCCACCGTGCTTCTTCATAAAATTCGAGTAAGCCATTTAAAATACCTGAGCAGATGGTTTCAAAACCTTCTTCAGATTATCGGAGAATAAAACAAGCCCGCCAGCCATCATAATGATATCTTTTACCACAAGACGCCCTACTCCTGAAAGATAAGGAAACCCATATTGAGGTGTCGGATAATCACCACCAAGGTTAGGAACGTATACTTCAGGAGTGGTCACCAGAAAAGATAAAGTAACTAATGACATGAGAGCCGTTAAAACGCCTCCCACTGCTCCAATTTTAGGAAACCAAATTCCCAGTAAAACCAGAATCCCTATCACAAAAATCATCGTACCCAATCCGTAAGAAAAGACATAGGTTCCGTTTTCTGTGTGCCAGTCAATGTTTTTCTTACTATGTCTCGTCCTGAAAAAAGTTGACTATAAAATCATAAAAACAGTCACTCTTATGGATTCAAAAAAAATAGCATTCCCTGTACAGGAATACAGCGAGGCTTTCAAAAGACAGGTTGTCTCCGAATATGAACGGGGATTATTTACGAAATCACAATTACAGACACGATACAATATTCGTGGTAATTCATGTATTTCCAGCTGGTTAATAAAATATGGTAACTTTACTTACGAAACAAAACTAAGTAAAGGTAGACCCATGAAAGATCCACAGCAACAAAAGATTAAAGAACTTGAGGCAGCTTTGTTAAAAAAGGAAGAAGAGCTTAAGGTATTTAGGAAGTTTATAGAAATAGCAGAGCGTGAGCTAAAGATTGAGATTGTAAAAAAGTCTGGTTCCAATCAATCCAGGAAATAAGGCCGTATACGCATCTTTCACTGGAAGATATCTGCCGATTGTTTGGACACAGTAAACAAGCTTATTACAAAAGAAGAAAACAATCTGATTCTACAAATAATCAAGAAAGGATTATAGAATTGGTGTTATCAATTCGTAAAAAGATGCCTAAAATAGGGACTCGAAAACTTTACTTCTTACTTAAGGATGATTTTGAAAAAGAGAAACTTCATATAGGAAGAGATCGCTTGTTTAAGATTTTAAGATCAAATTATCTTTTAATCCCCAGAAGACACAGCTACTTTAAAACAACGAATTCCAGACATTGGATGAGGAAGTACCCCAATATTATCAAAGAAAAAGAGTTGGAATGTTCAGAGAAAGTCTGGGTTGCAGACATTACCTATCTGAAAACCAAAGAGAGGAATTATTATCTTCATTTGATTACCGATGCCTATTCAAAGAAAATTGTAGGACATGAATTGAGTGATAATTTACAGACAAGCTCTACGTTGAAAGCATTAAAACAGGCTATAAAGAATCGAGTCTACAAACATCCCCTAATTCATCATTCAGACAGAGGCCTGCAGTATTGTAGTAAAGAATACACTGAAATGCTGAAGAATAATGACATTCTCATCAGTATGACAGAGAACTCAGACCCTTATGAAAATGCTGTAGCCGAAAGAGTCAATGGTATTCTGAAATATGAATTTGGATTGATCGATACCTTTGAAGACTTTAAAAATCTCTCACAACAG
Organism: Chryseobacterium sp. StRB126; assembly: GCF_000829375.1. NCBI lineage: Bacteria > Pseudomonadati > Bacteroidota > Flavobacteriia > Flavobacteriales > Weeksellaceae > Chryseobacterium > Chryseobacterium sp. StRB126. The sequence continues at coordinate 3,566,216 of NZ_AP014624.1, forward strand.
CTTGATCAATCAATCTATTATTACAATAATTTAAGACCTCATTTTTCTTTGAATTATAATATTCCAAGCCAAGTGCACATGAAAAATAATGTGAAATTAAAAACCTATAAAAAACAAAATCAGAATAGGAAAATTCCTACTCTGATTTAAGTATATTTGAAATATTAAACTAGTCAACCTTTTTCAGGACTAGTCACTAACTTTTCCTTCCGGATTTTTATACAATGTATACTCTGAAACCAGCTTTTGATCTTCATTCAACACTTTATTTTCTGCATTTTTATAGAAAATGTTCATGAATGGGCTATTAGCAACAAAAGGAACTATTCCGTCAGCTTCATATTGAAAGGCTTTAAGGCCGCCAATCCAAGCCATAACCACAAATATTGATATTCTCAGAAAATTAAAGAAACAGACGTCTAATTTTAATAGCTGGTTGTATAATCTACCGTTTTGCATATGATTTACTTTTTTAACAAAGGTATTCACATACCTACAGCCCGAACATAGATATTTCAGGATATTACATGGACATTTTTGCCACTACGGAAATGCCTACTTTTTCCCGGAATTGTTTCGGAGAACAGCCAACGGATTTTTTGAAATACCTGCTGAAATAGAATTCGTCATCAAACCCCAATTCTGAAGCAACCTCTTTGACAGAACGATACGTTAAATGAAGCCATTTTTTAGCTTCAAGAATGATTCTCTCATTCATTAACTGACTCGGTGTTTTACCAAATTCTTTTTTGACCAGTTTACTTAAAGTATTATTGGTAACATTGAGTTTATCACTATAAAACAAAAGCTCTTTTTCTTTTTTAAAGTTGCTTTCCAACAATTTTTGAAATTCCACTGCGTTTTTGTTGGGCAGTTTTTCATTGATGGCCTGGTTATTTTCAATCCCGCTTTTCCGCTTGCTGCAGATGGCAAGAATCAGCTGGATGTAAGTTTTAATGATAGATTGTGAAAACTGATGATTTTCTATTTCTTCTTTTTTTATATGATTAAAAAGTTCCAAAATGTATTCATAATTCTCTTTTGAAAGTTCTATACCAGGATTCAGATAGATATTATTGAAAAGAAGTCCATTGCAAGCAACTTCATTCTTATGGTATTCAATACAATAATAATCTCCGTGAAAAAGAAGAACGTCTATACTTTCTACTGAATCGGAAAATAATTTCAGTTTCTGATAAGGTGAAAGGAACAGAATATTATGGCCACTATAAGAATAATTGATTCCATCTACGGAAAATACTCCTACCCCCTTCCATATCATCACAATATAGTTTTCAGTAGTAAATTCTGAAATAAAATCTGATGACTTGTAAGATTGTATTTTCACTTCCATAATTTAGAGTTATAATCTACGATACTATTTTACTTACATTTTGAATTGTTTTTTAACGCAGCGTACGCTAAGATTTTACAATTATATAATTATTTTTTAAAGAACGCAAAGGCGTTTCACTCAGCAAGGAATGACTGTTTACTTTCTACATCTTAATTAGGTTATAACTCACTGCCTCTGCTGAATGAAATGCCCTTGCGAACAAAAACATGCAGTTTTATGATGTCTCTTCTTGCGATCTTAGCGTTTAAATTATAATGCAGGAAAATTTGAAAATATATTGAACCATTAATGTTTCTAAGAAGATAAGAAAGGTTAAGGAAATAGCTAAGCTATTGATTAAGCAACATCCTAAATTCATCTTTGATGAAGCTTAACTTACCTCAAAGTCTTTACTTTTCTTAATGGTTTAAATTCTCGGATTGGAAACAAAAAAAGCCGGATTACTCCAGCTTTTTTAGTATTTGTTTTTAATATTACAATCCGATTACCGGCATTGATAACATTAAGATATTTTCGTTTTCTTCAAGACCATCAAGCGGTTCAATAATTCCCGGTCTGTTTGGCTGAGACATTTTCATGGTGATATCATCAGAACCTAAGATCGTTAACATCTCTGTTAAGAATTTAGAGCTGAATCCGATATTGATATCTTCTCCGTTATAATCACAAGGGATTTGCATATCTGCTTTGTTTGCATATTCCGTATCTTCTGCATGAAGGTGAAGAATATTTCCTGAAAGCTTGAATCTTACCTGATTGGTAGATTTGTTAGACATGATAGATGCTCTCTTGATTGCTCCTAATAAAAGGTTTCTGTTGATGGTTAATACATTCGGGTTTTCTTTAGGGATTACCGCTGTATAGTTTGGATATTTACCGTCAATCAGTCTACAGATCCAGATATGTTTCCCAAAAGTAAATTTAGCCATATTCTCATTGAAGTCGATTTTCACGTCTTCATTGGAACTTGCCAGAATATTTTTGAAGATATTCAAAGGTTTTTTAGGCATGATAAACTCCATTGGCTCAGCATTCATCAGGTCTGCTCTTTTGTAAACAACAAGCCTGTGAGAGTCTGTAGAAACGAAATTGGTTTCGTTTTCTCCAAACTGGAATAATACTCCTGTCATTACCGGACGAAGTGAATCGTTGCTGGTGGCAAATAATGTATTGGTTAAAGCTTCAGACAAAACTCCAGCCGGCATTACGACACTTTGAGAAGCATCGAATTCCGGTAATTCAGGATAGTCATCAGCATTATCTAATGCTACTGCGAAATTATCTTTTTCATCTAAAATCTCAAGCTGGCTTCCAGTTCCTTCTGCATTGTCCTTTACAACAAATGTTAAAGGCTGTTCTCCATATGTCTTGATAAAATCTTGAAAAATTTTAGCAGGAACAGCAAATTTACCTGAGTCATCAGACTTTACTTCCAGAGAAGTTACAAGAGTTGTCTCGCCGTCAGATGCTGTAATGGTAACATTATTTCCGTCTAATTCAAAAAGATAGTTTTCTAAAATCGGTCTCGATTGAGAGCTTGATATTACGCCACTTACAGTTTGCAACGCCTTCTGCAGTTCACCACTTGAAATAATAAATTTCATAGATTTATAAAATAAGTTTCTACAAATATAATAAATACATATAACAAAGAAAAGAATAATCCTGACGAGTTTTTAACAAAGATCGTCAATGGGGTTTCAGACCCGATATTACGTTCTGGTTTCCATCACAGTATATTTTTGCATCAAAATATTGACAGCCGAATATATTCTAATCTTACTATTTCAAATATAACAGATTAGCCGCAACAATCAAAATACAAAAGCTATCTTTGTTGAAAAAAATAAAAGAAGCATGCAAAAACCTCCTCTCCATAAAAGTTTCCTGAATGCTTTCCGGGGTGTTTTTGTTATGATAAAAACAGAAAGAAACTTCCAGATTGAACTCCTTGCTTTCTTTATTAACCTCTTCCTTATTTTCTATTTAAAGCTTACCTCTATTGATGCAGCCCTTATTCTTATAGCTTCTGCAACTGTTTTAAGCGCTGAAATTTTCAATACAGCCATCGAAAAGATATGTGACATCATCCAACCTGATTTTGATAAAAGAATTGGCTTTATTAAGGATATTGCAGCTGGTGCAGTTGTACTTATAGCCATTTCCTCTGTGATTATTGGGATTCTTGTATATTGGAAGTATCTTTTTTAGCAGAAACAACAAGCATCAAAATTAAAATTATGTTCAGGTTCATTTAAGAAATTTCATTAAGTTCGTCAAAAATTCATTTATGAAAAAGATTTTGGCCGGAATGTTAGCATTAGGAACCTTTTCCTCGTGCAGTCTTGAAGACAATACCCCAACAGAGAATAATAACAATATCTACAATACTAATATTCTTGGAGTATGGAAGATCCAGACCGAATATCAGGTTTCAGGAAATAATATAGAGATTATTATCAACGAAAGTGTTCCTGATAACTGTAAGAAAAAAAGCACTTATGAATTTAAAAATGATGGAAAGTATTATGTAAACGATTACAACAGTATAAGTTCTGGTTGTTTACAATCGGAAGCTACATTACCCTATCTGTATAGTTCTGCCCAAATGAAGCTTACTATTAACAATAACGAAGCCGAAGTTCTTGAACTGAACCTCCACAAGCTAGTTGTTCTCACTCCTGCCTACTATGATTATAATGGTGACAGTATCAATGATTACGTAAAAACTGTTTTTTATAAATAATCATTACACCTAAAATATTAAAAGCCTGACATCTTTACAATGTGCAGGCTTTTTTATTGCAAAAAAGGATATGAGTTTTTATTGTAGGTTCTGCTTATTTCACAGCAATCAAGATATCAACTTCTGCATCAGAAGGATTTTGGGCTTTTTCTCCATACATTTCAAAATCAGCGGTGAAAGTTCTTCCTAAATCCATATTCCAGATTTTAAACCATTCATTGATGACCAAACCTTCTGCAAGGTTTCCTTTTGCTGTAAACTTTACATAATCTCCGCCATCAAAAGACTTCCCGACCATTCCCTCAGGAATGTTATCAAGACTGTCTACTTTACATCCCAATAAGGTAGTATAGGGCTTTGTATGATCCTTTTCATAATCTGTATAGATAGAATAAACAGTATTGTCTATTTTGTTTGGGATATTTTCATGTACATTCTCTTTCATAAACTTCTCCCATAATACCGGAATATCCTTTGCTGCCTGTTCATTTTCATTGGTTGTTCTTACTGCGATTCCGATTACTTTAAAAGGTTCAATTTTCACGTTATTCATTTCTTGATTTTTTATTGTAGGCCAAAGATAGAGAGGAGTTGTGACAACTGTTTGTCAGGAGGGACTTTTTTGATGAATGATGATTGATAGATGATAATTGAGGGTATAAATTATCAATTGATTTTTATATTTTGGCTAAAGCTGATGGAATGGGGCTAAAATATAAAACGGACTAAAGCACGTTTCTATTGATGTTGATATTGATATATTTAGATTTACTTATGTTATTTTTAAATAATTATGAAATACACATATGTTTTAGACTTCCGAAGATGCTCCTATATAGATGAATCCTTTATTACCGGATTTAAAAACGGTTTCTATTCTTTTGTAGTCATCTACTTCATATTCGTCTGCCTGAAGGATTTCCGAATCTGTTACTTCAAATAAAATTCCTTCTATTTCATCATTCGCATTTCCGGAGAACTCCAAAACGGGATGATATTTCTGACCACTCTTCCTCAGAACTTCCGGGTCTTTAATTTCAAGCATATTGAGTTTGTATCCTAATAAAAAGTCTTTTTCTCCCCGTAAAATACGTCCGAATGTTTCGAGTTGAACCTGTTCTTTCTGTAAGGTTCCGTAAGAAAATAAATAAGGCATTATAAATATTTTTCAATGATTGGAATTGCAATTTCAGCCATCATTCCATAGCCTTTTTCGTTAGGATGAACCCCGTCGGCAGAAAGCAGAACTTCTTTATCGTCTAACAATGCGGAATGAAAATCGATATACTTCAGAGAGTGATCTGCTGCAACACTCTTAAGAATATCATTATAAACAATTACGTCTTCATTTGATCTTAATTTTCCTGAGCTCACCACTACTCCATCTATATTTTTAGCAATAGGAAGAATACTGACCAAATAAATATCTTTAGAAAATTCTTGGGCATTCTGAATTGCTGTAATGATATTATATTTAAATTGTTCAGGATTCACTATCTGTACTCCCTCTTTGATAGCAAGATCGTTGGCTCCGTAACTTATGAAAACCAGATTTCCATCCGCGGAATTTCTTGCGCTTAATTCAGTAGGCATCCGTTTCAATAAGCCTTCTGTTGTTTCACCACCGATTCCTAAATTGAATAAAATCAGTTCATCACCATTTCCTTCATGGAATCTTTGCAGGGCATACCTCTTTAAAATATCTACCCAGCCTCCAAAAACGCCGTCATATTCTCCATATGTTATACTGTCCCCAAAGAACAGGCCATACACTATTTTCTTCATTCAATTAATTCTTTTGTTTATTGACTTCAATCGTTACTAATATCCAAATTAAAATATTTTTCAAAGTAAGATAAAATCTGCTGAATCTGGCTAATATGCAAGGAATTTTTAATATAAAATTATATTGATAGGATTTTGAACCATTAAGATTTTTTAAGTGATTAAGAAGAGCTAAGAAAACAGCTAAGCTATTTTATTTATATAAGCAACATTCCTAAATTCATCTTTGATGAAGCTTAATTTATCTTAAAATCTTTATTTTTTTAATGGTTATTTTTTTTTGACGCAAAGTTTTTATTATGATTTTGTAGACTTTAGGATGCAAAGATTTAATCAACAAGTTGATTCGATGAAGCTAAATGGAAAGCTTTGAAAATATTGAATGTCATTAATAGTTAAAACCTCCACTCATTACTCATTACTCATTACTCATTACTCATTACTCATTACTCATCAATCCAAGGTCAGTGTAATATTCTTGTGTGATTCTATAATTTCCACCAAAATTTCAAACAGTGTTTGTCCTTTTCCTTCTGTTAAATCATTCAGTTTTTGTTGGATAAGTTCTATGTTGAAAGGTTTTCCCTGTTTGATTTTGTTTTTGTAGAATTCCTGGGTTGCTTGAAGTCCTAAGTCTCCTATTGATTTTCGTGATTCTTTCCAGCAGATTTTAATTTCTTCTTTATTTTCAATAACTCCGAAGCCGCCGTACAGAATATCATCAAAACCATCCAAAGTTCCTACTTTCCAATCCGTGTCTTTCATTAAAACATTGGAAACTTCTTCGTAGAAACCATCTAAAGACGAAAAATGACCGCCATGGATGACGATCATTTTTCTTGTATTCTTATTTGAAGTATTCAACACCGTTTTTGAATATATTGTGATAATTCGCGGTGGGTATGTTTCTCATGAGACCATCCGTAAATCTTTCCGGGTGTCCCATTCTTCCGTAGATCTTTCCACATGGGCTGGTAACACCTTCAATTCCGAATAATGAGTTGTTCGGGTTGAAAGGCATTCCGTGGGCAATATCTCCATCGAAATCGATGTACTGCGTTGCGATCTGACCGTTTTCATATAGCTTCTTGATTTCTTCTTCAGAAGCCATGAAACGTCCTTCTCCGTGAGAAATCGGAATGGTGAAGGTTTGACCTTTCATTCCTTTTAACCATGGACTTTCATCGTTCACTACTTTTACAGTAACCATCTGGGAGATGTGTCTTCTGATGGCATTGTGAGCTAATGTAGGAGAGTTTTCATCCAGATCCTTGATTCTTCCGTAAGGTAACAATCCTGATTTTACCAAAGCCTGGAATCCGTTACAGATTCCGATAATCATACCGTCTCTGTCTAATAATTCGTGAACTGCATTTCTCATTTTTTCGTTCTTTAAAACGTTGACAATGAATTTTGCAGAACCATCCGGCTCGTCACCAGCTGAGAATCCTCCTGAGAAAGCTAAGATCTGAGAAGTTCTGATCTCTTCTACCCATGCATCAATACTTTCATCCAGCAATTGGTGGCTGATATTGATTAAAGGTAAGCTGCTTACTACAGCCCCTTCTTTCTGGAACGCATTTAAGGTATCGTACTCACAGTTGGTTCCTGGGAACACCGGAGCAAATACTTTAGGCTGTGCAATTCCATGTTTTTTGATGATGATATTTCTTGGATTGATTGAGTTTGATTTTTCGTCAATTTCAACCGTAATCATTTCTTTTTCTACTGTAGGAAAAAGGTTTTCGAATGTTCCAGTATAAGCAGATTCGAGATGCGTAATGCGGGTTTCGAGATTGTTGATCTTTAAAACACCTGAATCTTTTACTTCGCCGATAAGTTGAAGAGATGCGCTGTTGAGTTCTTCTTTAGCTTCGATGATTAAGCTACCAATATTTTTAGCTAATAAAGTATTTTCATCAGCGTTAATTTCAGCACCCAATCTGTTTCCAAAACTCATTTTTGCTAATGCTACTGCTACCCCACCGTCTTTTACTGTTTTTACAGAAACGATTTTTCCTGATTTGATGTTTTCAAAGATGAATTCATAAATTCCTTTCAAAGCATCATAGTTCGGAAGCCCGTTTTCCTGAGCGATATGATTGAAGAAATATACTTTATTTCCTGCCGCTTTAAACTCCGGAGAAATGATATTTTGTTTGTCTCCGTTGGCACATGCAAAAGAAATCAAGGTTGGCGGAACATTCAGATCCTGGTATGTTCCACTCATTGAGTCTTTACCACCGATAGCAGCCAATCCAAGGTTGATCTGTGCATCATAAGCTCCTAGAAGTGAAGCTAATGGTTTCCCCCATTTTTCAGGAGACTGACCTAGCTTTTCGAAATATTCCTGGAAGCTTAATCTAATGTTTTTATAATCACCTCCCATCGCAACAATCTTCGCCACACTTTCTACTACGGCATAAGATGCTCCCAATAATGAGTTTTGTTTTGAGATTTCAGCATCAAATCCCCAGCTTGCCAAGGAAACGGTTTTGATATCTTTTGCTCCTAAGATTGGTAGTGTCTGCACACTTCCTTCCATTAGGGTTTGCTGGTATTTTCCACCTAAAGGCATAGCAACAGTTGTTCCTCCTACGGAAGAATCGAACATTTCCAATAGTCCTTTTTGGGAAGCTACGTTTTTATCTTTTAGGGTATTCACGAAGTTTTCTTCGTTGAATGCTTTAGTTTCTACTTTTACTTCTTCAAGATGGTTAATTTTTACCTCCTGAGATTTTGAACATCCGTTCGTATCAAGGAATGCTCTTGAAAGGTCAACAATTTTGTCTCCTTTCCAGAACATCTGCATTCTTCCTGAATCTGTTACTTTTGCTACTTCTACCGCAACAATGTTTTCAGCTTCACAGAATTTGATGAACTTTTCTTTGTCTTTCGGATCTACCACAACGGCCATTCTTTCCTGAGATTCGGAAATAGCCAGTTCTGTTCCGTTTAATCCTTCGTATTTTAAGGGCAATACATCAAGGTTTACTTCCAAAGAGTCTGCAATTTCACCAATGGCTACGGAAACACCTCCTGCTCCAAAGTCATTGGATTTCTTGATTAATCTTGTCAGTTCAGGATTTCTGAATAGTCTCTGGATCTTACGTTCTTCTACAGCATTTCCTTTCTGAACTTCAGAACTCATGGTGTGGATAGAAGTTTCGTCCTGTTCTTTTGAACTTCCGCTTGCTCCTCCAACTCCATCACGACCGGTTGCTCCTCCTAAAATAATGATGGAATCACCATTAGCCGGTTTTTCACGTCTTACCCAGTCTACAGGAACGGCTCCGGTAACGAAACCTACTTCCATTCTTTTGGCTTTGTACCCTTCGTCATAGATTTCAGAAACCATAGTGGTAGCAAGACCAATCTGGTTACCATAAGATGAATATCCGTTTGCTGCCTGTTTCGTAATGGTTTTCTGTGGTAATTTCCCTGGTAATGTTTTGTCTACTGATTCTAAAACGTCTGCAGCACCTGTTAATCTCATCGCTTGAAACACAAACGATCTTCCGGATAAAGGATCTCTGATAGCTCCACCTAAACAAGTAGAAGCACCTCCGAAAGGTTCAATTTCCGTTGGGTGGTTGTGTGTTTCGTTTTTGAATAGTAAATACCAAGGTTCTTTCTTCCCATCGTATTCTGCTTCAATCTGAATGGTACAAGCATTGATCTCGTCAGAGATAACAAGATTGTCCAGATTTCCTGTTTTATGAAAATATTTACCACAAACTGTTGCCAAATCCATTAAGGAAATAGGCTTCAATTCGCGGCCTAAGAATTTTCTTTTTTCGATATAGTCATTGAAAATAGTATCCAATGTCTGTTTGAATTTTCCTTCAAACTGAATGTCTGACAATTCTGTTTCAAAAGTCGTGTGACGACAGTGATCGCTCCAGTAAGTGTCCAATACTTTCAGTTCTGTTTCTGTAGGGTTTCTTTCTTCAGTTTTAAAGTACTCCTGAATAAATTTCAGGTCATCTAATCCTAATGCAAAGCCGTGATTATTATAGAAGTTTTCAAGTTCAGCATCATTGAAATTGATGAAGTTTTCGTGGATGATTACTTTTGACGGTGTTTCATCAGCAGGAATATTCAGTACAGACAGGTCTTTTTCCTGAGATTCTACTTTGTTGATCAAAAGGTCTTTGATTTTCACCAAATCAGCTTCTGATACTCCTACAAATTCGATTAACTTTCCACTTCTTACTTTTGACTTTTCATTTTCTGTTAATAAAGCGATACACTGTTGTGCAGAGTCTGCTCTCTGATCGTACTGACCGGGCAGGAACTCCATCCCGAAATGGATGCTTTTTGCAGGGTTTTCTGTATGTAAAATATCAGTAACAGGATCTACGAAAGTATTGTTTACTACTTTCTCGAATTCCCCGTTATTCAAATTGAAGATATCATACACATTGTAGACTTTCACACTTTGAATTGCCGGAACAACTGCTTTTACTTCATCAAAAATTTTTGGACTTTCAACATCGAAAATTCCTCTTTTTTCTACGAAAATTCTTTTGTTATTAGACATTAGATGTCAGATTTTAATATTAGATTTATTTTTCTTTTTACTTTTCTGAGTTCAGAGTAGCACTTCCTTATTGTTATCCTTTGTTTCCTCTCCATTGGCTGCTCTTTTAGATGTTATGATACATCCTATTTTATTGAGTACAAATTTACTCTTTTTACTTTCTTTAAGCTCAATCTTTTTCTTATAATACTAATGCCAGATTATTATCTTTGGTCCCGTCATTATTGGATGCATTTTTAGAAGCTCCAATCCATTCTTCTTTATTCAATACAAATTTAAAAGAATAGGGCTTTCCTTTTTCAAATTGAGAGACAGGAACCTCCAATTCATAAAGGTTTTTATCTTTTTTTACCATCTGATATTCTTTATTTTCAGCATCCCAATTGTTGAAACTCCCTGCTACAGCGACAGTATTAATAAGGTTTCCGTTCAGGTTTTTCGGATGGATGTAAGAAAAAACGATTTTATCTCCCTTTACGGAATACCCATACACCTGCTTTTTATCTGAAGTTGAAATAAGATCGGCTACTAAACTGTCCGTCCCGTTATAAAGTGCAGTAAATGTTTCGGGTCCATTGATGTTAACGATCATGCAGATCCCGATATTCAGCTCAGGAAATACGGTAAATAAGGTATTTATTCCATAGGATCCACCATGTTTAAATCCTCTTTTACCATGTTCCGTAATCCAATATTTATCCCAAAAATATCCATACCAATCTTCTTTGCTATGGTTAATATTTCTTTGAGATTCCTGTACTATTTTATTTTTTGGATCCAGCTCTTCTTTTAAAAATTTCACCATATCTCCCATTGTAGATTCGGTTTTTGAACCTCCGGATCCCCATAAAAGACTTTTTGAAACCGGCATCAGACGATAATTTTCATGATATCCATTGGCCTGAGCTTCATCTTTTCCGAGTTCCAGTTTGGTATGATTCATCCCATTTTTTGAAAAGATATTTTCTTTCAAAAGGGTTTCATAGCTTTTTCCGTAAATATTTTCGAGTATAAGTCCAGCTAACTCCAGACTTAAATTACTGTATTTATATTCTTTTCCCGGCTCCATGCTTAATTTCACAGTGCCCAGATCTTTTTTAAAATCTTCCTTGGTATATCCTTCGTTGAGCTTCTCGTAAAGAAAAGGAGTCTCATCTGTCATGTTTTTTCTTAATTCATCATCGTTGGGAAAGTTTCTAGGCAACGCTGTTTCATAAGAAATCAGATTCCTTACTTTTATCGGAACTCCATTATATTCTAAGTTTGGGTAAGATCCTTTCAGATATTTACGTACATCATCATCAAGACTTACCTTCCCTTCCAGAACTGCCTGAGCCAATAGTTGCCCTGTAAAAAGCTTGGTAACAGAAGCTATGGCAAAGTATGTATTATTATTGGCTTTATTGCCTTTTCCTTTGTCTATTTCACCAAAATGCTTGGTATACACTTTCCCGTCTTTGATAAGTCCAACAGACACTGAATATGCTTTGGATTCTTTAGCCACTTTCTGAGCTGCTGCATCTATAATTGAATACACTGTTTTCTCACTTTGTGCATGGTTTTTCACAAATACCAAGGCAAAAATACATATGAGTAGATTTTTTCTCATGAGGTTTAATTCTGGTTATCTTTGAATTTATTCGGGTTATCAGGATGTACTTTTTGAAATTGTTTGGCTTCTTCTATTTCATTTTTCAGCCATTCTCCAAAAGGAACTTTTTTCTCATTATAATCTCTTATCGTGTAAAATGTCTTCCCATCTTCTGAAACTAAGAATTTAAAACGGTTGAGCATTCCCAAATCGTTTTTCGTGTAATCATAGGTATTTACCTGATAATAAGGGAAATTTTCTTTTGGCCTTTCTACTATTTCAAAAAACAATTTCTTTTCTTTTTCAGGGATCTTATTGTAAACATTTACATAATAAAGATCTGACAGCAGTTTATTCTGCTTTTCAAAAAACTGAAGAATATTGTTCTCTTTTTCGTTGTATTGAAAAGGATATGGATAATATTTTCCAACAATTTTCACATCTTTATCAGAATATTTGGTAAGTGGTTGAACTATTTCTCCTTTGATATTGATCATTCCCCATTTCTCACCAGGTACTTTTATATACCCGTCATCATCGTTCCTTTTACATCCATCACAAAATGAAGCATATCCATACGTAAAATGGTCAACAAAATCATGTTGGGGTTCAATAACTGTTTTTCCGTTTCTATCCACAAAACCTATCTTTCCGTTTTTAACGAAGCGTCTTACCCCTTCTACAAAATAATCTGGGCCATTGTCATACAGAAATGGTGTGTACAGAAAGTTTCCTTTTCGGTCATAAACATATCCCCAGGTGTGCTTCTGAGGTTTCTCATCTTTTTTCTCGCCGTCAAAGAGAATGGTTTCTCCCTCTACCAGATCACCATCTTTAAGGTCTGAGTAAATTTTAAATTGTGCAGGAATGATAATACTTCCTTTGTCGTTTTTCACCCCTACTAAGGATTCTTTGGTTTTAAAATATCTTAAAACTTCCTTCTCCTGAGAGAAAGCAAGTACAGGGATTATTGAAATGAGTAAAAGGACTTTGTTCATGGTTGGGTTTAAAATAAAATATGCAGCCCAAAAGGCTGCATATTGTTTTATACTTTAAGATCAGCTTCTAATCCTATCAAATCTTTATTCTGGTCTATAATCGGCAGCACTTCGTTCTTGACAAATTCTTCTGTCTGAATCGGTGCGAACCCAATAAAGTTCTTCGGATCTAAAACTTCTTTTAATTTTGATTTATCTAATTTTAAAGAATCATCGTTTAAGATTCTTTCGATCAGATCATTTTCTTTTCCTTCTTCCTTCACTTTCTTGGAAGCTTCCATAGAATGAACTCTGATTACTTCGTGAATTTCCTGACGGTCACCACCTGCTTTCACTTCTTCCATGATGATATATTCTGTTGCCATGAAAGGAAGTTCTTCTTCAATATGCTTGTTGATTCTGTTCGGATACACCACGATTCCGTTCATGATATTGTTCCAGATCAATAGGATCGCATCAACAGCTAAGAAAGCCTGAGGAATAGTTAGTCTCTTATTGGCAGAGTCATCTAATGTTCTTTCAAACCATTGTGTAGATGCTACCATTGCAGAACTCGTCGTTAAAGACATTACATATTTTGCCAATGCCCCGATTCTTTCACTTCTCATTGGGTTACGCTTGTACGCCATTGCGGATGAACCGATCTGGTTTTTCTCGAATGGTTCTTCAATTTCCTTAAGGTTTTGAAGTAAACGTAAATCGTTAGTGAATTTGTGAGCAGATTGAGCGATATTTCCTAATAATGCTACTACTTTAGCATCAATTTTTCTGTCGTAAGTCTGTCCTGAAACTCCAAAAACTTTTTCGAATCCGAATCTTTTTGAAAGTTCTTTATCTAAGTGTTTTACTTTAGAATAATCTCCGTTGAACAGTTCAAGGAAACTTGCCGCAGTTCCTGTAGTTCCTTTTACTCCTCTGAAACGAAGGGTTTCAAGGAAGAAATCCAATTCTTCAATATCAAGAACCAAACTCTGTAACCAAAGGGTTGCTCTTTTTCCTACTGTAGTTAACTGTGCCGGTTGGAAGTGTGTAAATCCTAATGTTGGAAGGTCTTTGTACTGAATCGCAAAGTCAGCTAAGTTTTTCATTACGTTCACCAACTTTTTCTTCAGGATTAAAAGTCCGTCACGGATCTGAATTAAGTCTGTATTGTCTCCTACAAAAGCTGAAGTTGCTCCCAAGTGAATAATTCCTTTTGCTGAAGGCGCCACATCTCCATAGGTGTGAACGTGAGCCATTACATCGTGACGGAATTTTTTTTCGTATTCTGCTGCTTTATCGAAGTCGATATTTTCAGCATTAGCTTTTAATTCAGCGATTTGCTCGTCTGTAATTTCCAGCCCTAAGTCTTTTTCGATCTCTGCTAAAGCGATCCAAAGTTTTCTCCAGGTACGGAATTTGTTATTATGTGAGAAATTAAACAACATTTCTTCACTGGAATAGCGCTCTTCCAATGGATTTTTGTAGGAATTCATTCGTTCTTTTACTTTTTAGATGTACAAAAATACGGTTTTTCAGTGAGAGATGAAAATTCTGGTTTTATGATTTTTGTAGTCGTAGTTTGTAGAGAATTTTGAGGAGTTTTCCCTTAGCATTCTATTGGGTTCGTGTTTTGTAGTTCTATATTAACATCTGCATCAATAAACGTAATATTTTTTTGAATTTTATCAGCTCAAAGTCGGGAGACTTTGCGCAGCAAGTTTTTTAGTCTATTTTAAAAACCCATTTGTTCTTGCTTCTTCAAAATAATTATTCTTTATTATACTGTCTTTTCTGAAAATATATTCAATAGAATCACCTTTACTTTTTGAAACAGAATCACCTATTTGATATGGAAATTCTAAAATTTTTTGAGTTCCGTTAGAATATTTAACATAAGGAAAATTATGCTCTTTTTTATTATTGTAAATATCAATTACTCTTGTATATCTTTCAATAGATAATAATTGTTGTTTTACAAGTTCATTTGAATTTATAATGAGATATAATATTGTAAGTACAAAAATACTTACAAAAAAGACTACAAATATTTTAATAATTCTTTTACTGGTTTTATCGATTTCTATTCCTAAATAATTCTCCATGAACCCAATTTTTAGAAGCTATTCTCTTGCCAATGCTAGCTTTTAGCTCGTATCATTCTAAAGTGTCTCTGTAAATTTACATTTATTTATAAAATCTAATTGTTTTTTCAATAGATAGTGATTTTATTTAAACTTTTTTAATAAATTCGTTGCAAGCGGACCTCGAAAAGCTTACAGAGTAGAGTAACCAAAAACAAATTAAATGTATGAAAAATTTAAAAAAACTAACAAAGACCGATTTAAAAACAATCTCCGGCGGATGGGTTCCACAACCGGGACAAAGCTGTCCAAGCGGAACTTGTCAATACCGCGAAAATGGAGCCTGCAGAAACTATGATCCTGAAAAATGTATTTAAAAGATAAGCCTGACTGATGTCAGGCTTATCTTTTATTATCAATTTTTATAAATAATAGGAAGCTCTTACATTGATAGGATAAACTTGCAAACGAGCAAAGAACTTATATTAAGCATTCCCATCCGGATTTATAAAGTTAACAGGATTATTAAATGCATAATTATAAGGTGAGTGTCTCCTCATTATCTCTGCAGCGGCATCTACAACTCCCCATCTTCCCAGATCAGGCATATACATCCTTGCCCCATAATCATACATTCCTGTCTCTTGCAACTCCTTCCCGTTGTACTTGTAGTTCTACAACTCCGCTCAACTTTTCAGGATTTGCCTACTCAACCTTTTCTCGTGCGAGGCTTTACACTGTGATCGCCTACTCTTGCTCGCTTAAGTAAATATAATTTTTCTTTTTCAATTGAAAAAAATAATTAATGTCAAAAATAGTAGTGAAAGTTTAGCAGGCAATGTTTTTATTTGCTTTTTTATGTGGTTATAAAAACAAAAATTTAAAATCTCTTGTCAAAATCATTTAATACATCTATTTTTTTGTAAAACATGATATTATATTTGTCCCATGAACGAAGGAATAACACTTTTCGCCCTGCTTTTTCTAATTATTGTAGCAATGACCACTTTGGTTATTGTTTCCAATAATGCTAGAAAAACAAAAAGTGACCGCGAACAATAGTAGAGCAATCACTTTCTTTCAATTTAGTTTTCAGTAGTCCACCCTGCCAGGTGGACTATTATTTTACAAATATATACTTTCTTTCGATTTGTTTTGTGGTTCCGGTGGTATTGTTGTCGCTGTTGTTGTAGATGTGAACTTGTGGGTAAAATTGGTGCAGCTTTTAGCCTTGGGTATAGCCCCGCTGTTTTCGTAAACTCTTTAGCTTTTCTATCATGATTTTTTATTCATTACTACAAATATAAAAAATTCAAACCTTTTATTCTATACCTAAGTATTATCCCAAAGATTTATTTCTATTGTTCTGTTTTGTAAATGAAAACAGAACAAGAAAACCACCGCTTTGGTAGGTTTTCTTGTTATTTAAAATAATACAAACATGATGATTAGATATCGCTAACTTGTCTCGTCCTGAAAAAAGTTGACTATAAAATCATAAAAACAGTCACTCTTATGGATTCAAAAAAAATAGCATTCCCTGTACAGGAATACAGCGAGGCTTTCAAAAGACAGGTTGTCTCCGAATATGAACGGGGATTATTTACAAAATCGCAATTACAGACTCGATACAATATTCGTGGTAATTCATGTATTTCCAGATGGTTAATAAAATATGGTAACTTTACTTATGAAAAACAACTAAGTAAAGGCAGACCTATGAAAGATCCCCAGAAACAAAAGATTAAGGAACTTGAAGCAGCTTTGTTGAAAAAGGAAGAAGAGCTCAAAGTATTTAATAAATTTATAGAAATCGCAGAGCGTGAGCTAAAGATTGAAATTGTAAAAAAGTCTGGTTCCAATCAATCCAGGAAATAAGGCCTCATACGAATTTTCCACTGCAAGATATCTGCCGATTGTTTGGATATAGTAAGCAAGCTTATTATAAAAGGAAAAAACAACCTGATTCTAGAAATCATCAAGAAAGGATTATAGAATTGGTGTTATCAATTCGTAAAAAGATGCCTAAAATAGGGACTCGAAAACTTTACATCTTACTTAAGAATGATTTTGAAAAAGAAAGCCTTCAAGTAGGGAGAGATCAGTTGTTTAAGATTTTAAGAGCCAATTATCTTTTAATCCCCAGAAGACATAGCTATTTTAAAACAACGAACTCCAGACATTGGATGAAGAAATACCCCAATATCATCAAAGAGAAAGAGCTGGAATGTTCCGAGAAGGTATGGGTTGCAGATATTACCTATCTAAAAACGAAAGAGAGAAATTATTATCTCCATTTAATTACTGATGCTTATTCAAAAAAAATTGTCGGCTATGAATTGAGTGATAATCTACAGACAAGTTCTACATTGAAAGCATTAAAACAAGCCATAAAGAATCGAGTCTACAAGCATTCTTTAATTCATCATTCAGATAGAGGTTTACAGTATTGTAGTAAAGAATATACTGAAATACTTAATAAAAGTGATATTCTCATTAGCATGACCGAGAACTCGGATCCCTATGAAAATGCCATAGCGGAAAGAGTGAATGGTATTTTGAAATATGAGTTTGGATTGATTGATATATTTGAAGACTTTAAAAATCTCTCACAACAGCTTGATCAATCAATCTATTATTACAATAATTTAAGACCTCATTTTTCTTTGAATTATAATATTCCAAGCCAAGTGCACATGAAAAATAATGTAAAATTAAAAACATATAAAAAACAAAATCAGAATAGGAAAATTACTACTCTGATTTAAGTATATTTGAGTTATTAAACTAGTCAACCTTTTTCAGGACTAGTCACTACTCAAAGTCACAGACTTTGCGCAGCGGGGGAACATTACCGATGAGGCTTAGGATAAACAATCACCCCGTTCTCGGTCATTTGATAAAGTTTTAAGTTAGAAAATTTCTTTAAAAACATTTTAAACTCCTTAGGAGCTGCAATTTCTGCTTCTATTATCTTTCCGCTAACGTTTATTATTTTATAGTCTTTATTGAAATAAACCGACCAAGGCTTTATTTCTCCGTCTAGCTGATCATCTATAGTTTCTTGATCTTTAATCTCAATATCTACATCTAATAATTCTATGGATTTTAATTTATTAAAATATTCCTTACATTTTTGAGTAGGATTTAAATCACAAAAAATAATCAGTTTTTTATTTTTAAATTTAAACCACCTATAATTTGTTGATTTTTTATACAGATCATTTTTTTTATTAAAAGTATCAATTAAAAATCCAATTGTATTAAATTTTTCGTTTGAATAAATATACGCAATTATATAATCTCCATCTTTAAAAGAGGTTTTTAAAGTGTCTTTAACATACATATTTAATAAACTTTCAGTGGTTTCTTTTAATCTTTCACATTTATTTTGTGAATAAAAGACTGAAAACATTAATAATGATAATATTATGGTTACATTTCTCATTTTTTATTACTTTTATGATGACCGTTTTTTATCGAAGTAACTTCTTTTCTATTATAATATACTGTTTTGGGACCTGTGAAAAATTTTGGATTATACATAAACAACGTTGCTGTATTAGGAAAAAGCTGACTTGTATTATAATCTCCATTTTTAATATCTTTTCCAGCATTTATATTTTTAAAACCTGTATAATCATGACCTTTCCAACCAGTCATTTCTATGTTGTAGCCACTAGGGTCAAGTTGATAAGCTCTATCCGGGTGATTATGTCCAAATAATGAGATTGAGTTTTGATCAAAATAGTCAAGATAGGGACTTATTGAAACACTACCTTCGTTAGCAGGTTTATTGAGAGCTCCATTCTTTCCTACAATAGATTGTTCTTGACCATCTTTTATTCCAGAGCCTACAGCAAATTCAGCTTCTACATTATTTGATATATACTCATGTAAACCAAGTGCTTTATCTTCATTTTGAAAAGTTATCATGCTATACTGTTTTTCATTACCTTTTGAATCTGTAAAACTACCTGATATTGTATTTTTAGAAATATATCCTTGTTCACCAACAGTAAATCCTTTTGCCTTTTTTATCAAAGAATTATCCTTATTGAATTGATTTGCAGCATATAGTTGATCTTCTTTAGAACTAGAAACCCATTCTATAGAACCATCAGTACCTAATTTATAAACGTCCATTCCAAATGGATCAATATAACTGATAGGATTATTAAGTACATAGCTGAATGGAGAGTCACTAAAATATTTTTCAGCAAGCGGATCCACCACACCCCATCTTCCTAAGTCAGGCATATACATCCTAGCCCCATAATCATACATCCCGGTCTCTTGAAGCTCCTTTCCGTTGTACTTGTAATTCTTATAACTACCTAACTGTCCTTTAATTCCTCCGATATGATTCAATCCAAAAGGGTAATAGTTGTTTGTATCTGTAACCTCAAGAACTCCTGCGCTGTTTTTAGCAAAACTCACCCTTGTATTCCCTAAGTGATCTTTATACTGGTAAATATAACGGTTTTCTGTGAAACTATAAAAACCTTCTGCTGTGGGTACAAAATCCAGTTTCCAGGATATAGATCCAGGTATTAAAGCATCCTGTGTACTCTTATAAGCCTGTTCTTCATAAGCAAAACTGGTTTTATCTAATAACACAGGACCTCCGATTAATCCATTGTCATAATAGCGATACTGAAAACCATCAAGATAATCAATCATCGTTGTTTTGCCTATATCACCCTCCCTTGCATTGTACTTAGTTGTTCTAAGTTTGGTTCCGTCTGCACGATATAAGTGACTTATATTGGTATTATAAGTCCATCCCAAAAGCTTCTGACTGATGGAAAACTGATGGGATAAATTAAGATAATTATAACCAATAGAATTGATGTTTTTATCATTCATATTGGTCATATTCCCATTGGCATCATAATCAATGATATTATTTCCCCCTTCATACCCTGTATCATTCATGGCAGATTCTATCACCTGATTTAAGCGGTTTCCGGTGTATTTATATTCAAGATCATCTACCAAAGTAGAAGTGCCGCCTGATACAGGAATAGCTTTTCTTTTCAAAGTATTGATATTCCCATTCAGATCATAGGTCAGATATTCATCAAAATTACCATTAGAAGGATTAGTGGCATTAGGCTCCGAGTAGAAGCCATTTCTTAAGCGGTTCAGAGGATCATATTCATAATTATATCTTTTCAGAACGTCTTCCGAAGAATTTCTCCAGTCTACCTCTGCAATATTACCATTAAATCGGCCTGGTGATTTGGTTGGGTTTAATGGATTGTTGTACTTTATTTCATACCCAAATAATTTCCCATTCAGAGTAGAAGGATCATTGATCTTGGTCAGCCAGCCCCGGATGTTGTATTTATAATCCATTTGCTGAAGAGGAGACCCTATTACAATCCCGCCTACTTTTTTAGTTTCCAGCTGGGATAGTTCATTATAGGTATTCTGGGTAAGGATTTCTACAGGGTTGGTATCTACCTGATGTTTATGTACCAATAATCTGTTCTGGTGGTCATATTCAAAATTCTCTGTAATAACTCTTTCTGGATCTGTTTCCAACCTTTTATGTTTGGTGATAACGGTTTGGGCTACTCCTGCAAAATCCAGCTTGGATTCTGTTTTGGTATAGCCTCCCAGGTGATTGATAGAATGAGTTCCTATCACTCTTCCTTTGGTATCGTAATAGGTATAATTCTTTGTCCAGTTATCATCTTCAATGTTCTTTATCAAACTCATCACTGGAAGCCCTTTTGTGCTTTTTCCTTCAGCAGATACCGCTTCTTTTAAAGTTTCTTCACCCTGAATAGATGATGGAAATGATGGGTTAAAGTTATACCCCGGATAGGTATCGTAATAATTGATACTTAAAATGGTAGGGATTTCTCCAACAAAGGCACTATCAGTATAGTACACTGTGATGCCATTTCGGGTAAATCCTGTGGTGCTTCTATCTTCAGTAATCACCAGATCCTTGATCTGATTCTGCCTTCCAGCTCTATCACCGCCAGTTAAAAAACCGGTATAAGCAATTCTCCCCAACTTGTCATACTTGGTAATGAGCCATTTATTGGAGACACTGAGATTGGCATCCTGAGAGAGAACTAACCTGTCTGATTTATCATATACCATTAATTCCCAGCCTTTGCCCGGGAGTTTCTTTTCTACCAGGCGATTTTTCCCATCATATTTATACTGATAACAAAGGGTATCTAATGTAGTGGTATCTATTGCCGGCAAGACAGAGGCTAAAGGTGGAATTACAAAAGCCAGCTGATCGTAATTATTATAAACATAATAAGTATCAGCTTTTTCTGTTGCATTTATTTCTTTTCTTACCAGTAAAACCTGGCCTTTCCCATTTTTAAATTCAATGGTTTTGTTTCCATCTTCATCTGTAACGATATTTTTATATAACTGACCACCTCCATAATTGCCTGATACATTAATCTCGGATTTAAAGGTTGAATAATCAAAAGTGGCAACATATTTTTTTACTTCACCATCAACATTGGCTTCATAATTAAATTTCACAGGTTTAGTACTCCAGTCATTACCTACCTGAATCTGCTGTTGAAGTCTGTTCAACGGAGAGTTTTCTAATACTTTCTCTGAATAAATCTTTTCTGAACCATAAGGGGTATTGGCTGCATTAGATAATGGGTTGGGAATTAGGGCTCCATTTAAAGTTTCTCCCTGAGGAACAGGTAGATAATCTTTAACCTGTCTTCCAAGGCTATCATATTCAATATGCGTGGCTACATCTCGTCCCAGCGGAGATGCTTTTACATTAACTACTTGCTTAGGTCTTCCCAAACCGTCAAAATATTGAACGGTCTCTGAGGTTTTGGAAGGTGTAGTTCCATTATAATCCAAATAAGTTTTGGATTGAATATAGTTTTCTCCCTGAGTGAGCTGGGCATAGGCTGAATGACTTATCAGCAATATACCTACGGGAATGAGTATTTTTTTCATCGTCTTAGTTTTTGTAATGGTAGTTAAATTCTTTTAACAGTTTTCCAGTATTGTTATGTTCTCTGACTTCTTTAAGTCTGCCGGCTGTATCATAAAGGTAAACTTCCCTGATTCCGGATGGTGGAGTAATACTTCTTACTCCAATTAAAGGGTCATAACTGTAGGTAGTGATCTGATAGCCGGATAAGACTGAATTGTTTCTAAACCCATCCAACGCATTCAGCATCCGCTCTTCAGAAGCAATTGTACCTTGCGATCCATCTGTTTGAGATGCGATAACAATACTATCTATGAATGACTGATTAATATCTGAGAGTTTGGCACCCACTATTTTGGCTATAGGAAGTATACTCTCATATCCCCAAATAATAACTGTTGGAATACCTTCTTTAGTAGTATACTGCTGTAGATTTCCTTTAGCATCATACTTATCGTAAGTAACTTCCGTGGTCGCTGCCTGAGAATTCTGGAGATCAAAGGATAATACTGAAGTTGGAAGCAGGTTAGCAGGATCATCATACTTGGTTTCTGTTTTTGAAATCGTTGTTCCAGAAGGGTCACTTACATTTCTTTTTTGGATTGAGGAGCTTTCCAGCGGAGTTGCTATTATATTAGCATTGATCAACTTTTGATTATTTTTCTCATGAGCATACTGATATGATATTTCTGAAGCCGAACCATCAAAGAAACGGGTTTCACTTTTCATCAGATTGATAGGTTTATTAATATCACTCAAAGAGTAGGAATTGACCGTCTCCGAAGTCAATATCCCATTCAGGTAATTTTTATCTGTTGATTTAGTCAATAGCCATTTACCGGATTCTACAACATAAAAATCATTAATTTTAATCAAAAATTGATGATTCAAATTAAAAAAAGCAAATGAAGTAGAAAGAGCCAGACTATAAGGTGAATCAGGAAGATGGTCTGAAGATAGTGGGTTTTTTAACAACAAATTTTCATACTCATAGCTTTTTTCCTGAAGCAACGCTCCGCTTTCTGAATACGACTTTTCATTCAATATATTTTTATTCAGAAACCGGTAAGGATTCCAGCCTGCAAGAGGAATTGTTATGTTTAAATTACCTCCAATGACAGGAAATTGGTACATTTTCTTTCCTTTCCCTAAAGTATGTTCGGTCACATATTCATAAGAAACCACATCTCTTCCGGAGAGGCTTGAATTAACAGCCTGATCCGCACTTAAACCATAGTTGTCACATATAAACTCTAGTATTTGTTCTGACTCAGGTTTTACCACACTATAGTGCATTTTTAAAAATTCTAATGGAGAAGCAATACTTCCTGAAGACTGAGTACTTAAACTATCCGGTTTATTATATTCAAAAGTTCTTTTGGTGTAGTTGGTCTGGCCATCAAAGTCATTAATACTTTTTATTCTTAATCCTCCAACAACTGCATTTTCATTAACCATCATCCTATAAATTCTTTTCCTTAAAACAGATAAAGAGACTGAACAACCCGGTTCTGGCTCATTGGTCTGTAACATGACTCTCAATCGTTTTTTATAGTCAGGATTATGAGAACCGGGGACTTCTAAAATAGGGCCACGAACATCATTCCTAAACTGTGCTATTCTTTTCCAGCTACCCGTTGGCTGCAGTTCTTCCAGATAGCCATTCCCATTGGTAACCTGTATAGATCCTGGTCCACCCGGAATATTATTAGCACAACTGTTCGTCCAATCCACAAGATAAGTTATCGTTCCCTCTACATTCATAGCATCATTAAGGTAAAATTCAGGTCCTGTTTCTTCGGCATACCCTGCACCGGGATTTAAAACTCCAATTACATTTGATTTTGTAGTTATTTCCTCCTGTGGAATAACCAGTGTTTTCCAGACATTGTTGTTTTCATAAGTAAATGAAGAAGATCCTTTGGTAGGGTAATTTATCTTTTTCAGAACATAAGCCTGTGAGTATTGAGGATATACATTACGATTTCCACCCTGTGTATAATTCCTGTTAAAATACTGCATATTGGGAATGAGCCCATAGTTATTCTGACCATTATAATATCCCCATATATCCTGAGAAAAACTTCCCAAAGATGGCTGATCATTTTCATTATATTCGAAAGAGTATTCTGTATTATCCAGCAGATTTCTTACTTTATTCAATTTCAATCTGAAATTTTTATAGGGCTTATCTCCGCCAGAAGTCTCAAAATATTGATGCTCAAGAGCCATTTTTTGAATCACTCTATCTTTATAAGTCCCTATAATTTCACTGAGGGCAAAAGTATTATCTACCGCTCCGTCCAGATCTTTCCTACCCTGTACTCCCTGAATAGTATTGGCATAATTGAATGTAAGCTTTTCATCATCATGAACAATTTCCGTGAGCAAAGCCTCTATATACATATTATTAGTTGTTGAATGTAGATTCTTGTTGGCTGGTGCACACATAGGATCATTATGTTCTACAGGAATATAAATATCTGTAAAACTGTGGGTAATATTCTTATATAGCATTCTTTTCCCATAATTGAAACTTACTTCCTCGTTATTGGGGAATTTAATTTTTTCAAGGATAAATGATGAACGATAAGATTCAGAAGAACCACCTGTTGAAATTGTACTGGTTGAATTTCCTTTTGACAATGTATAGATAACCCCTTTAGAATCTATAATGATAAATTTATTGTCAGCATAAGAGATTTTTACATCTTCATAAGGAATCGTTCTGAAGTTCCCGTTTGAATCTTTGATAAAGGAACCTGAAATAGTGGGTAGGTTATAATGATAAATATCGGGTTGAGAGTCCATAATACCATCCTTAATATTTGACATTCTATAATAAATATCCGGTGGAAGATTATGTAAGTTTCCAATTGCATATTCTCCAGGTTGCTGGGGGAACCATACCTCGTTTTCAATATCATCCTTTCCATGCATTTCCACAGAAATACTGTTTGGAATGGCCAGTGACCATCCCAGTCCTGCCACACCTGAGGTTTCATCTACTTTAATTCCACCTGTATTATAGGTTAGACCGATAGGAATAGTTACCCCATATCGGGTTTTGATTTCATATAAAGGAACAGAGACATTAAGCTTACCTGTCCTGTAATCTACCGGAAAATCCCCAGCTTTGAACATGCTGTATGTTTCAGGGGTAGTAGGAAATATCTTTTGAATATCATTTTTTGTTCCGGGATCTATGGAAGCCTGCCCCAATACTATTATACCTGACAATGCAGATGCCAGAAGTATTATTTTTTTCATGATTAATGTTTTTTATTTTTTAATCAGCTTTGCATTGGCTGTTTTGTTATTATCTGTTTTTATGGTTACTAAGTACGCTCCCTGTATCAAAGCCTGGGTATTCATCTTAGTCACTCTGTTCTTGGTTTTGAAGTTCTGAAGCTGTCTTCCGCTCATATCATACAGCATAATATCAGCTTCTTTAAAATCAAAACCGATTTCTACATAGGCATAGTCAGAGACAGGGTTTGGATAAATCTTGATGTCATATTTCTCTATCAGATCATTCACCTGCTTATCACCCAGCTTGACAATCTTCCAGTTCTCCCTGCCTAATTCTTTGGCACTGGTTCCCGCTAAAACAATAGAACCGTCTCTATTTAATTTTAAATCTGAAAGTCGTTCTTCTTTCTGTCTGGATTCTCCTGCTACATGTTTTCGCCACTGTTCATTTCCATTCCCATCCAGATACAGCATCCAGAAAGTCTCATCATCTTTCTCTATTCTTCCTTCGGCTTGGGTATAGCCTCCTAACAAAATTCCTTTGGATGATTTGTCATCTGAAGAATGAATGACACTCATTCCCATCAGAATATCACGGTTTTTAAAATTGTAGGACTTTTGCCACTGCTCATCGCCTCTTTCGTTTAAAGCAACTAACCATAAATCTGTACCTTCTTCAATGCCTACGGTTTTGTTTCCGGATCTTTCGGATCTGGATTCGCCACCGATGATATAACCATTTGCAGTTAAGGCCAACGTTCTTACATGGTCATCTCCTTTCCCGCCAAAGTTCTTCTCCCATTCTACTTTTCCGGTTTTATCCAGTTTGATGATCCAGTAGTCGCCTTCGCCAAAGTTTTCTGTAGATTTTCCCGTGCGGGATGCGGGATTCGCGGTACTAGGTTCAGAAGGCGATGCTGCTCCACGAGGGCTATCTCCGGATCCCGAAACACGGACCTCGGAACTCCTTGAGTAAATTCCCAATAAGGCTCCACCATCTTTTGTCGGAATCATTTTCTCTACTTCGTCCAACCCTTTTCCGCCTAAGATCAATTGAGAAAGTTCCTTACCATCTTTGTCCAGTCTGGTGATCCAGACATCTTTGGATCCATAGCCTTTGGATGAGTTTTGTACATTTCCGGCTATAAAAAAGCCTAGATCTGTACTTTGAATGACTGCTTTGGCTTCTTCATCAGAAGAAGTTCCCAACGTCTTTTGCCACAGTTCATCTCCAAATTCATTGATCCTGATGAGCCAGATATCTGATCCGCCTTTGGAATCCTCTTTCTTATCCAATCCTTTTCCTGAGTAAGAGGTTCCGGCTACAAGAAAACCTCCGTCCTGGGTAGTTACTGTCGCAGATAAATAATCGTGATTGTTTCCTGAGAAATACTTTTCCCAGGCTTCTTCTCCCTGCTGATTCAATTTAATCAGATGGAAATCGTAGCCGTTATTTTGTCTGCTTCCAGCCTCCATCTTCCCGCTTCCTGACTGAATAGAGCTTCCTGTAATGAGATACTGCTGATCGATGGTAGTGGTTACCTGGCTTAGAAAATCCTGAGTAGAGGATTTGATGTCTTTCTGCCAGAGAACTTCCTGGGCAGATAGCCCAAGAATGGTGCATACAGTACATGCACTGAGATAAATCTTTTTCATTCCCGTGTTATTTTAAGTTGAGTAATTAGCTTTTCAAATTTTTACAAATTTAACTTTTTTTAGTTCACGCAAGTCTTGTAAATGTGATTTAATATAAATTATTTCCAGGTATAAGGACATTTCATTGTGCTTCTATGATCCTTCATTGATTCTACAAATCTACTACAGTACTGCGACAGAACCTGTCGTATTTTATGTAATAAAGCAGAGATTGAAGTATAGGAACAAGATAATTGATAATTGATAATTGATAATTGATAATTGATAATTGATAATTGATAATTGATAATTGATAATTGATAATTGATACAAAAAAAATAGTTTGGGTAGAGATAATATAAGTAATATTGAATCTTAACAACAATATTGTTATCATTCATCAATTATCACTTATTACTTATCCATTAGCCCCGATAGAAACGGTTACCCCACAGCAAACGGTTGGCCCTTAGACTTCGCCAGGATAGCTTTGGCGCGAGGAGTATGAGTGGATAGCGGGATAAAGCTCCTTAATAAAAGAAGATTCTTACCATCCGGAATATAAATTCATAAAAAAACCACCCTTTTCGAGTGGTTTTAAGCTTTTGAAAATTTGATCTTATTGATAAATGACTACATCATCTTTTTTAATTTGATACCCGGTTTTCTTGTAGGGAACTAAAACATAGGTTTCTTTAATATAGCTTCCACTTTTCCAGAGTTTGCTTTTTCCTTCTTTTTCAAGAATAATGCTTTTGGCACTTCCCTCTGGAATAAAAACTTCAGCCCGCTTCATATCTTTACTAAAAATAACAGCCGTCATTGTAGTATAGCTTTTATCTGAGCCTACTTCCTTTAATTTGATTTTCTGTTCGAAAACCTTTACACAATTATTTCTGATTTGTGAATAGGTATAACCTGCAGAGCCTATACAACCATGAACATCTCTATCACCTCCCAAAACCGGAGTTTTTTGCTGGGCAAAAATTAAAGAGCCAAGGAACATCATGCTAAATAAAATTGGTTTTTTCATATTTAAATTATTAATGTTTTCAGTGGGGTAAAAGTGTTTTGGAAATAAAGATATTAATTTCATTCCTAGTTACAAAAATATAATTCACTGAACAATTATTTATTTTATTATTCCAGTTCTGTTTACCTCACTGAAGGCCTGTCATTATTTATTTTCCATAGTTTGTATCCACAAAAAAAGCCACCCTTCCGAGTGACTTTATCTTTCTTTGAAAACTGATCTTATTGATAGATTACAACATTATCCTTTTTAAGCTGAAAACCATTTTTTTTGTAAGGAGTCAGTACATAACCATCTTTTTTCCACACTTTTGCTTTTCCTGCTCTGGTAAGAATTATGCTCCTGTTTTCTCCATCTTTTACAAAAACTTCAGCATTTTTTTTGTCTTTGCTGAAAATAACTGCTGCAATATAATCTCCTTTTGTAGCGACCTCTTTTAATTTGATCTTTTGTTCAAAAGTTCTAACACAGTCTTTCTTGATCTGTGAATAGGTATATCCGGCTGAACCGATACATCCGTGAGCATCTTTATCGCCACCTAATACCGGTGTTTGTTGTGCAAATGCTAAAGTACCAAGGAACATTGCGCTCAATAAAATTGTTTTTTTCATGTTGTTTGTATTATTATGATAACTACGCAGGGTATTAATAAAAATCATGCCAAAAATATCATAAAACACATTACTGTGAAAAAAAACTACTTTTTACTTTGTCCAATTGACTTTAGAATGTTTCACCTCATCGGAGCTTGTTCCGATCATAATATCAAACTCACCTGGCTCCCAGTCGTATTTCAACTCTCCGTTGTAAAATTTCAGATTTTCCGGAGTGATCTCAAAGGTTACTTTTTTAGATTCTCCTTTTTTCAAAAATATTTTCTGGAAACCTTTCAATTCTTTTACGGGTCTTGTAATACTTCCCACCATATCTCTGATATAGAGCTGCACTACTTCTGCTCCATCGTAGTTTCCGGAATTGGTTACCGTAACAGATGCCTGAATAGCCTGATCTCCTTTTGGATTAGGATTGGAAATACTGATATCAGAGTAGTTGAACTTCGTATAGCTTAATCCATAACCGAATGCATACAAAGGAGTATTGCACTCATCCATATAATTAGAACGGAATCTTTGGTACTCACATTTATCAGTCAGCTTTTGATCTAACGGGCGACCTGTATTTTTAGCATTATAATAAATAGGAATCTGTCCTAAACTTCTTGGGAAAGTCATTGGAAGTTTTCCTGATGGGTTTACTTTTCCGAAAAGAACATCGGCCATTGCATTTCCTGCTTCTGAACCCGGGAACCAAGCGTTAAGAATGGCATCAGGGGTGTCTTTTACATTCGTTAGTGCTAGCGGGCGGCCTGTGAAAAGAATCATAGCGATTGGTTTTCCTGTCTTTTTCAATTCATTGAGCAGGTCTACCTGAGACTGAGGAATCGTGATTTCTGATCTTGATGAAGATTCTCCACTCATTTCTGCAGATTCTCCGATAGCCAGGACAATAACGTCAGCTTTATTGGCAACGTCTACTGCTTCTTTTAACAGTTCTTCTTTTGAACGGTTATCTCTATCGGTTTTCTTTCCGTGAGCAGCATAAATGTCTTCCAGTTTTGCATTGTAATCAATGTTGGCTCCTTTTGCGGAAAGGAATTTCACTTCCTTACCATAATTTGCCTGAAGCCCCTGCATTAAGTTAACTGAAATGTTATGTTTTGTAGCCACACTCCAGGTTCCAGCCATGTTGATTGAGTTATTCACCAATGGACCGATCACCGCAACAGTTCCTGATTTTTTTAAAGGCAATACCTGATTTTCATTTTTCAATAAAACCATTGATTGTGCAGCAACATTTCTTGCGATATTACGGTTTTCCAGATTATACACTTCTTTGGCTGCTAATTTTGCATCACCATGTTTGTATGGATTATCGAAAAGACCTAAGTCATATTTTGCTTCCAGGATTCTTCTGGCTGCCATATCAATTTCAGCCTGTGTAACCTTACCTTCGGATAATGATTTTTTTAAAGTGGTTAAAAAGCCCTCTCCTACCATATCCATATCAACACCTGCTTTTAAAGCTAATGCAGAAACCTGCTGAAGATCTCCCATTCCGTGATCCACCATTTCATTGATTCCTGTGTAATCTGTCACTACAAACCCGTTGAACTTCCATTGGTTTCTCAATACTTCGGTCTGAAGCCATCTGTTTCCTGTTGCAGGAACTCCGTCCACCTCATTAAAAGAAGCCATTACTGAAGCTACTCCGGCATCTACAGCGGCTTTGTAAGGTGGAAAATATTCATTGAACATTCTTACATGGCTCATATCAACCGTGTTATAATCTCTTCCCGATTCCCCGGCTCCGTACAATGCAAAGTGCTTTACACAAGCTAATATATTGGTTCCATTAGCCAAGTCTTTTCCTTGGTAACCGTACACCATATTTTTTGAAATCTCGCTTCCTAAATACGGATCTTCTCCGGAACCTTCGGAAACTCTTCCCCATCGTGGTTCACGGGAGATATCCACCATTGGCGAAAATGTCCAGTTGATTCCATCGGCTGCGGCTTCTCTTGCAGCAACTTTTGCAGATTGCTGTACCAGATTCATATCCCAAGAAGCGGCTAATCCTAATGGAATAGGGAAAGTAGTTTCATATCCGTGGATTACATCCATTCCGAAAATCATTGGAATTTTCAAACGGCTTTTTTCAACAGCTACTTTCTGAACGGCTTTAATTTTATCTGCTCCTTTTATATTGAATAATCCACCTACTAATCCCTGCTCTACCTTTTTTCCGATATCTGAGCTCTGCGCCATTCCGGTAGTAAAATCTCCGGAGGTAGGAAGGTTCATCTGACCGATTTTTTCATCTAAGGTCATTTTAGATAAAAGATTATCTACAAAGGCTTTTTTCTTGGCCTGATATTGAGCAGTCTGATAAGACTGCACAGGCTTGTCCACCATTTCCTGAGCGGAAAACACAGGTGAAAGCGCCAACGTTGCAAGTACAATTAACTTTTTCATAAATCTATCTTCTTATTATTATTGTTTTGATTTTTATGGATCTTCTTTCGCTTAACGAAATATGTATTCTTATTTTTCTTTCTTTTTAGACAGCATCCATTCATATAGCTGTGGATTTGAATAAGCTGAATCCCATGAATTGTGATTATCATTTGGAAAAATCACTAATTCTGCGTTCGGATTTACAGGGTGAAGCTTCTGATAAAATTTGAAGGCATTCTCCGGCAATACAATATCATCCATTCCTCCGTGAAATATTTTCATATTCAAATCTTTAAACTGCTGAATATTGGCGGTCATCACCTGATCTGTAGGTGCACAAACTGAAGCTACTGCTGCAAATATTTCAGGATGTTCCATAGCCAGTTTTAAGGTTCCCCAGCCTCCCATAGAAAGACCGGTAAGGTAAATTCTGGAAGCATCAATTTTATATTTTTTCTGAATTTCTTTGATCAGATGATATACGGTAACTGTATCCCACCAGCTATCTGCAGGACATTGTGGCGCCAAAATAGCAATTGGTTCCTTAATCAGATTTTTATACGTGAACGGGCTGTGAGCTTTTACCAACTCAAGATTAGTTCCTCTTTCTCCTGAACCGTGAAGAAACACAATCAACGGAACATTTCCTTTTGCATTTTTAGGATAGTCCAAAATATAGGACATTTTCTCCTGACGTTTAATTTCTTTATTCAGCTCTGCTTTTATTTCCTGAGCATTAAGCTGTAGGGAAAGTGGGAGCAATAAAAGGGGAAGATGTTTTAGTTTCATAGTGCTATTAGGTTTGGGCTAATACCTTGGATTTGGTTTTTATTTCTCTCGCAGCTTGTGCAGATAAAGCAGATTATTGTGTTTGAGTTCTATTCAAAATCTGCGTTATCAGATAAATCTGCAAGCTTTATTTTTTTATCATTGATTGAAATGGTCTTTGTAAGCCTCTTCCAATCAATTATTTTATTCCATATTTTGTGGATTGAAAGCTTAGTTTTTTCAATCCCTGCTGAATTTCCGGAGCATTCATGAATAACTTCCAAAGAAAACCGGTTCTATAGTTTTCAATCATGGGTGCTATTGTTCCCTGATCTATGGCCAGATATCTTGGCGTAAACCAGTTGTTATAATTGATGGATGTTGCATCGTAAGGTCCCGCTGATCCGATAAATTCAGGCTTTTGAGTATAGATGAATCGTAAAAAATCCATGGATTCTTTTGGAGTGTATGGAAAACTGCTCAAGGCAGCTGTTGGGGTTATTACTCCATTGTCATTGCCAGGCATGTGAGCCGTATAGCCTGTGCTTCCATCTTCATTTCTTGTATAACCGGCTGTTAATCCCCAATAGTTTGGACTGTAGCCTTTCCATTGTTTCGGATTTTCAACGCAGTATTTATAATCAATAAGGGTTTGATTTTTATTAATATCAAAATAGTTTTTCACCAATTTATCAGATAATCCTGTAGGATCAAGTCCAACGTATGAATATTGAGCCCAGAAAAGTGGCCCGCCATATTCTTCGGCATAGTTGTGTTTTACATACAGAGGGAGCCCGTATTTTGTTTTGTCTGTAAGGTAGGTTCCGTTTCTGGCCCACCCTTTATAGTAGGTTTCAGCATCTATGGAATACGTAGGTGAAGATGCGGCAAGGATATAAGTAATCAGACATTCATTATAGCCTTCTAATGGAAAATTCATTTCCCATTGGTATTCCGGTGACCAGTGCCAGTATAGCACTTTTTCTCCGCCTTTGGTGTACCAGTTCCATTGAATTCCTTTCCAAAGTTCATCACATTTTTCGGCTAAAGCTTTTTCTTCTGCATTTCCGTTTTTAAAGTATTCACGAACCATCAATATCCCTGAAGTAAGGAATGCTGTTTCTACAAGATCTCCACCATTATCTTTTTTTCCAAAAGGAACGGTTTTTCCGGTTTCTCCATTAATCCAATGTGACCAGGCACCTTTGTGACGGTCTGCTTTAGCCAGAAAATCCATCATATGGGTCAATCTTTTCACAGCTTCTTTTCTTGGAATAAATCCTCTCTCCACTCCTACCAGTAAGGTTGCCAATCCAAATCCTGAACCTCCTGTTGTGATAACATGTTTATCGTTATCCGGATAGATATCATCTTCATGGTAACGTTCTCTTCCCAGCAGAGAATTGGGTTCTGCATAATCCCAGAAGTATTTTAAGGCGTCTTTCTGCACTTTGTCCATTAGTTGTTCATCCGTAATTGTACTTTTAACTGCATTATTTTTTACGATTTCAGATTGGGAAGTCTGAACATTTTTACAAGAATAAGTGAAGAGCAAAGAAGTTACGGCAATTGACAATAGGGTCCTTTTCATTGGTATCGGGGTTAAGGGTTATAAAATTAGAGGAGAATTTTCACTCTCCTCTAGTTTATGGTTATTGATTAATATCCTGGGTTTTGTGTAAACACACCGGCACTTTCAGTAATGGCATCAAATGGAATTGGGAATAATTCATTTTTTCCTGACTTGAATCCATAAGGAGCAAGTACTGTAGCAGCCTGTCCTGTTCTTACAAGATCTACAAAACGATCTCCTTCCATTGCTAGTTCTACTCTACGTTCGTGCCAGATCGCATTTCTAAGATCTAGCTGATTTGAAGCTGTAGTACCTGTAAGTTTAGCTCTTGTTCTCACTTTATTAAGACTTGTGATCGCTGCACCAGAATTTCCTAGTTCATTAGCGGCTTCAGCATTGATTAAAAGAATTTCTGCAAATCTTAAAATCCTGATATTCTGAATAGATCCATAACCGCAAGCACTCTTATTCAATGCTTTTGGCACATATACTTTTTGATTATAGGTAGTTACAGATTGTGCATCTCCCATAGCAATTAAATCGCCCTCCGGAGTTGTTTCCCCATTTCTAAGGATTGTAAGTTCTTTTCTGATATCACCAGGCTCAAAGGCATTTTCAAGAGCGCTGGAAGGAGTAAAGAAGCCCCAGCCAAACTGATCTCTTACTCCCTGCACTTCAGCATACTGACTCCCTTTCAATGGAGGAATACAATCACAGTTCACTTCGAAAACAGATTCTTTTCCAAATTCTCCTGACGGTCTGAATACATGGTTGAAGTCCGGATCTAAATCATACCCCATCGCCATTACCTGATTAGAGGTATCATATGCTTTCTGCCAGTCTTTCTTATAAAGATATACTTTGGAAAGTAAGCCTAATGCAGCACCTTTTGTTACTCTTCCCAAATCTGAAGCAGGATAACTCTGAGGTAGAATTTCTGCTGCACTGGTAAGATCAGAGATAATAAAGTTATACACCTCCTCTACTGAATTTCTTGGAATTTTATAATTACTCTGAAGCCCATCAAAAATAGGAACTCCGCCATATATTCTTACTAAATTAAAATAAAGGTATGCTCTCAACATTTTTGCCTCCGCAACTAATCTTGTTTTTAATGCAGAATCCATATCAATCTTTGGAACATTGGTAATCACCTGATTACAGCTGTTTAAACCTTGCCATTGTCCAATCCAATACCCTCTTACACCTTCATTACTAACCGTATACGTAAAATTATCGTATTCATTAATAAAAGAACCATCTCCAGGATTAGATCCTTTAACAACATCATCTGCTGGTACTCCAAATACAAACTGATATGGGAAAGCTGAATTATCCCAACTTCTCAGAAAGCTATAAATAGCACTTGTTGCCTGTATTGCATCCTCCTGAGTTTTGAAGAATGATTCTGCCTCCTTATACCCTTCCTGTTTTATATCTAAATAATCATTGCAACTGGCTGCAAGTGATAATAATGCGATTGATAAAAATATCTTTTTCATAATTCTTTCTTGTTAAAATGTTAAATTAAGACCCAAAGTATAGATTGCTGAAATTGGATAAATGTTATTATCCACACCCATTTGCACTCTGTCAGTATTTAAGATTTCAGGTGAGAATCCATTATATTTAAAGCTCGTCCAAGGGTTTTGAGCACTTACATATAATCTTAATTTGGTAATCGACATCGATTTTGCAAATGACGTAGGTAAATTATACCCCACCTGAATATTTCTGATTCTTATATAACTTCCATCTTCTACATAAAAACTGTTTGGTAAAATAATAGCCTGATTATTGGTTGCCATTGGATAAGCATTAGATGTTCCTGCACCATGCCATCTGTTATTATAAAAATCTAAATCCCAACTTTCATTTCCATAGCGCTGTTCTCTATTGTAATTGTAAATTTTGTTGCCAAACACTCCCTGGAAATCAATAGCGAAATCAAAGTCATATACATTCAGATTCACACCAAATCCATAAGTTCCCTTAGGGATTGGGCTTCCTAAAAATGTTTTATCTCTAACATCTATTACACCATTTCCATCAAGATCTGCAAATTTAAATCCGCCAGCTTGTGCTCCATTTTGAGTAGCAGCAGCATCTACTTCAGCCTGGTTCTGAAAAACTCCTACTACCTGATAGCCATAATACGAACCTACTGCTTGCCCTTCCTGCAGCCTTATAATTGAATTACCAAATAAACTTGCTCCAGCATTAAAATAGGAATTATTAGCAACAGAAGTAATTCTGTTTTTAAGGGTAGTCATATTTCCATAGACACCAAACTTTATATGATCATTGATCTTAGTATCATAACTGATGGAAAATTCAAGTCCTTTATTATTAAAAGAATAAGCATTCGTAACATAATCACTCCAGTTAGAAGCTCCAGAAACAGCCCCTTGAACAATACCATATACTACATCTTTGGTATCTTTATCAAAATAAGTAGCATCAATTTTCAGTTTATTATTGAACATAGCCATTTCCAATCCGAAATCTTTACCTATGGTTGTTTCCCAACCAATATTTGGATCTATCACCCTGTCAATGGTTTGTGCAGGGTAGCCGGAATTTCCAAAGTATGCACCAGCATCCAGGATTGTTGTATTCAGTGTGTAAGCTCTCTGTACATCCGGATTCCCTAGTTTACCCCAGCTTGCTCTTAATTTTAAAAGATTAACAACATTTTGCTCACTCATAAAGTTTTCTCTGGAAATTACCCATCCGGCACTTACAGCCGGAAATACGCGAGATCTGTCATTTGCAGAATACTTAGAAGTTCCATCTCTACGAACCGAAGCGTTCACTAAATATTTTCCATCATAATCATAATTAAGCCTTCCAAAAAAGGATTGAATTCTATCCTGATATGGAATAACATCTCTTCCTCCTAACTCAAAATCTGTTCGATAAATATCTGTTCCTTGAGAAATATCCAGAGAAGCATTATTTCCGTTATAGTTTACGTTTAATGCTTCAGCATACGCCTGAGAGTAAGAGTTTCTTGTTCTTGAAAAACCTGCCAGCAATTCTATATTATGCTTTCCTAAATTTTTCTTCCAGCTTAATGTATTATCCCAGATATAATTTCGGGTTCTCGAATCTCTTGTTATTAATTTATTTGGTTTTTGGTCCGCAACAGGAACATAGCCAAATGTTGGAGTATATTCATACTTATTTGAATTGATATTATCTGTGCTATAACTGATTCGTAGCGTAAAATCTTTTAAAAATTTATATTCTCCCCAGATATTGTTCAGCAATCTTTCTTCTCTGGTTTGAGATCTGAAAAGATCCATTTTTGCTCTGGGGTTAGGTACTTTAGCCAATGTGAAATATTGGTAATCTCCTGTATCAGGGTTAATAGGTGCATAAACAGGAGGAGATGAATAAGCATCCAGCAAAGTATTATTTACATGGTCTGTACGCATTTTTGAAAAAGTGAAATTATTACCGATTGTAATATTATCGTTAATTTTATAACTCAAATTCACTTTGGTATTGAATCTGTTAAAACCGCTTCCGGAATTAATTCCTTGCCCAGCCGCCAGATTTCCTTCATCCTGAAGGTTTCCAACACTTACATAATAATTCAATTTTCCAAGGTTACCTGATGCTGAAATATCATTGGAATTAATTATAGCCGTTCTAAAAATCTCCTTGAACCAATCTGTATCATTAGGATAGGATGATTTGTTTAAAAATACAGGATCTTTTGCCTGATCATTGATTAATTTCTCGTTATACAGCTGTAAATATTGATCTGAATTAACCATTTTAGGAACGTTCGTTACTGTTTTAATCCCCAAATATGAGTTAAAATTGAAAACAGGTTTTTTACCTCTCCCTGTTTTGGTTTTAATGATCACAGCACCGTTGGATGCTCTTGCCCCATAAATTGCCAAACTTGAAGGGTCTTTCAGGATACTCATAGATTCAATATCCTGAGGACTTAAGAAAGAAATATCATCGGTAATCATTCCATCCACAATAAAAACAGTCTTACCTGCCAATGAACCAACCCCTCTAATGTCTACTCTCGGAGAACCTCCCGGCGCTCCAGAGTTTAAAATCTGTACACCTGCTACTTTTCCCTGTATAGAACTAAGTGGGTTAGCATTAGGTTTATTCGCTAAATCTTTAGCAGAAACGACTCCGATACTACCGGTTACGTTCTCTTTTTTCTGAGACCCATATCCAATCAGAACCACCTCTTCAATCTTCTGCTCTTTAGCAGCGGTATCCTTAGGTTGTGTCTGAGCATTGACATTCATACCGAAGTATAAAACAGCAATGAGACATGAATATTTCAAATTACTTTGTTTCATATAGTTTCAATTTTATTCGTACAATCAGATTTTCAACATTGTCTCATTTTGAAGCAATTAATTTCTCAAATGAAGACATTAGCCAAAAATAGAAAAAAAACCGAAACATGTTAACATATTTTAAAAATTCAAAAACTATTGCTTTTTTTTACACAAAAAAGGCCAATAAAATCAAATTAACAAAATTAAAACCAAAATATTCATTAATAAATTACTATATCACTAATGATGAAATCCCGTTTTCAACAAAAAAAATCACCAAATAATTCACTAATCATTAATATTTTGTTAAATAGATAATAGTATTTACCTTTGGTGCAGTTTTTGAAAAAAGCAATAAAAAAAGATCAATGAAAAAATATATCATTGCAGCGGCTCTTATAGTGGGGACCGGTGCCGTTATTACCACCACTGTACAATCCTGTACAACGCTTGCCACTTCGGACATGGGGCTTTCCATTATTAAGAGAATGTTACTGAATGGTATTGATAAAGGAATGGGTGTTTACACCAATAAAGAAGCCTTTTTACAGAATAATATGGTAGATAAGGCTCTTCCGAAACAGCTTAGGGAAATTAACTCTATGCTGGAAAAAATTGCCCCTTCATTGGTTGCTAAGGAAAGAGATTATATTGCTCAGGCAGCTGCTTACACTGTAAATACTTCGAGACCTATCCTACAGGGCGCAGTAAACAGTTTAAATGCTCAGGATGTAACCAGAATTATTGAAGGAACTACCGCTACGCAGATTCTAAAAGAGAAAACATCCCAACAGCTTATTGCGGCTATCGCTCCGAAAGTGGATGAAAAACTGAACGAATACGGTATTGTGAAAACCATCAACACAGCTTTGGCCGGAAGTAATTTCCTGGGCAGTCTTTTGGGTGGTAATCAAAATACAGTAAACGCAGGCGGATTAAGCCAGCTTGCTTCTGAACAACTGGTAGCCGGGCTCTTCAATATCATCGAAGATTACGAGCATCAAAACTCCAAATCCCTTTTAGGGCCATTTGGAAAATAGAAAAAAATTCGTTATATTTATTATATATTATATTAGAATTGCAGATGGATATACTACAAGGAAATCAACACGCAAGTCCTGAAGATTTTTACAAGTCTTTAAAGGATAAACTGGAAGGTCATCATGATTTTCCGGAAGATTATTTATTTAAATTTATTATTCCTACAGATCAGTCAAAACTTACTGAAATTTACAAAGTTTTTGATGGTATTAAATTTACGTTGGGAAACCGGGAAAGCAAAAATGGAAAATACACAGCCTGCAACATTAATGCATTTGTATTAGACGCGAACCAGGTAGTGAATATTTATCAAGAAGTAGCAAAAATAGAAGGCGTTATTCTATTGTAAAAATAAAAGGCAGTCATTTTTCTGACTGTCT
The DNA here is from genome assembly GCF_000829375.1 of Chryseobacterium sp. StRB126. Classification (NCBI taxonomy): domain Bacteria; kingdom Pseudomonadati; phylum Bacteroidota; class Flavobacteriia; order Flavobacteriales; family Weeksellaceae; genus Chryseobacterium; species Chryseobacterium sp. StRB126. The sequence continues at coordinate 3,605,254 of NZ_AP014624.1, forward strand.
TTTTATTGGAATACTGAACGAAAATTAGATCTCCTTTTATTTAAAAACAAAGTAGCGGCTGTTTCTTCGAAACAGCCGCTACTTTTATATATATTTATTATTTCTCAATAAAGAACTTTACATTTTCAATAGGTCTTCCCAGCATGGCTACTGAGCCTTTTACCAGAATAGGTCTTTGGATTAGGGAAGGATTTTCAGAGAGAATCTTAATCCATTCTTCTTCAGAATAATTTTTGTCTGCATAGTTTTCAACATACAGCTTATCTGTCTTCCGAATGATATGAAAAACGCTCTGATTAAGCTTTTTCAATACGGTTTTAATCTCCAGAATACTTAGTGGATCTTCAATTATATTAATGATCTCAAAACCCACCCCGTTTTCATCAAGATACTCTAATACAGCATTTGACTTTGAACAGCTTCCATTATGTAAAACCTTCACTAACATTTCTAATTATTTTTAAAAATTAAACTTGTCTATCACAAATTTAACAAGAATTCAATGGACGTTGTCTTAATGTTCTGATAAAAGTTTGTTAAAACAATCCGTGTAATTCTGTTTCAATTTTTTCCAGAATCAATCCAAAATCTTCCGGTTTTTCAACGAAATCTAAATCGTCTACTTCAATAATCAACAGCTTTCCTTCTGTGTAATTGGAAATCCATTTTTCATATTTCTGATTTAGTTTTGAAAGGTATTCAATGCTGATGGATGCTTCATATTCTCGTCCTCTTTTGTAAATTTTCTTTACCAGATTCGGAACGTCTGATTTCAGATAGATTAAAAGATCCGGAGCAGAAACAAATGATTTCATCAGATCAAAAACAGATGAATAATTACTGAAATCCCTGTCTGAAAGAAGATTCATATCATTCAGGTTTTCTGCAAAGATGTGTGCATCTTCATAAATGGTACGATCCTGAATAATGTTTTTACCGCTTTCTCTGATCTCTTTTACCTGACGGAATCTGCTTCCCAGAAAATATACCTGCAGTGCAAAGCTCCATTTGCTCATATCCGAATAAAAATCCTCCAGATAAGGATTGTGGTCTACGTCTTCAAATTGTGCATCCCATCCGTAATGCTTAGAAAGCATTGTGGTTAAAGTTGTTTTTCCTGCTCCAATGTTTCCTGTAACTGCAATATGCATAATATTCTTTTTCCTTGTATTTACTGATTAATGATAAGCTTTTCTAAGCCTGCTGATTGAACTTCGGCAGTTTCTTCAACCAACTTTTCTAATATATTATCAGAGGACTTCTTTTCTTTCTCTCCTCCATTGGGCTTCTCTTCAACATTTTCTACGGGTTTCTCTGTAGACTGCTCTATGGTCTGAAGCTCAATTTCCTGTTGTTTCTGCTGTCTGGCTTTCTTTACGTTTTCAAGGCTGTAAAGATAAAGCTTGTTCCCCTTGATTTCAAAATAAGAAAGGATGTTTTTATCCACAATTTGCGCGTCGGGGTCCTCAAAAACAACACTCATCCCTTTCTCAGGAACATATTTTAAAATTGAATTATTGGCGACAACTAAAATATTATCATTCTCTCTTCTGAATCGCTTTCCGTTATCTACGGGGGCTTCAAATAGTTTTTCGAACTTCAGATTATAAATTCTGATATGTTTTTTGGTGAGAACGTATACTTTAGTTTCATATACCAGCAAATCCATCAGATCCTCGAAACTGATATCAAAAGGAAATGAATTGATGGTGGTATCATTTCTGAAATTATATTGTATCAAACGCTTTGTACTGTCATCCAGTAGCCATAACTGCTGCAAATCTTCAGCATAAGCCATTCTGATAAATCCAAATTTCTGTTTAAAATCAATTCGCTGGATTTCATTCATATTCTGATCCACAAATTTCATTTCCTGGGCATTTTCAGAAAATAAAGGTACATTCAGAGGATTTTGTACGGTTTGCACTTTATAAGGAACCGTAAGCATCATTTTCCCGATCTGTTTCCCTAAAGAATCATATTTGGTAAAGCTAAAGTCCTTATTTTTATAGATGTACAGGTTGCCGTAGTCGTCAGCCAGCATATCTTTGGCTTCCTTCAACTTTAAAGTATCTAAAGGAATAACGTTCTGTGCCGCAGAGGAACAGAAAATGAAAATGGATATCAGATAGATTAATCTCAAAATTCTTTTTACTAAGATAGCGCTCCTTACGGAACGCTACCAATTTACATCTTTATTTTATTCGAATAGAAATTGTTATGAAACTTTTCTTATTTAATAACAACTTCATAAATCTTCGGCCAGTTCTTCCCTGTTACCAACATATTTTCTCCTTTGAAAGCAATTCCGTTCAGAACATCATCAGTTCCTTTGGTATTTTGTTTTGCAATTTCTGTGAAATCGAATGTCCCTACCACTTCTCCGGTTGCAGGATTAATTTTCAAGATGATTGGTTTTTGCCATACGTTAGCATAAAGGAATCCGTTGTGGTATTCCAGCTCGTTCAGTTGATCATATGCCTGTGTGCTTCCTGCTACTGCAATATATTTAATCAATTTTGAAGGATCATTAGCATCCAGGAAATATAAAAGTTTACTTCCGTCTGATGCGATCAGGTTTTTTCCGTCGTACGTTAGTCCCCAACCTTCACCCAATACATTTGGATAAGCAAATTCTGAAAGCAGTTTCAGGGAACTTTTATCATAAATATATCCTTTTTTACTTTGCCATGTCAACTGGTATACCTTGTCACCAACAATAGTACTCCCTTCAGAAAAATCCTCTGGAGCCTGTTTTGTGGAGGCAAGTGGTGTAGTTGTTCCCAATGTATATTTCAGGATTTGTGAAGATCCGTTCTGACCATCGCTTTCATAAATGGTATTTCCCTCTGCCTGAAATCCCTGTACAAAGTTTTTCGGATCGTGAGGGTATTCTGCTACAATCTGATATGCAATATTTTTTTCAGGATTTTTTGCAAAAACATTAATGGTTGCATCCTGATTCAGCACTTCTCCACCTTTTGTTTTGATATTGAAAGTAACCGCGTTATCACCTAAAGTAAAAAACTTAGGATCAATAGTAAGGTCTGTAGTTTCTTTATCCCCAAAGCTGACGGTTACGCTTTCTGCATTTTCCGTTACTTCTTTCGGAAGCTGAAGTTTATCACCAAAATGATATCCTTTTGCTTCCATTGAATGATTATAGGTGTTTAATGTATCAAGAATCTCCTTATCTTTATTACAAGATGCCAGTAATAGAATTGCTGCGAAACCCGCTATTATATTTTTTTTCATTGACTTTCTAAATATTTCCCCAAAAATAGCAAATTTTATTCCGTCTTGCCAATATTATCCATAGGTTCACTAAATTGTAGGATATATCCATTGTTATCATATACCGCAAATTCTCTCATTCTCCATTCAAAAGTTTCAATTTCATAGCAGATTTTGGCCTTTGTTTTAAGATCTTCCCATAATTCATCCACTTTATCTACATTAAAATAAAATGATCCTGAGAAGCCTACAGCAACATTATTTTCATGCTCATTAGGTAAAGCAAGCATGATGTAAACATTATCTTTTCGAAGTGAAGCCCAATGCCATTCATCATTTCTGTTTAACAATTCAAAACCGAGAATATGAACATAAAATCCTATGGTTTCATCCAGATTTTCAGTCCAAAGTATGGGTCTAAGCCCCGTAAATCTGCTCATGATTTCTATAGTTCAAAGGTGTCTCTGTGAATTTTCATATTGATTGAAACCCAGTTTTCATCATCAATTTTCACTTCATTCTTTACCTCCGGATCAATAGCAAAGCCTACTTTCTTATAGCATTCAATAGCTCCGATATTCCAATCGTATACATTCAGTTCTGCCCATTCTTTGTTGAAATGATAAAATCCATATTTCAGGAGTTCCTGCATTACTTTTTTCCCGTAGCCTTTTCCACGGTTGTTTTCATCCCAGATCAGAATTCTTCCCAACAGAAAAGTTTTCTCTTTTAATAATATCTGGGCGTGTCCTATTGTATTTTGGTTCTCTGCATCAACTATTTTGAACAGGGTTCTGTTTTCATCAGATAAATCTCCGTCAAGCTGATCTTTCGTTAAAGGAAAACTGTACATCGGACCGGCAAACTGAAGGAGTGCTCTTTGATCTTTTATGTTTGAAATTAATTCCGACGCGTCTTGAATATGAAAAGACTGTAATACTACCATTTTTTTATTTTTCTAAATATTCTTTTAGACTCTGCCCTAGAATTGAATTCCAGCCACCTGTAAAATTTTCTTTTGAAAAGCCTTCTCCCAAATCTTTGAAATTTTCAATATCTTCATGGGTTAGCATCACTAAAGTTCCATCACCTTCGGATTGCAGTTCCCATGTAACGGTTGTTTTTTGGTCTGAAAAATCAGGATAATACCAGCTATATTTCAATGTTTGATTGGGAATAATTTCAAGAATTTCACCTTGGTGATGGTATTTATTTTCTCCTCCCGGTTCGTAGAAATTAAATACCTTTCCTACTGCCAGTTCAAAATCCTGAATATCGAAATACCAAGACTTCATTTCACTTTTATCCGTTAATACTTTCCAAACTTTTTCAGCTGGAACATTTATCTTGTATTGAATGGTGATTGGTGTATTCATATTATTAAGTTTAAATGAATTGTTACATCATCTTTAACCACAAAAGTCACAAAAGAATCTGAACACTTGAGTTATTTTAAAGTTAATATTCTTATTATTGAGAAGAGCACTTAAGTTTGAAAATCTGTAGATTTTCCCCTGGTGAATCTTATGCAAGTTAACTTTAATTTTAGACTTAGCTTAAATCCTTTTGTGACTTTTGTGGTTTACTATTTACTTTATTGTAAAAATTAAATAGCATCAGTGAGAGAATCCTGTAATTTTTGCTTCATCAAAATCCAGCTGCATTTCAATGGTTCTCATCACATGATCGTCAAATATTTTCTCTTTTTTCATTCTATGTAATTCATTTCTCTGTGCCTGAATGATCTGACGCAACACATCTTTATTCTGATTAATTGCCGTTACATAATCTCCGGTAGAGGCCATGCATTGGGCTTTATCTGCCATCAGCATCATTTCGTTTTCCAGTTTATGTTTTTGGTGACGAACAAGGCTGTTAGACACCGCCAATTCAGAAAAATCATTATCCAATTTATGCAAAGCTGTTTCTTTAAGTTTGCGCATTAGGATAACTTCCTGTTTTTCTTCCGGCAATTCGCTTCCTGCATCCTGGATATTCAATAGTTTCAGAATCGGACTAAGTAACAATCCCTGTCCAACTAAGGTAATCAGGATAATAACAAAAGTTACGAATAAAATGATATTTCGGTGCGGAAATGCATCTCCATTCGGTAAAAAGGCAGGAATTGACAATGCTGCAGCCAGTGAAACTACCCCCCTCATTGCGGCAAAACTGATGATAAACGGTTCACGCCAGTCCGGCTTCGGGACTTTTAACCTCAATTCTTTGGAGCAAACCCTTGGAAAATACATCAAGGCATAACTGTACATTATTCTTGTTCCAATAATGGCCCCACCAATAACTACACTATAGAAAATTCCTTCCGAAATGGTATAATCCGTAAGACCTTCCACTACAATTGGTAATTCAAGACCGATCAGGATAAAAATGATAGTATTCATTAGAAATATCAAAACACTCCACACGTTTCCGGACTGAATTCTTGAGGTATGACTCAGGTAGCAATGGGAATTGTAAGACATCAGCAATCCACCGGCAACCACTGCCAACACTCCTGAAAAATGGAAATGTTCTGCTCCCACATACATAATGTAAGGAACAATCAGGGTAATGACCGTATCTATATTGGAGTTTGTTGGGATAATTCTAAGTAACGCCCCAAATAAAAAACCTACAGCTACCCCCATTGCAATTCCGCCAATGGCCATGGTAAAGAAATCCTGAATGGCGTCTCTCCAGATAAACTGCCCTGAAATAACGGCTGCCAGAGCAAATTTAAAGACAATTAAACTGGATGCATCATTAATCAAACTTTCTCCTTCCAGAATACTGGTGATCTTTTTAGGGATTTTCATATGTTTCAATACTGAAGTAGCGGCTACAGCATCGGGTGGTGAGTTTACTCCACCCAACAGGAACCCCATTGCTACAGTAAGTCCCGGAATAATGGAAGACGAAAGATAAGCTACGACAATTGATGTTAAAAACACCAATCCAAAAGCCATGGAAAAGATCTGTTTTCTCCATTTATGAAAATCCTGCCACGAAGTAAACCATGCGGCTTCAAACAAGATAGGAGGCAGGAAAATAAGGAAAACAAGATCGGGCTCTATCTCTACACGTGGCATTCCCGGAATGAAGCTTATCAGTAATCCTGCAATCACCAGGAAAATAGGATAAGCCACCTTCAGCTTCTGCCCAATCATTACTAATATCATTACAGACAGTAAGACTACAATGGATATTATAACATAACTGTGAATCATTTCGATTTAGTTTTTTTAAGTATTATTTTTTGCTATTTATGACTAGAAAATCTAACTGATGTGGATGGCTGTTTATCTAAATCTACAAGTTTTTTTATCTCACGCAGATTTTGCAGATAACGCAGATCTAAATCTAACTCCAGCGATTTCTTAATCTTTAATTTAAAGTACAATATTATTTTTTGGAGTGATGGCCGGTGGAAGATCGGTTTCATCCAGCATATCTCTCATATCAATTTCAATGGTACGGCTGATCTGGGTAATAGGAACATCATTGGCACTTCCTTCAAAAGGGTTTACCGAAGCCTCTCCTACACTGTCCAGTGTATGGAAACACCAAGTCACCAATAATGAGAAAGGAATATTGAACCAAATTGTCCATCCTTCCACCATGGAGCCCTCTCCCAGCTTATCAAATTCTTTCAACATTCCGAAAGGAACAAATACAATAAACAACAACAAAAGGTAAGTTGTAATGGATGAAAAATTCCTTGGATAAGGGAAGTTTTTAATTCTTTCTGCTTTTCCCTGACTGTCGGTAAATTTTACCAGCTGCTGATTGATCTGAGTCCATTGAAAATCATTGATTTCTCCTTTTTCATACGCTTCAGACAATTCTTTACTCTGACTGGCCATCAATTGTGTAGCCCTGTTCTTTTTGCCAAGAATATACTGAAGTTCTGCTTCTGAAAGATATTTCTTCAGTTCATCATCCAGCTTTGAAAGCCTTTCCGGAATATCATATTTTTTGGAGTATTCATCAAACTGGGCTGTTCCCATATTTTCCCAGGCTCTTGGTTCTCTGAGCTGAAACCTAAGTGCCGTAAGCCATGCATAATGACGAAGGAACATTTCTTTTACTTTACCTGCATCTTTCACTCCAAGAGAATCTCGTAAAATATATCCGAAGCTACGACTGTCATTGATAATAGCTCCATAAATCTGTCTCGCTTCCCAGAGCCTGCTGTAGCTGGCATTATTCTTAAATCCTACGATAAAAGCAACTGCCGTTCCCATGATAGCGATAGGCTGCCAGGGTACGGAAAGGAATTTCCAACCTAGGAAATATAAAACGGTAGGGATGGCTGCCAATACAAGTAAGGCATAAATACTGCGGCGTGTCCATTTGATAAATTCACGGGCACCAAATCTTTTTCCTGAATGCATTATGTGTTCGTTTTTTGTGTTAATTTTTTATCAATATCTTTTAAATAAAAGTTTTTTCCATCAGCGCATTCATGAGAAACAATCAACATTAGTTTTTGGTAAACGGTATGTTGTTATAAAAACCAATCTGAATTTGTCCTCTGTTTCTGTTTTCCTGAATCTGATTCATATATCCGGCTTCAATTCTCATGTTTTTGTTAATTACATAGCCTAAAGCACCGTAGACTCTGTTTCTATCAAAAGTAGGGCTATTGAAATGCAGGAAAATCTCATTATATACAGATGCATACAAAGTTTTCGGCAACATTTCCTTTTGAGTGATCGGAATATTCAATCCTAACATATAACGGAATCTCATTCTAAAATCGTCTTCCAGGAAACGTTCTTCCAAACGATAGCGATGCTGAAGATTGAAACGTCCGAACTTCTGCTTGGTAATATACTGCTGGAAAATTCTGTGTTCTATATTTTCTTTTTTATCTCCGTTTACATAAGGCTGGCTTAGGATAAAACCATATCCCAACAACACATTATTATTATTTTCGGTCAGATCATATCCAATTCCGGTACGGATCAGTAGCTGTTCCAGATCTCCAATAGCATCAAAATTTCTGTACTGAACTTCATTGTGCCAGTTCAGTTTTTTACTGATCTTATTGTTTCCAAAATACATATACCAGGCACCCAGATCATTTTTTTGTGCCCATGTTAAAACCGACCCTAAGCTCAATACAGTGAATGCCAACTTCGTAAAAACCTTTCTCATGTTTATCAATTACTATTATCTATCGTTTTAACAAAATTAATAATTTAAATCAATAATAGCAAACGGTATTTTTATGATTGATCTGATCTAGGCTTTATTTTAAGCAACTTTAAATCTGACTCTTTCCTTAAATCCCAGTTATCTTAGGCTGGAATCTGTTCTACCAGGACTTCTTCTTTTTCTTTATCAAAGTAAGTACAGGTCATTGCTTCCAGATTCATTACCCAGCCTTCAATTCCGTTTTCTGCGCAATCATTACAGAAGGTATAGTAATCTGTACCTCCCTGCTGATGAAGTTTTAATCTGGTTTTAAAATGGTCGAGATTGGTTTTTTCAGAAATGATAAGGATACCATATTTACTTCCGGTATGAACCGATTGATGATCTCTGTTGAAATAGGCTGTATTTCCGTCAGAAACATAAGTTGTATAATGAGCAACGCCCAGACTTTTTATAGTCTGAATATATTGAGGGAAATCTACCCCGCTCTTTACTTTTTGATGTGCTGTTGTAATATCTTCGATTGTAAATTCCATCTTTTCTATTTTCTGTCGGTTAGTTTTTTATTTCAAAATACAAACTAATTTAATCAGAAAATATCAATAAAATTTAATCGAATCTGTCTTTTAGATAATTTGTGTCTACCATTTTACTTTCTATGGCATAGACTACCAAACCAGCTGTATTTTTAGACCCTGTCTTCAGAAGGAGGCTATTACGGTGTCCTTCTACGGTTCTTGAACTTATAAAGAGCTGATCTGCAATTTCAGGAGTGCTGTACTGTTGGCAGATCAACTCCAGTACTTCTTTCTCTCTTTTAGAAATGTGATTGGCATCAAAGATACTGGAAACCTTCTTCTTGGGCTCAGTCAGGTTCTGATGTAAAGCTTCCATTACTTCCATATTATAATAGAATCCTTTTTGATGTACTTCTCTAATGGCATTAACCAATTCTGAGGGACTTGAATTTTTTTTCAAAAAAGAACATGCCCCAGACTGGATCATATTGACAATAAAAGCTTTTGTATTATAGCTGGTGAGGGCTATAATTTTGATCTGAGGGTATTTGATATGGACCTGTTTGGTGGCTTCCACTCCGTTAATTTCCGGCATATTGAGATCCATCAATATAATCTCCGGTAACTCTTCAAGGGTAACAAATGCATCAAGCAATTCTCTTCCATTGCTGAAATCACGCACCAGCACAATATCTTTTTCTCTCTGTATCAACAATGAAATTCCCTGACGAAATAGTGCTTCATCATCTACGATCATCAGGCGAATGGTATCTTTTTCCATCTTATTAATCAATTAAAATGTAAATTCTACGGTAATTCCTTTGCTGTTTTCACTTTCTATCTTCAATGTACCATTGATAAGCTCTACCCTACTTCTTATATTCCGTAATCCTAATCCTCCTTTCAGAACGTCTTCATTGGGGTTAAATCCTTTACCATTATCCTTATAGATACATGTATTTTTTCCATCCTTTCCTTTAAATACGATATTAATATGAGTACTTTCCCCGTGTTTTATAGAATTATTAATCAATTCCTGAAGTATCCTAAAGATATGCAAATTTTTTTCGTCCTCAGCTTTTGCAAAATAAAGATTATTGGCATAAGAAATCTGTACGGTTTTAGACATGTTGATCTCTGAGCACAATGCATCTATGGCGGCATGCAATCCAAATTTTTCGAGAATCGGAGGAAGAAGGTCATGAGAGATCTGCCTGGCACTTTCTGCGGTGGTATTTAGCAGATTGATGATTTTATTTTTCATTTCATTATATTCCTCTCTCGTTAAATTTTCAAAGTCCAGCAGATGGATATTCAAAGAGACTACACTTAATTTTGAACTGATATCATCATGCAGGTCCTGAGCAATCCGTAATCGTTCTTTTTCCTGAGAGCTTATAATGGCATGGGTAAGGTCTTTCTCATACCTGAGTTCCAACTCTTTCTTTTGAAGAAGATTTTTTGTTATTTTTTTATTTGAAAAATAGTAAAATATGACCAGCGTAACCGCCAGCAGAGTAAAAGCCAAAAAGGTATATACTATAGTGGAAATAATTGTATTTTCATTCATGTTGTAAGATCATAACAGTAATTACACATTTTTTCTGCGGGAAAAGAAATACTCGGCAAAAATAAAAACCTGATAAACGATAAACATCACCACATTGAAAACCCAGATTTCTCTGTGCAGAGTGGTATTCATTACCGTATACAGATTTCCGGACAGGAATATTACAGTACTGCTTATCAGATACAGCAGAAGCCCAAGGCTTATATAGTTGTATTTCTTTTCAGTATCCAGTATATTGTATAAATGAAACAATGCCAGAATAATAAGGGAATAGGAAGTGACAAATATTTCAAATAAGTTGAATACATAATATTTCTCCGGATCTATGATATACTGCACGATCAGAACCGAAGGGATCATAACTAAAAGGAATCGTGCTATATTTTTTTGATATTTTTCAGTTAAAATTTCATGAAAAAAAAGTCCCAGCAACAAAAACTGAATAATCAGATAATAATGAGAAAAAAAGAGATTATTGATCCTCTGATAATTTAACACATAAAATACTATTTCACAGATTAATATCCATGCCAGATAGCTTATAAAAAACGTATAGGCTCTTCCTGAATGGAAAAAGCCTATACAGTATACTGCCAGATTAATCAGCAGAATGCCTTTTCCAATTAACGACAATATTTCAATCCAATGATCCAATGATCTTCAGTTTTAGATTACTGGTCCCACCATATTACCGTTGAGCATACGCTTGGGCATGGCGTCGTCATATCATAAACATAATATCCATTATCATAATCTACAATATCATTCCCTTTAGCATCTACTCCAACCATTAAAAATTTATATACTCCGTCATCGCTAATAGCATTGTAGCCACGAAGATGTTCAACGTTTAGATCTTTGCTGAAAATATCTTGTACATCTTTTTTAGGGATCATGTGCGCTTTTATTTCAAGCCCTGAAGTTAATTCTTTTAACTGCCATCTCTTAATCCATTTTATGGCTTCTTCCAATAGTACTGCATGTTTAGGTAATTCCATAGTTATTTGTTTTAAATGTTATAGGTTTTGTACAAAATGAAGTTATGAAAAAAACAAATTATATACTCAAAATAAATTTATTTTATTTTCAACAGTATCAATCTCTTCTATTTTCTTCAAAAATAAAACAATATGAATAACCAGAAACACGTATTTATACCTGTTTTACAATTCGGAATGTAATACGCTGTTTTCACCTGTTATTTCGCCGTTACTTTGGGATATTATTTAAAGTGATACTGCACAGAGCGATCAACAACACACCTGACATCCTGATATATTCTGTAACTATTTTAAAAACACTAACCATAAAAATCTACATCATGAAAAAAATTATCCTTTTTACAATTCTTATCTTTCTCAGTAAGATGGCAAACATCCATGCACAAACGAGCACTATGACTTTTGAAAATGCGGTGAATGGCAGCACAACCTTTACCGATAATAGCTATACTTTTAACATTGTTTCCCAAGCCGGTACTTTTAGGGTTCAGAAAAATTACCCCAATACAGGCTGGAACGGAACTGCCAATGATAATGCTTATATTGATAATACAGGAACTACGAATATCAATGCTCCATCTTTCAGTGTCAAAAGCAGTTCTTCATTTAAGGTTTCCAGGTTTTGGGTATTCTTAAGCAATACCGCATTAAACCAATCTACCTCATCGGGAACATTAATCATTACAGGAAAATTAAACGGAGTCATCAAGTTTTCCACTACCAAAACCTCCGGTTTTAATACAACATTCAACGCTACAATAGGAACAACAGGAAACTACAATGGGTTTACACTGATTGATCTTACAAACCTTAATAATCAAAACTACAGTAATATAATCATTGACGAGATCCAGCTGCAATCAACCGGTGGTTATGTATATATGTGCCTGGATGCATTTACGTGGTCAAAAACTCCAACATTAGGAGCTGCTGAAATTCAATTTCAAAAGAAAGCGAGTCTATACCCGAACCCTTCTTCCGGAATTTTCCACATAACCCAGGAGAAAAACAGTACAATCATTTTATATGACCAATCCGGAAAACTTGTGAAAACAACAGAAGCTGCCAAAGGGGACAACAAGATTGATATTACCGAACTTCCTGATGGAATTTACCTCATGAGATCCGAATCAGAAAGCTATAAAATTATTAAAAAGAACTAATCTTATTCAATAAAAACAATTTACGATAGGTACTAAAAAGAGGCTGTCTCAAAAGTGTCATTCTGAATAAAATGCAATGTAATGAAGAATCTCAAACAACTGACCAACAATGAGATTCTTCCTTCTTCAGAATGACAAAAGCCAAATTATTTGACTTTTGAGACAGCCCCTTCTTTATTATTTTTTGGACTAAAATCAGTTTTATGGATGCTGCTGCATTTTTGCAGGATCGTCATAATTAACCATCCAATTGATCCCGAATTTATCGGTAAACATCCCAAAATAGGCACCCCAGAAAGTGTCTGCCAATGGCATTGTTACCTGTCCGCCTGCAGAAAGACCATTGAATAATTTCTCTGCTTCTTCTTTAGATTCTGCATTGATAGAGATTGAGAAGTTATTTCCTTCTTTAAAGTTAGAAGCCCATTCTCCACCTGTATCGCTTCCCATTAGTACAGTTTCTTTGGAAATAGGAAGGGTAACGTGCATAATTTTGTTCTTATCTTCTTCCGGAAGTTCTTTTCCTTCCATCGGAGGCATTTCTCCAAAAGTTCCGATATAAGGATATTCTCCTCCAAAAACCGACTTATAGAAATCGAATGCTTCTCTACAATTCCCATTGAATGTTAAATAAACGTTTACTGATGCCATGATTGTTTTTTTAGTTAAGTTTTAATTGTTTTGAATTCTGTTTATCTGTGTTGATCTATCAGGATCATATTTCCATCCGGATCTTTCAGGTAGATATGTTCAGGTCCTGAAGTAGTTTCATCAGCTTCTTTATCAAGCTCTACTCCACCTTCCTTTAAACGCTTCTGGATTTCGCGTACATCTTCAAATGATTCAAGATTTTGGGCGTTTTCATCCCATCCCGGATTGAAAGTCAGCATATTTCCATCAAACATAGCCTGAAACAGACCTATTAAAGTAGATCCGTTTTTCATAATCAGATAGTTTTGCGCTGTAGCTCCGGCCATGATTGTAAATCCTAGCTTTTCATAAAAATCTTTGGATTTCTGAAGGTCTTTTACACTTAAGCTGATTGAAAATGCCCCTAGTTTCATATTTTTTAATATTGAGAAATTGTTTTAGAATTACTGGTTTTTCAGATGGGTCTTAAAGATAAGGGTTCCGTCATAGCTTTTCCAGTCACCGATAAGTTCAATATACTGCCCTTCCACTTTTTCAGTTTTCCTGTTCCATTTAAAATTATAAACGAACCGCCCTTTAAAAACTCCGGAATGTTTTCCTTTATTCTCTTCAGCCAGTTCATATTCTCCAAATACAGTTCCCTGTTTTTTAGAATCTTTATATTTTGAAATGGTGATGGTTCCTTCAAATTTGGCATAATGGGTATCCACAAGAGAATATCCTGAAACAAAATACTCTTGATCATTCTTTTTATTCTGTTCAGAAATATTAATCTTAAGCTTCAGTTGCTGCCCCTTATTTCCAATCGTTCCAGTATAAGGCTTGCTGTTATTCAGCCATGTATTTGAAATATCCGGCATCTGCGCCAGCACAAATTGGGTTGCCAGAATGAAGAGCAATAAAAGTTTTTTCATATTGTGATTTTAAACTCCGAATTGGGCCAGGTGATGATTTAAATGTTTTGCAAACATATTGTTCCATTCCTGAGCTTTTAATTTTCCGAAAGAGAAAGATTCTTTACCATCAAAAGCATCTGCTCCTAGTTGTTGGGTCTTTTGAATAAAACCAACCAGTCTTCTCTTTTCTTCTTCAAAGTTTTTTCTACCTGATATTAAGAACTGTGGAGCTGTAGGAGAATCTCTTGGATAAGCTTTCTCACCCACGACTTTAGATTTCACAAAAGTCTTTAAAATAAATTTCGCAATAGATCCCGGTTTTTTATGTTTTTCCGGTTCATACACCATTTCATAAGCAATACAACAGTGCGCCAACATCTGATCCACTGTCATTTTCCCCCACAATCCATGTGTATCTTCTACCAGTCTGTTTATTCTATCAATATAGTTTTGAGCGTCTTTTGCGTCAAATACATTTTCCATATACGATCTGTTTTTACTACAGACAAATATATCAGTTTTTTTGTTTGATTTTTATGGTGGAAGATTTTTTTGTTGCAAGGTTTGGGTTTGGGAGTTTGAGGGTTTTAGAGCATGAAAGTATTGGTGTCAGTTTTATCTTTTTCACAGCTATTCTATCTCGACTACCACTTGATGTGTAACCATTCCCCTCCTCCGGAGCGAGGTGGTTTTAAAGTTTGAGAGTATAAATGCAAATACCGAATGAAAACCATTGTCATCATTCGGTATTTGTACTTTTTCAAACTAATATAATTTATTCAGTTTCCTCTTCAGAGGCTCCTTCCATAGCAATTTCCTGTGGAGCCGCTTTTTTGAAAATAAACCAAAGTTTAATCTTTAAAGCAATCCATCCTATGATGGCATAAACCACTAAAAGAATACTTAAATGTTTCAGATATGGGAAAGTCAATTCTACAGATCCTTTCTGAATCAAGAGGATTTTAAAAGCCTGTAAAAACGGAGTTAATGGGATGATATTCGCGATAAACTGTACAAATGCCGGCATTGCGCTTAATGGCCATGTAAAACCACTGATGATAAAAGCGGGAGAGGCAATTACCATAAGAATCTGTGTTGCCTTTAAAGCATCCGGAATCAATATACTGATGAATACTCCCAAGAAAGATACCGAGCCTACAAAAACAGCTGTCAGAAGGATAAAATTAAGTATTCCCTCCGGCATCGGAACCCTGAAGATCATGTGCATAAAGTAGTAAATACCTACGATCAGTATGGAAGATATCCAAATAGGAATTACTTTAATCAGCATAGTTGGGAATGCCCACTTCTTCATTTTCACATATTCTTTTACAAAAGATCCTCGTTGGAATTCTGCCGCAAAACTTACCGCCATTGCCAGCAGAATAACCTGTTGCAATACTACCGCCAACATCGCCGGCCACATAAAGATCAGATAATTTCCGGTAGTATTGAAAAGAGTAATATAATTGGCTTTGAAAGGCTCATATTGTGTCGCAGCCTTTACTGCAGGCATTCCGGCTTTTTGTAGCGCTTTAATGGATGCTCCGGCAGAAAATGTTCCTATGGTAAGCTGAAGTGCTTTGGAAGCAAAGTTAGCCGTTAAAACATTTCCTGTGTTGATATAAACGTTCAGCTCAGGGTATTTTTTCTGAAGCATATCACCTTCAAAACGGGATGGTATAATCACCACTGCAGCTGCTTCATGCCGAATAACCTCATTCTTTATACTCAAAGGTTCCTGAATATACTTGATGATCTTAATGCTCTTATTATCATCCAACATTTCCGTTAATTGATTGGACAAAGGGGTATTATCTCTATCTACAACTAATACAGGCGTGTTTTCAACTTTTCCGCTTTGGTAGACAAACCCCAGCAAGGTGGCATAAAAGATCGGTGCCACAAAGAACACTGTTCTTAAGGTTGAATTGCTGAAAAAAAGCTTGAACTCTCGTTTTAAAAGACGGAAAAATTCTTTCATCTGTATATTTTAATGTTTTAAATAATCAGACAGAGCCTTCCATGTACTGAGCCTGCCATCTTATTTCGTTTCATAATTATTTTAGGATAACGTTCGCATTTACCAAAAGGCTTTTGGCTTTATTCATATCCGTTGGTTTTACTTTAATCTCGTAAATGGCATCCTGTAACTGGTAATCAGGATAAGCTGTAGTAATATCGGCATATCTTGTCAATTGCTTGATATAAACAACTGTTCCCTGTAGGCTTTCTTTGTTGTAAACGATCTGCATATTCACATTCTGGCCTTTTTTATATTTTGAAATGGCACTTTCAGGAACGGTAAATCTGAAATAAGTACTTTCGGGAATATATCCGTTGAATAAAGCAAATCCTGCGGTTGCCAGTTCTCCTGTATTCAAACTGATGGTTTCAATTTCCATATCATTGGTTGCAATGATATATCTCTCTGAGTAAGCCACATTCGCTTCCTGTAATGCTCCTTTTGCCTGAGAAGCCTGCCCCGCTGCCATTTCCACTTTTTCAAAACGGGTTCCTCTGTTCACATCATCCAGCTCTGCCACTACAGCATCATATTGTGCTTTTGCGCCCTGAAGTTTGGCGTATACTTCATCATGTGCCTGTGGTGACATTAGGCTGTCTCGGAACATATTATTGGCTCTTCTGTAAGACTTCTGTGCAAAGTCATATTGCTCTTTCAGTCCTTTATATTTTGCCTGAAGCTGTCTCAGCTGATCCGGTGTGGCTCCGTTTTTAGCCATTTGTTCCTGAGCCGTTGCAGCACTTACGGCTCCCTGAGCCTGGGCAATTTTTGCAGACACTTCCGGTACATCAAGCTGTGCAAGAGTATCTCCCTTTTTTACAGTCTGGCCTTCAGAAACATATATTTTTAAAATCCTTCCGGTTACCTTTGGAGCAAAAGAGATCACATCCTTTTTTGTTTTCCCCTCAGGTTCTTTAATTTTTTCGTTTTTCTTATCACAACTTCCCAGTAAAAACAGAGAAGCAAAGACTATAGCTATATTTTTATGCATCATTTAAATTTTTATGGGATTAAATAAAATTTGGTAATATCCAGTTCCTGAGTAGCCCTCATCAGTTCTATTCCGGCTCTTCTCTGGTTGAAAATGGCATTCTGATATTCCAGTTCCGAAGCTTCAAGATCGTTTTCTGCATCAATAAGCTGGGATGATTTGCTCATTCCGTATCTGAATTCTTTTTCAGCCTGTACCAATGCATTTTTAGCCAGTTCTTTTTCTTTAGCTTTTAAAGTGATCTGTGCGGTAGCAATATCATAATTGGTTTGGTTATTCGCCAGATTTAATGATAATTTTTTCAATGCATCTTCTTTCTGGTTCTGTAGTACTTCCTTCCCTACTTTAGCTGTTTCTTCAGCATGTTTCCCTTCTTTTCCATCAAAAATCTCCCACTTAAACCCAACTCCGGCTGTGATTAAAGGAAAAATATTAACATTATTAGGGCTCCAATCCAACTTTTTCCCTTCATATCCAAGAATCGGAATGGCAGGAACTATATTTTCAGAACTTTTGATGTGATTGCCATACAATCCGATATAGTACGCGGAAGCCATCAGCTGAACTTTTGGAATCATCCATGTTCTTTCTGCCTTTATTTTATAATCTGCAGCAGCAATCCCATGTTCAAGAGCACGTACTTCAGCTCTCTGCTCTATTCCTTTTTCTGCCGTAAGAAGTTCTACAGGAGACAATACCGGATCTATCATTCTCAAACGCTCCCTGCTGATTCCCGTTAAAATATAAAGTTGGGTAAGAAGTAATTCTTTTTTCCCTTCATATTCTATGACTTTCGCATTTAAAGTAGCCTGAGCCAGTTCAATTTTCTTATGGTCGTAAGGAGTAATCAGACCATAGCCTAATGCTTTATCTGCTGTTTTCTTGTTGATGTCCCGCCTTTTTTTGCTTTCATCCAATACCTTTTTAGACTGATGGATCAGTGCCAGCTGGTCATAAGCTCTGGAAATACCCGCCACGACTTCATCCCTGGATTTTTCTAACAGAATATCTTCAGATTTCTTCTTTTCCTCAACGGCTTTTTTCAGATATTTCACCTTTCCTCCGGAATATACAAGCATCTTGGCTTCTGCTTTGGCTACTCCTGAAAATCCGGATACATTGAAATTATTGTTGAAAGCACCTTCAGCGATATTAATAAAAGGAGCCAGATTAATTTCGGGGGACGTAAGTCTTGCTGTTCCGTTAAGATAACCGGCCTTACCACTTAGTTCCAGAGTAGGAAGAAAGATATCTTTTAACTTGTGTTCATCAAGATCGGTAAATTTGTTTTGGGTAATCTGCATCTTCAGGTTCGAGTCCCGAACCATTGCACTATCCAGAAGTTCTTTAAAATCCGGCGCAGACTGTGCCCAAGCAGGAAAAGCAAAAAAACTAAACGTAAAAATCAATAAATTGTTTTTCATGGTTTATGTTTATAACAAATATAATGCAAAAAATGTTAAAATACTCAAAGATAATTTAACAAAACCATGTATTTAAAATAAGTTTAAAATGTGTTTAAGTATAAAAGTCTTTACAATAATGTCTTATCAAAACCGTTTAAAAGTTAATTAAAAACTAAAAATCTTTGAAAAAAATTTTAACTCCACTTTTATCTTTCTCCTCTTAAGGTCATTTTTTGTAGAAAACAAAGGCATTTAAAGCCTCCGAACTGGAATATCCAAAAGAAAGCATAGAGTAAATACTATGATTAATCTGAGTTCAGGTTAATGAAATTCTGATTCTTTTAACGCTAAGATCGCAAAAGGGTTTAATCTATATTGAAAATAACTTCGTGCGCAAAGGCATTCCATTCAGCTAAGATATTTACTGCCTCATTGCTGAGTGAAACGCCTTGGCGGTCTTAAAAAAAATGAAGATTGCAGAAAAAACTTTGCGACCATTGCGTTATGAAAGAGACTTCCTAGGTAAGAATCAAAAGATAATATGAGTAAATATTATTAACCTGAGTTTGGATTATGAAGCTCTGGTTCTTTTAACGCGGAGGTCACAAAAGTTTTTTAACAGAATAGAAAATATTTTCGTGCGCAAAGGCATTTCATTCAGCTAAGATATTTACTGCCTCATTGCTGGGTGAAACGCCTTGGCGGTCTTGAAAAAATGAAGATTGCAGAAAAAACTTTGCGAGCATTGCGTTATGGAAAAGACTTCCTAGGTAAGAATCAAAAGATAATATGAGTAAATATTATTAACCTGAGTTTAGCTTATGAAGCTCTGGTTCTTTTAACGCGGAGGTCACAAAAGTTTTTTAACAGAATAGAAAATATTTTCGTGCGCAAAGGCATTTCATTCAGCTAAGATATTTACTGCCTCATTGCTGAGTGAAACGCCTTGGCGGTCTTAAAAAAAAATGAAGATTGCAGAAAAAACTTTGCGAGCATTGCGCTATGAAAGAGACTTCCTAGGTAAGAATCAAGAGATAATATGAGTAAATATTATTAACCTGAGTTTGGATTATGAAGCTCTGGTTCTTTTAACGCGGAGCTCACAAAAGTTTTTTAACAGAATAGAAAATAACTTCGTGCGCAAAGGCATTTCATTCAGCTAAGATATTTACTGCCTCATTGCTGGGTGAAACGCCTTGGCGGTCTTAAAAAAATGAAGATTGCATAAAAAACTTTGCGACCATTGCGTTATGAAAGAGACTTCCTAGGTAAGAATCAAGAGATAATATGAGTAAATATTATTAACCTGAGTTTGGATTATGAAGCTCTGGTTCTTTTAACGCGGAGGTCACAAAAGTTTTTTAACAGAATAGAAAATATTTTCGTGCGCAAAGGCATTTCATTCAGCTAAGATATTTACTGCCTCATTGCTGAGTGAAACGCCTTGGCGGTCTTAAAAAAAAATGAAGATTGCAGAAAAAACTTTGCGAGCATTGCGTTATGAAAGAGACTTCCTAGGTAAGAATCAAAAGATAATATGAGTAAATATTATTAACCTGAGTTTAGCTTATGAAGCTCTGGTTCTTTTAACGCGGAGGTCACAAAAGTTTTTTAACAGAATAGAAAATATTTTCGTGCGCAAAGGCATTTCATTCAGCTAAGATATTTACTGCCTCATTGCTGAGTGAAACGCCTTTGTGATCTTAAAAAAGGATGGAGATCTTCAAAAAACCTTTCGATCTATTGCGTAGAATGTCATAAAACATATAAAAGCGAAAACTCCCCACATTGCTGCGAGGAGTTTTCTGTTTATAATAAGCTTGCAAATTTTACTTCTGAACTGCTTTCTTCATCCCGTTATCAGGTCTTAACACTCTGTAACGAACTTCAATATCTTTTGGTACATAGAATACCAATGGCAGTTTACTGTTGTATCTTACGATTTCCGGTTTAAGGGTAACAAACTTTTTAGACAGTTTTTTATCAAGACAAGCCATTAATGTGCCTGCTGCTTCTCCTTTTGATTCTACTTCATAATAGTTGTATCCCCATCCCTGAAGATCCTGACTTTTCATTTCTCCCATTAAAGAGTAGTTGTTGCAGTCTAACATTTTTTCAGCCCCTACAAAAACTTCCACTTTTAAGTCGTTTTCATTTTTTGCAACCGGAAGCTGAATATATACTTGTTTGTATCCTTCTTTAGCTTTTGGGAACATTTCAATCTGTAGTTTTTCAAACTTTTCAGCTTTCTTTTGAGCGAAAGCACTTACTCCAGCCATCAATACCAATCCAGTAATTAAAGTTTTTGAAAATTTCATTTTATTTGGTTTTAAATTTTACGTATTTCTTAATAGCCAAAAATCATTCCAAAATCTGAATTCCTGTTCCTTTTGTATGGGCATTCATCTGTGGAGCATAGTAATTCTGCATTGTAGTAATGCCGTTTGAGAACTTTCCGGACGCATTAGCAACGACATCATATTCAAACACATATTTACCTTTTGGCATATATTGAATATAGAAATTAGTGGACGCATCTTTAGAAGATTGATAATATCCCAAATTATTTTTCCACTGGTATCCTGACAACGCATCAAGAGGTTCAAATCCTGCTGCACGCATATCTTTAATATGAATAAATTCCATTGCTCTGTCTGTGTTCAGGATCATTCTTACCGTTACTTTATCTCCTACTTTCAATGGTGTTTCCGGTGAAATTTTCTGAAGTTCTTCTCCGTTTACTGTCTTCACTTTTTTGTACAGTTCTTTGGTTACGGAAATATAATTTTCGGATGATTTAATTTTATCCAGATCTTCATAATACTGCCAGAATAATCCTCCCTGAACAATTCCAGGCCCAGGTTTGGTAATTGTAACCGTTCCAAGGTTTTTATCTATAGCATCCGTTTTCACGGTTGATTTTACATATCCTGTTGCCTGAGTCTGAGGAACAATTTCTTTTCCACCCCAAACGATAGTTGCTTTATCACTTTCAGCACCTGTCCACGATTTTCCTGAATTTAAGATAGTAAAGATTACTTCAGCCGTTCCTCTTGAGCTTCCCCATGAGTTCACTTCTTTCTGGGTTACCAGCCAGATCTTCGCATCTTCTATAAAGTTTGTGTCATTTGCTTTTAATGTATTGAAAGCCTCTAATGCCCCAGCATGATTTACTACTTTAGAGCTGAACCAACCCCAATCGTTTAAGTTCTGCTTCCAATATACTCCTTGAGTTTTAGTATCTGTTGAAGTTTCTTTAAGGTAAGTCATCAATTTATCAGATACGTCTTTCACTCCATAATCATTCATCAATAAAGCTGCACGGTGAAGTCCGAAGAAGGTAAAGTCGGTAATTTTTGCTGTTTTTGCTTTTTGTTTTACCAACGTTTTCAAGGCAGCTCCTTTTCCTTTTAAAGGATATTGTTTTTCCCAGTAGTTTCTGGTATCCAAATAATCAAGAACCCAATTGCTCCAGACATTTTCTTTCTTAGTATCTGCATATTTGCTGATCTCGTTATCTACATACTGGATCAATTTTGATACTAAAGCATTCTGCCCTGCACTCTGATATTCTTTTGCATTATCTTTTAGCCATAGATTAATCTTTCCAAGGTTTTTAAGAATGTATAATGAAGTACTATAAGAGCTTGGATATCCTGCATACCATGAGAATCCACCATCAGGATTTTGAAGTTTGCTGAAATCATCCCAATTCTGATTAATTGAATTTCTCATCGTGTTCACATCAAACAGAAGAGCCAGTTTTTGCATCTGTTCAGCCTCATTTTTACTTTCCAGCACCCATGGAGTCTCATCCAATAGCAGCTGTTTAAGTTCCTGATTTTTTTCAAGATTTGAATTTAATAATCCTTTGCCCTGATACTCATCAAACACTGTTTTCATTTTAGGATTAGCTTTGAAGATTTCAGAAGCCAATACATCCGCAAACCATTTGTTGAAAATAACATCTGCTGAATTATTCTGGTCATTTTTCAGACTTGGAAGGGCAAACATAATTTCCCAGATCGGGTTGGTGGTTAATTCCAGTGTATTGGAAACATTTGATGCGGTTGTAGAAGTGTTATTTTTAAGGTTATCCAATACAAAAGTCTTTGTTTCACCTTCTTTCACAAAAACAGGTGCTGCATCAGTCACCAACATTCTGTTTGGTAATACGGCCACTGCCTGTTGTTCTCCGTCAGAATAAGCTCCTGCTTTCGCTACTACTTTTAAAATGATAGAGGATACATTGTTTGGAACTTTTAGTTTCCAGGTTAATGCCCCGTTTCCGTTTTCATTTAAGTCAAAATTCTGTGTTCCTGAAGTGATTCCGAATTTTGAAGAAATGTTTTCATTGGTGAAGGCATCTAAAATCTGTAATTCTGCAGAACCATTCATTTTTTTATTGGTAAGGTTGGAAAGTTTTGACTGTAAATTCAATTCATCGCCTTCTCTTAAGAATCTCGGATAGTTTGGCGTTACTGAGAATTCTTTCTGGGTTACCACTTCTTTCTCCAAGGTAGCTGCTCTTGCATCTTTTGTATGAGCCAGGAACATCAATTTCCATTTTGTTAATGCTTCCGGAGAAGTGAATTCAAAGTTAACATTTCCTTCTGCATCGGTTTTCAGATCCGGATAGAAGAATGCCGTTTCATTTAGGTTTTGACGTACAGGAACTTTTTCCAGTGATTCTTTGAATTCTGCCTGATCTGCTTCTGCTGCATCTGCAACCTGAACACCTGCCACTTTACCAGCTATAGCCGATTCTTTTTGTCCATATCCTTTCATTACCACTTCTTCAGCCATTACTGAATTTCTAGCAATAGGAGCTGTCGGCATTGCACCTGGCGCACCTTTCCGACGTAATTTAGGAGATATTCCTCCATTTCCTCCCAGGCTATAAAACAAGCTACCATCAAACCAATTAAAGTTCGGAACTGCTACGTAATTTCCATTGAAATATTTCAATCGTTTCTGATAGCTTTTCTGCAACAGATATTCTCTCACATCATAAGAAGTAATAATGTTGAATGGGGTGTATAATTTATCCCAGCCATAGGTATTCACAGCAAACTGGTCTAAAGACATGTCATACATATTGGCCAATACTTCCGCATTCACCTTTTCTTTATCGTTTCCGGTAACTTTTACCGTCCATTTTTCTTTTGAATTTGGCTCTAACTTATCTCTGAAAGTAACCGTTTCAATTTTTAAAGGCTTCTCGGTATCCTTGATCTTCAGTGCAACTGTTTCTGTCTGTACATCATTAAATGCAACCAACTGGAACTGAAGATTCAGTTCAGAAACACTTCTATCTTTTGGAATATCAGCCGTGTATTCAAGAATGCCCTTTTTCAGCTGATGCGTTTCTGTAATCGTTTTACCGGATCCATCCTGAACAAAGACATTCACTAATGCATCAGGAATTGCTGAGTACACAAATACTTTTGCTGTTTCACCTCTTACTGTTTCATTCTTTGGTGCAATCACCGTTAAGAAGGTTTTCTGAATCGGTTTCAGAGGGTTTTTATCCCAAACACTGAAATATTGAGCCGATTTGATCGTGTCTTTTCCTTCAATATTGAACAGCTCCAATTGATAATCTCCTGCCTCCAGTTTTCCTAAATCCAAATCAGAAGACTGAGTATCGGAAGATGATTGCTGTTGTCTTTCTATAACTACTTTTTCAGTTTTCCAGTTTTTGATTTCATCATTCTTATCAAACAAATCGTGTGGGAACTTGCTGATAAATTCTGTTTTTGAATAAGTTGGAAGATTCTGAACTTCAGCTTTGAAATTATCTCTGAAAATTCTATCCGGAGCAGCCAGTTTTAACAGCTTAACCTGATAGGCTTTTTTAAGAACCTGTTCGTTATAATTTTTGGTTTCTACCTTTAATTTTACATTTTCATCACTGAATATATTTTTGATTTCATCAGCTTTGATGTAATGAGAAACTGAAGCTACCTTCAGATCTGTATTCGCTGATTGAGTTTCTCCATTGATATCAGTAACGGAAGCATTGATCTGATAGTTATCAATCTGAATTCCCTCTAATTTTTCATCTTTCTTAAGATCTAAACGAATGACAAACTCTCCTTTTTCATTGGTTTTAGCTTCTCCCAAAATTGAATTTTCATTATCATTTCCTCTCGGATACCACCAGAAATATCTCCAACGGATATTTTGCTTTTTAATCTCGTAATTTACTGTTGTATTGCTTAAAGCTACTCCGGAGAACATCATGGCTTTCCCTTTCAGTTCTATGGTCTGACCGTATTTGTATTCATCTTTTATGGGTTCAAAAGTAACTTCAAACTTTGGTCTTTTGTATTCTTCTACTCTAATGTCTTTGTATCCCTGGCCATCTCCGTCCGTATTCAGGAAAAATGTACCGTTCAGTTTTCCTTTTGGCAACATAAAACTACCATGATAGGAACCAAATTCATTGGTGGTAAAACTTTGGGAAGAAACTTCCTGATTATTGGCATCCATCAGGGTAATTTTCTGCTTCAATCCTGAAGTTACAGATTCCGTCTCATTATTTAAACGGGTATTCACTACTTTGAAATATACCATTTGTCCAGGTCTGTAGATCGCTCTGTCTGTAAAGATCTGAGCTTTGGAACGGGCTTCTTTGTTAGGGTTATAGTCTTCACGTCCATTATTTCCATATACTTGCATGATCTGAAAATCATTGGTTTTAGGCTGCTGAATCAGATATGTTCTGTAGTATTCTTTATTAGTCGTAGCAGGGAATTTAAAAACTCCTTTCTCATTGGTTTTCCCTTCAATTTTATTGATTGAATTGTTATTGACAAATTCATAAAAACTGATGTTTTCATTGGCTACCGGTTTTCCATTTTCACTGTTAACCAACTTCAGATCGTCTGCCAATGAATTCCTGGAAGATCTGGACTGATAAATAATCTTGTTTCCTGAAACCAGAAAATAGAAATTCTTTTCCGGATTGTTCTCCTTTGTATCTGCCCCTGCCACTGAATATTCTGCAACATATACTCCTGAAGGAAGCGGCTTAATTTCCAGTGAAGTTTTATGAAGCTGATAATCCTTCGGATCTGAAAGCTGATAAGATTCTTTTCTCACCAGATTCTTTTTTACTTTACTGAAATAGTTATCAGCATAAGGATTCTGCACATATTTTATCAGGGATAAAAAGTCTTCTTTTACCTCATAAATATTGATTGAAAACTCTGAAACATTCTTAGACTCCGCAATCAAATGAATTGGCAGGTTATTCTGGGTCTGCTTTTCATATTTGATGCTCAATACCGGATTGATAATCTGGTTTTCCTTGTTTTTAATATTTTCGATGAAAGGAGATTTCGGATACTCACTTTTGGCCTGAGCCGCTACAGCAATAGCCTCTTTTGCTTTATTTTTCATCACCAGCTCATCCATGATATCTTCCATGATGACCACTTTATAATCTCCCTGCACATCAGATTTAGCTAACTTCTGAAGTTGCTCAAGCTTATCTTTGCATTGATTGAAATTACAGTTATCCACCAGCTTTTCCTTCATGAAGTACAGCTTTGGATTACCATTATTCTGTGCAATCAATTCATCAAAAATAGGATTGATAGATTTTCTGTTCTCTGTGAGTTCATTTTTTGTAAAAATATTATTCTCCGATAAAAAAGCAATCTTTTTAAGAGAGGACCAATCATACAGACTTGGGAAATAAGCGATATCTTTTGTGTCTGAAAACAGGTCTTTATATTTTTCCAAAGAAACTTTCTTCAGTTCCTGTTTCTGAAGATCCAGTTCCTGATAGGTTTTCGTTAAATAATTTTTGAAATCAAGTTTTGTCCAGGTCTCAATCTGTGCAGGATTCTGCGTATTGATATTGGTTCTTCCATTGATCTTCCAGTAATTTTGATTAAAATAATCCTGGAAAAAACCATTCAACAGGACTTTATATACCAATTTCTCTTCTCCTTTCAGCTTTCCTTCTGCCTCCTGAAGTTTTTTAAAGAATTTTGAGGCGGCATCATTTTGATCGTCATCCACGGTTTGGTTTACAATACTGAACTCTGCTTTCAGAGACCGGATCAGCTGAATGGTGTTATTTTCTTTCATAGCTTGGTTTTCTAGGTCTAAAATAATGGGTAGATTAGATTTATAAGCTCCTTTCTGACTGTTTTCCGCTATTTTCTTCCACTGGTCGTCATAATATTTCTGTGCGAAAACCGGTGAAAAGCCCAATGATAGCAACGAAAGCATAAATATCTTGGAAAATCTTTTCATATATATTAATTTTGATAAATGAACATTATAAAAATACTGAAAAAAACCATCATAGACAGCCAAATTTATGTCTCCTTAATGGGAACTCTTTTTGCAGTATTTTTCATGAAAGAGCAAAACACATTCCGTTTCCCTACTATTCTGTTGATTTTCATCACGTATTTCAGTGGGTATATTTACACTAAGTATCAATACACTCAATATTTTTTCAGAATATTGGTTCTAAATGCTGTTGCCGGTGTTGTCTGCGCATTTTTAATCATCCATAATCACAATGAGGTAAGATTACTGAAATGGTTTATTATTGTTGTTTTGGGGCTGCTGTACAACAGTTTTTTTCTGGATGTGTATATCCGGAAAATCCCTTTGCTGAAAGTATTTTATGTAGGATTGGTATGGGCATTGGTCAACTGCTGGCTCACACTTCCTGAATTCAGTCTGCCTATTTTCCTGATCAGCTTCTTTTATATTACGGCTTTGGTGCTTCCGTTTGACATCCGGGATATGAATAGTGATACGGTAAAGACTTTCCCTATGCTGATTGGGGTTCAGAATACAAAATATATTGCATATGGGTTGGTCTTCATCAGCAGCCTTATTGGAGTTTTTTATCTGAAACCACTATACGCTGTCGCATTTTTTCTGTCCAGTATTATCACCTATATTTTTATTTATTTCTCTGAAAATAAAAGAGATGACACTTATTTTTCATTCGGAGTAGAAACTTGTTCGGCACTTCCTTTTTTATTTTTACTAATAATGGAGTATTTTTGACGAATGATTATCAAGAAGCTTTCCCTATATAATTTCAAAAACCATTCTGAGAAAAAATTCGAATTTTCCCCGCAGATCAATTGTTTTGTGGGCAATAATGGTGCAGGCAAGACCAATATCCTGGATGCACTGCATTATTTATCAGTAGGTAAAAGCTTTTTGGGAAATACAGATCTGAACAACATTAAAAAAGAAGAAGATTTCTTCACCATTGATGCAGAGATACAGAATGAAGACGGCGAAGACAATATCAGAATTACCCAGCCTAAAGAAGCCAAGAAGGTGATTAAAAAAAATGATAAAAGCTACGACAGGCTTGCAGATCATATCGGATATCTTCCAAGTGTAATGATTTCGCCTTACGATTCAAACCTTATTTCAGATTCCGGGGAAAGCCGAAGAAAGTTTCTGGATGCTATGATCTCTCAAACGGATTCTGAATATCTTTTTGATTTGATCCAATACCAGAAAACCATACAACAGAGAAATGCTTTACTGAAATATTTTGCTAAAAACAGAACCTGGGATAAAGATTCTCTGGAAATTTATGATGACCCAATTACCAGATTCGGAACCAAAATTTTCAATAAAAGAAAGGTCTTTGTAGAGCAATTAAATCCTATTGTTCAAAATTTCTATCAAATTATTTCGGGTGGAAAAGAAACGGTTTCCGTTATCTATGAATCTCACCTGTTGGAAAATACTTTTGCAGAACTTTTAAAAGAAAGTATTGAAAAAGACCGTATGCTAACTTATACTTCAAAAGGAATTCATAAGGATGATCTTCTTTTTGAAATGGATCATATTCTGATCAAAAAAACAGGTTCCCAGGGACAGCAGAAGTCTTTCCTGATCTCTTTAAAACTAGCTCAGATGAGTCTTGTTAAAGAGCTCACCAAAAAGACTCCTATCCTTTTATTGGATGATATTTTTGATAAGCTTGATGATACGAGGGTGGCCCAATTGATTGAGTTGGTTAACCGTGAAAGTTTCGGACAGATTTTTATTACTGATACGCATAGAGAAAGAACTGAAAGTGTAGTAAAGAAAATTAATGAGGAAAGTGTCATTTTTGATATCTAACCGGGATGCGGGTTTCGGGGTGCGAGTTATGGAGCACTAATATAGATAGTATTTCTTGCAAGATATGAAATGGAATTATGGTGTATAGAAATTATAGATTAGGAATATAATTTATAAATAGTTTATTTTTCTTTATCTTTCTTTTCATAAACACACAAATAATATGATTTACAGAAATTTAGATATTTACAAAGTGGCTTTTGAGTCGTTTTTAAAAACACATAAAGCATCCTTTCTTCTTCCCAAATACGAATTATTTGAACTAGGAAGTCAATTGAGAAGATCTTCTGATTCAATAATTACTAATATTGTTGAAGGGTATGGCAGATCAATCTATAAAAATGATTACATTCGCTTTCTCGTATACTGCCACGCCAGTAATGACGAAACAATTAATCATCTCGAAAAGCTCATCATCCTATATCCGGATATTTCTAATGAATTTGAAACCTTAAGAAATAAATACAATATACTAGGTGGAAAAATCAATGTATATAAAAAATGGGTAAAAGAAAACTGGAATGAAAATAAACAATAGAGGATTAAAATATTTCTTATAAAGTTACTCTATATCGTATCTTCCATCCCATAAACGCAAATCCCGAACCACGTAACACGCATCACTTAACACGTATCTCGAACCACGCAACCCGACTATGAAAAAGAAAAAACGCGAATACCAGTCCTCTGAACTTGTAAAATCTTTTGCAAGAATTTATGGTTTTGAAGACAAGCTTGTTGCTTTTGATATTAAAGACTTTCTTGAAGATTATCTTGACCAGAGCCTTTTCAATGAAATCAGAAGCGTAAATATTGAAAAGAAATGCATCATCATTAAAATAGATTCTCCCCTGCTTAAAAATGATTTTAAAATGCGTAAAACTTTCTATCTGAAGAAGTTTCAGGATAAGTTTGGCGAGGATAAGTTTGATGATCTGCAGATATTATAATGTACTCCTGAATCGGGGATCTGATTAGAAAAGACAGTATAGAACAGATCTCTATCAATTTTATTTTAATATTTTTGTATCATTCTGTTCACCAAACACATTCCTAATGATCGAAGCCCTTCATCTCAATATTTCTCGTCATATTTCAAGCTCGCAAACGGATATTACGGAGTTCTGTAATTTATTCACTTCAAAAACCATCAAAAAAAAGGAGTTTTTACTACGGGAAGGTGAAGTATGCAGGTTTGAAGCTTTCATTACCAAAGGGCTTTTCAAGGTATATCATATAGATGCGAAAGGAACAGAACAGATTCTCTATTTTGGAATGGAAGACTGGTGGCTTACAGATATTGACAGTTTTGCCAATCAAAGCCCTTCACAGCTTTTCATTGAAGCCATTGAAGACAGTGAGGTACTCATTATTTCAAAAAAGGACAAAGATTTTGCGTATGAAAACTTCCCTTTTGTAGAGAAGCTTTTCCGAATTATGACCCAAAAGACTCACAGTGCTTTGCAGCGCAGAATGATTGATAACCTCAGTAAAACTGCTGACCAGCGTTATCTGGATTTCATTGAAAAATACCCATCCCTTAATCAAAGACTTACGAATTTGCAGGTGGCCGCTTATCTTGGGATCAGTCATGAGTTTTTAAGTAAAATCAGGAGAAAAACAACTAAAGGAAAGTAATAATACTTCTGTTTTTCATGTTTTTTCAAAGACAACTCAATATAAATAGGAACTTCCTACCTCTTTCTTCAGGCTTCTAACCTATTACCCTGCTCCACAACTCAAACTCCACTATTTTCATTTATTGAACTTGTTCAATACTTAAGCCAATAAGTATTGAGAACTTTGCCTTATCAATCAGAAAGATATTTATTGAACTTGTTCAATGTGGACCAGAATCAACGGCCGTAATTTTGTATCCATACAATGAACAGAACAATGAAATCATTATTAAAAACAACAGTATTAACATTCATAACATTATTTAATATGTCACAAGCACAAAATTTCAAAACATTAGAAGCAGGAAAATTTACACTAGATGTTTATAACGCTTCAGAAAATAGTTTCGGTGTAGCTTCTGTTATTGTTTCCGGACAAATGGATGCCATTTTGGTAGATGCTCAGTTTACTTTAGCAGATGCGGAAAACGTAGCTCAAAAAATTAAAGATTCCGGGAAAAATTTAAAAGCTATCTATGTCTCCCATAATGATCCTGATTTTTATTTCGGACTGGAAGTTTTCAAAAAACATTTTCCGGGAGTTACCGCTTATGCAACGCCTAAAGTGGTAGAAGAAATTGCCAGAACAGCACAGAAGAAACTTGATGTTTGGGGTGGCCAATTAGGATCAGCAGTAACCAGCAATGTTGTATTGCCACAGGTATTAAAAGGAAATAGCATTGAATTGGAAGGTGAAAAGCTGGAAGTGATAGGTTTAGAGGAATTCCCTGCAAGAACATTTGTATATATTCCTTCCGCAAAAGCAGTGGTAGGTGGTATCAATGTATTCGGAAACACCTTCAACCTTTGGATGGCTGATGCACAAACAGATGAATCCCGCGCTCAATGGATTAAAGTATTGGATAAAATGGCATCCCTACACCCTTCCATTGTGATTCCTGCTCACGGAAAATCAACTGATGCTGCAGATCTAACCTCTGTGAAACATACTAAAGACTATATTCAGTTTTACGAAGAAGCTTTGAAAACCAATACAACATCGGAAGCTTTGGTAAAGGCTATTAAAGCTCAATATCCAAATCTGACTTTTGAGACAGCCCTTCAGCTTGGAGCGAAGGTGAATACCGGAGAAATGAAGTGGTAATCTGAACCGTATGAAATCAATCTTTTACAGTCTGATGGCCGTTCTTCTGCTGTCAGGCTGTTCAATAAAAAACAACACAACAATGACCAATTTAGAAATTGTAAAAAGTACATACGAAGGAAAAACATCTGAGGAAAACGGAAAAGCATTAGCAAGCCACGTTGCAGAGGATGTTCAATGGACCGAAGCCAAAGGGTTTCCTTATGCAGGAACTTATGTTGGCCTGGAAGAAATTACCAAAAACGTTTTCAGCCGTTTGGGAAGTGAATGGGTTGATTATAAGTTCACCCCGGAAAATTATATTGCCGATGGAGATAAAGTAGTTGCTTTTGGAACGTATACCGGAACCTATAAAATAACTATGAAGCCATTCTCTGCCCGCGTTGCCCATATCTGGCACTTGAAAGACGGTAAAATTATACAATTTGAACAATTCGTAGACAGCAAAACAGTAGTGGATGCTATGAAGTAAAATCTTAAGATTTTTAACGCTGAGATCGCAAGGTATTTTTAATTAAGCTTGAAAAAATCGTTCGCAAAGGCATTTCATTTAGCGAAGATATTCTCAGCTCCATTGCTGAGTGAAACGCCTTTGCGATCTTAAAAACATAAGAATCTAAAAAAAGCTTTGTGAACATTGCGTTATAACAATATGACTTAAGACGGTAAAATTGTGAAATTTGAACAATTCGTAGACGGCAAAACAGTAGTGGATGCGATGAAATAGAATTAAAAGATTTTTAACGCTGAGATCGCAAGGTATTTTTAATTAAGCTTGAAAAAATCGTTCGCAAAGGCATTTCATTTAGCGAAGATATTCTCAGCTCCATTGCTGAGTGAAACGGCTTTGCGATCTTAAAAACATAAGAATCTAAAAAAAGCTTTGCAAACATTGCGTTATAACAATATGACTTAAGACGGTAAAATTGTGAAATTTGAACAATTCGTAGACGGCAAAACAGTAGTGGATGCGATGAAATAGAATTAAAAGAATTTTAACGCCAGGATCGCAAGAGTTTTTTAATCAAAGTTGAAAAAATCGTTCGCAAAGGCATTTCATTTAGCAAAGATATTCTCAGCTCCATTGCTGAGTGAAACGCCTTTGCGATCTTAAAAACATAAGAATCTAAAAAAAGCTTTGCGAACATTGCGTTATAACAATATGACTTAAGACGGTAAAATTGTGAAATTTGAACAATTCGTAGACAGTAAAACAGTAGTGGATGCTATGAAGTAAAATCTTAAGGTTTTTAACGCTGAGATCGCAAGGTATTTTTAATTAAGCTTGAAAAAATCGTTCGCAAAGGCATTTCATTTAGCGAAGATATTCTCAGCTCCATTGCTGAGTGAAACGCCTTTGCGATCTTAAAAACATAAGAATCTAAAAAAAGCTTTGCGAACATTGCGTTATAACAATATGACTTAAGACGGTAAAATTGTGAAATTTGAACAATTCGTAGACAGTAAAACAGTAGTGGATGCTATGAAGTAAAATCTTAAGGTTTTTAACGCTGAGATCGCAAGGTATTTTTAATTAAGCTTGAAAAAATCGTTCGCAAAGGCATTTCATTTCGCAAAGGCATTCACTGTTCCATCGCTGAATGAAACGCCTTTGCGATCTTAAAAACATAAGAATCTAAAAAAGCTTTGCGAACATTGCGTTATAATAATATCCATCATTTAAACTTAGTTATATCAACTTCTGAAAACAAAAAAATGAAAATTATATATATTATGGATCCCCTTTGCGGATGGTGCTATGGGAATTCTGACAACATGTTAAAACTATACAACCAATACAAAAACGATTTAGATTTTGAACTCCTTTCCGGTGGGATGTGGACTGGCTCCAATGTTCGAAAACAATCACCACAAATGGTTAATTTCTTTCTTAAGCATGATGGCACTGTAGCAGAACGTACAGGAATAACATTCGGTGAGGGCTATTTTGAGTTGCTGAAACAGGAAATTGTATTGGATAGTGAAATTCCATCCAGAGCAATGGTTTCAGTGAAAAAAATTGCTCCTGAACAAGCTGTCCCTTTCATGGTTGCCGTTCAGAAAGCAAGATATTATTGGGGAAAAGACCTCAATCTGGATGCTACTTACCTTAAAATTTGTGAAAGTTTAGGCATTTATTCACAACAATTTTTAAAGGCTTTTCATTCTGAAGAAATGAAACAGGCTACTCTACACAATTTTAATGAAGCAGCACAATATGCCCAGTCTTTTCCAACGATGTTGGTTGAAAAAGAAGGGAAATATACCATTATTGAGCAAGGTTATGCCTCTTTTTCTGAATTGGAAAACCGTATTGAGCTCCTAAAAAATAAAGTTGTTTGACCTGAAAATTTCCGGTCAGGTTTTTATTCCAAATACGTATAGAAAAAGATAAGCTTAATGACTTTCAGATAGTATAAAAAAATAGAATATTTCAAGGATAATTGATATATTTAACACTTTATAAATAAAATCAAATTACCATGAAAAAAGTACTTACACAAAAGAAAGTATCAAGAGAAAATTTAAAAAAAATTCAAGGAGCGGGACAAATGGTATGTTGTGCTTTATCCTGTGCAGATCTTACAACATGCGCTTTTTGGGAGCAATTACCAGCAGAATGCCCAGATTTACCTTACTGTATATAATCAAAGTACATAGTATAGAAAATGCTACCATTTTGGCAGCATTTTTATTTTTATCAATGTTCATCTGATTTATTAGAAATCGTACTGCTCATCAGATCATCAGCTTTTTTATCCAATCCTGAGCTTAGTGGCAGGAAGAATTTCAGTGGATGCTTTATAAAATATCTGAAAATTTCTTTATAGATTTCACTTACCTGTCCGAAGTTCATCTTTCTTGACCTGAATGCCAGGAACATGGATAAGCTGAAACTTACCAGGAAGTTGAAGAACCCAATTAAGAAAACCGTTACAAAGGAGATCCAGAATGTATAGGAATCTACAGAAAAATCTTTTCCATAAAGGCCTAATGCAAAGTTTCCGGCAGCAAAGGTAATGTGTCTAATATCAAGATCAAGCCCGAAGAACATCCCTACAGGTGCCGTTGCACCAAGGAAAACCCCGAACCAGAAATTCGATACGATTCCCGGCCAGTTTTTAGCATAATATTTTGACAGTCCTTTTGCGAATTTCTTTCCAAAAAAACTTCTGATAGAGAGGTTTTTGGCAATTCTTTCCGGAATCTGATAGAATACGGAGTTGTTTCCGATATTTCCAGAGATAATTCCTGAAATGAAAAGATAGAAACCAGCAATACTGGCATGAAGAATTGCTTTGGATTTGAAAGGGTCAAGGTCTTTCAGCAGTTTATCTGATCTGTCTACAGCAAGATTTTGCGAGAAAAATACATCCAGTCCATAAATAATGGCAAGTGCTACCGGGAATGCCAATAAAACGTTTCCTACGAAGGCAATAAACTGGCTTCGGAAAAGTTTGGAGACAAGGTGAGCAAATTCCGTATTATTTCTTTTACTGTTTCCTTCTTCAGACAATACTTTAGTCATTGTAGCAGCAGTCATTGCCGGCTGTTTTGTGGCCAATGTGAACCCCATCAGATAGATCATTACAAATCCCATCGCATAGTTCATGGAATATAGAAACGCGTGTGAAAAGTCACTTCCGGGAATATATCCGTACAACATTTTCAGGACGCAGAGTGCTCCTACGATAATTCCACCACCACTCGCTTTGTAGAACATGGTCATATATTCCTTTCTGGTGGAAGTAATATAATGAGTTCCCGCTTCTGCAGTGTGATTGGTGATAAGGTGAGAAATTAGCCTTGTACTGTCGTTAATAAGATCAGCAATATTATTTTTGTGCGATTTATAGCTCAGAATATTAAAGATCAACTGTTTCGACCTTACCAGAATATCTTCTTCACTATCAATAATCAGCAGCTGTACAATTTCATAAATTCTTTCGGTCTGTTGACGGATCTTCAGCAATGATTGGTTAATTTTCCCTGAAATTCCATATTTAGCTGAATTTTTAAAGGCTATATTCACGAATTCCAGACACTGCTCAGAATAAATTTTAATCTGCTTATATCTACTGTCTTTAGAATGCAATTGTAGCTCAGGATCCTTAATAAGATCATCTGCCAATGCTTCCAATTCGTTCTGAAGAGCCAAAAATGGATTGGAAAGATTCCTGTACTGAGGCGCCATTCTTACTACTTCCACTTCCATCGCCATTCCTGTTACCCTCCATGAAAGGATATTCATTGAGAAAATAAGTTCCTTCTTTACATTTGGCTTAATGATAAAATCTGCAGCTCCAATGAGTGCCAGGAACTCATTAACCTCATTTTCCGGAAGATTGTGAAGATATTTTAAGTCTGTATTAGGTCTTAGACTTACATTATCAATCATGTACCACACTGTTTTTTCATTTTCAACAGGTGGCAGCACCTTATTCAGGATTCTTTTTTTAAGTTCCGGAAAAAAGGCATTTTCAGAAAGAATATTGGCTTCAGTGAGTGACAGGTTGAAGGGTCTTCCTTTAAAAATATTATGGATGTAATACTTGAAGTTTTCCGCAAAATTGGGATTGCTTCTGAGAAAGTTAAGCACATCTGTAAAGTCTGCCCTTTTTACACTCTCTAACAACTCTGCAAAGGGTTCCAAAGAAAGGGTTTCGTTCTTAAAAGAAAAGTATTTTTTAAGAACTGACTCAAAATTTGTGCTGGAATTAAAGAATTTCATTAGTACAAAGATACTATTTCAAACTCACATTCCTCATCTGTCTCATGATCCAATTGTGTTTCTTTCTTAAATAAGGGGATGGATTTTTTGGATCATACTTCTTTGGATTCGGCAGTACAGCAGCAATCCAGGCTGCATCTGATGTACTCAGGTCCTTAGATGATTTACCGAAATAATATTGTGCTGCTGCTTCTACCCCAAATACTCCCTGCCCCATCTCAATGGAATTCAGGTATCTTTCAAGGATAATGTCCTTGCTCCATGTTTTTTCAATAATAAAAGTATAGACTGCTTCCAACCCTTTTCTTACCCAGCTTCTGCCCTGCCAAAGAAAGACATTTTTTGCAGTTTGCTGAGAAATAGTACTTCCGCCTCTTATTTTTTTGCCTTTTTCATTATACTTCATTGCTTTTTCGATGGCTGTATAATCGAAGCCGTTATGGTCAAAGAATTTCTGGTCTTCTGAGGCAATGACTGCTTTTTTTACATTATCCCCCATTTCATCATAGGAGATATAGTCTCGGTGTAATTTGCCATACTCAAAAAGGCCTCCTATCTGAGTAAGGGTAATGGGTGGATTAAAAAATCTTCCCCAAATGATAAAAACTACGTTCAGAACAAGAACGATGAAAATAAACTGTTTAATTCTTTTCCACATAACTTTATAAAAAGGAAAGGCAAAAATAAGCAAATACTCCGATTTACTGCAATTCTTTCATATAAGTAAGCTGATAATCCGGTAAAAGTTCAGGATGGAAGATTTTAATATAATCTTTAAGAATTAAATCTGCTCTTACTCCTCCACTTTCAAAGAAGTCGTTAGCCATTTGCCTTTCTTTTCCACCTATTGTATATAGCTTTCCTTTGTTGAATACATCCAGCTTTCCGTAGAAATTATTCATCTTCAACATTTCTTTTCTTGAAGTATGGTTCCCTGCATTTACCCAGTACTGAACACCATTGGTCTTCGCAAATACTTCTTCAAAGCTCATCGTTAAAGCTTTTTCGTCCTTATTATCTTTCATGATATAAGTAGCATTGGCATCAGCAATATAATGAGCTACGGAAGTGTTTCCACCCGGAATATACCAAATATCCCCATACATTTCATTGGCCAGCACAACAGGTTTATCTTTTGCTCTTAATGCTAGTTGCTTCAGTTCATTATAGTTTTTCTCCACTTCCTGATATTTGGCTTCTGCTTCTTTTTCCTTTCCGAAAAACTCTCCAAATAGCTTTATATAAGCTGCTTTTTGCAATGGCTGCTGCTCCATGTATTCATCCAGGAATATAATCTGGATCCCATTGTTCTTCAATAACTGATAAGCATTGTCAAAACTTGCTATATAATTGGTAAAAATAGCATCTGGTTTCATGGAAATGATTTTCTCCACATTATACTTCTGATCGCTTCCTACATTCTGAATTTTTCCTTCTTTAATCAGATCCTGAATCTTTTCTGAATAAATATACTCCGGACTTGATACTCCAATGATTAAATTTTCGGCTCCAAGCTCTGAAATATACCCCGCCATACTAGCATTAAGTAGGATAATTTTCTTGAAAGGTGTTTGATTTTGCTTAAAATTATAGGTGAAATTTCCCGATTTCAGTTCGAAGCTTCCATCCTGTTCCTTGTATTGAGTGCGATTTGAAATCTTTGTCCAATCTGAGGACGAAATTTTTTGTTCTCTTTTACAAGCAATTAGCGAAAATACCGTGAATAAAAGTAAAATTTTCTGTTTCATGTTTCAAAGAACGGAAAAAAGTGGTATATTTGCAACCGTTAAACAACAACATAACACAAGGCCTCGTGGCGCAACTGAATAGCGCATCTGATTACGGCTCAGAAGGTTACAGGTTTGAATCCTGTCGAGGTCACAAGACCGACATTTGAAGATTTCACTCTTCGATGTCGGTTTTTTTTATTTCCTAATCCATTGTTATACTGGTAGATACACTGAGCAACAATATTCAGGATCAGTCTCAAAAGTTGGGGACTACGCAAAAAGTTTAGCTAATCTGAAGAGAAAAAACGATTTGTCCCTTACACCTCGCAGTCGTAATCTGAAGTTTTTTATTTTGGCATTGAATGATTCAGCTGAAGCGCTAGTACTTCTTTGATTAAAATAATTGAGAATAATGATTTGCAATTGTTTTAATCAGCAATGAGAGTGATTTGAACCCTAATTCTTCTACATTTTTGAACGAATGCGCTAATTTGAGCATGGCTCCCAATTTGTCAATGTTTTGATTATAAACTCTCCTCAAACCATCCAATAAATTACAGGTCTTTTCTAAATCTGGATATTTCGAGAATAAAATCTCTGCTCTCTACTTTTGGGATAGCGTCCAATTTTCTTTAGTTTTTTATTTTTCTCCCCAAGTTTTACGCTTGATCCTAATCTTCTCCATCTCCATTATTTATGATACTTCGATTAATATCAACTCCGGGATATTGTGAAATAAAATCTGCCATTCCATGAATGTCTTCTGTTCTATACACAGGTTTATCGGTGTGACGCGGTTCTCCCCCACTTGCTCCCTGATAAGATGCATCTGTAGCAATTGTAATATAGCCAGCTTCTGCTAAACGTTGTGCGTAAGGACCAGACTTTGTTCTAAGCAATCAAATGTTGATTGGATTATTTTCTTCTTAAACTCCGATTGCTGTTTTTTACATATTTTATGATTCAATTGTTTTTATAGTTTTTGAAGGAATCCCTCCCACCACAGCATTATCTGGAACATCTTTGGACACCACCGCCCCGGCTGCAACAACAGCATTTTCGCCAATTGTAACTCCCGGAAGAATGGTTGCATTGGCTCCAATCCACGCATTTTTTTTGATAAGAATAGATTTTCCTATCAACCCTTTTCTATATTGAGGTTCTAAAGGATGATTTTCAGTTATCAAACTTACTTTCGGACCGATTAAAACGTCGTCTTCAATCGTAATTCCGCCTAATGTCAAAAAAGTACAATCAAAGTTAATGAATACATTTTTACCGATATTGAGATTCTTTCCGTAGTTGATATAAATGGGTGTAAACACAACTACATTCTCAAGTCTTTCACCCACAATCTCACTTAATATTTTTAAAAATTCATCTGGTTCTGTCGAATTATTTAACTGAATCAATTGCTTCTTAACCTGATAAGAAGCTTCTAATAATTTGTGAATTTCCGGGTCGTCGGGCATTATTGTCACACCATTTTTTAGTCTTGTGAAAATATCTTCGTTAAAGCTCATTTTTAAATATTTAGAGAAAAAAAGACGCTAAATCCGCCATTTCAATAAGCGGATTCAGCTATTGCAATGTTCAATTATTTCAAATTCGTTCTGAAGAAATTATCCAGTTTTTCAAAAGGAATCACATCCACTTTGTCATATAAATCGACGTGAACCGCATTTGGAATAATTATCAATTCTTTCGGTTCTGCAGCCACTTTGTAAATGTCTTCGCTCATATATTTGGAATGTGCATTTTCCCCAGCAATCAGAAGCATAGGTCTTGGCGAAATTTCTTTGATATAACTCAACATCACCGAATTGGCAAAAGACATCGGATTGGTTTTCGTCCAGCCTTTATTGGAGTTTAAAGAACGTTTATGATATCCTCTGGACGTTTTGTAATAATCAAAATAATCCTTTACAAACTGAGGTTCATCACCGTTTAATTTTTCAGGTAAATGGGTTGTCGGATATTCAGGCTTTCCGTTTTCAGCATCAACCCAACGTTGCAGACTCATTGTTTCAAAAGCTTTCGTGCGTTCTTCGGGAGTCATTTTATCATAATATCCTTTGGCGCTAACTCTTGAAATATCATAAGCACTTGTTGTCGCTACTGCTTTCACTCGTTTGTCGGCAATGGTGGCATTCAACGCAAAAGTTGCAAAGCCACAGATTCCGATAATTCCGATTTTGTTTCGGTCTACATTGTTCTGAAGTCCAAGAAAATCAAGTGCCGCACTGAAATCTTCGGTATTAATGTCTGGGGAAGCAATATCTCTCGGCTCACCTCCACTTTCGCCGGTATAAGAAGGGTCAAAAGCAATAACAGCAAAACCTCTTTCCGCCATTTGGTTGGCATATAAACCGGAAGACTGTTCTTTTACCGCACCAAACGGTCCGCTGATTGCCAAAGCTGCAAATTTTTCGTTCCCTGCATTTTTGGGAAGGTATAAATCTCCGGAAAGCGTTATTCCGTAACGGTTTTTGAAGGTAACGGAT
Organism: Chryseobacterium sp. StRB126; assembly: GCF_000829375.1. Lineage (NCBI taxonomy): Bacteria > Pseudomonadati > Bacteroidota > Flavobacteriia > Flavobacteriales > Weeksellaceae > Chryseobacterium > Chryseobacterium sp. StRB126. The sequence continues at coordinate 3,645,748 of NZ_AP014624.1, forward strand.
TTTCGGGTTACTTTATTGCTTAGTTTAAATGTATAATGTTCGTTTTGTTCTGCTGCATTCATTGTCTTTTGATTTGATTTTTTATTCTGCGCAAATGCCTGTCCGATGAAAAGAAATGACAAAGCCATCACTGTTGTTGCTATTTTCATATCTGAATTTTGAATTAAAAATTATTTGCACAAAATTAGAAACAGCGAAATGCTAACAGTTAATGATAATCAAACCAAAAAATAAGAATTTCAAACTTCGGTCAAACGAAATGCTTTTGGATTGGTTCCGGTTTGTTTTTTAAAGAAATTATTAAAATACGTCGGATAATCAAATCCGAGTGCAAAAGCAATTTCTGAGATATTCCAGTCAGTGTGTTGCAGCAATGCTTTTGCTTCTGTGAGAATACGTTCTGTAATATGAACCGTTGTAGATTTTCCGGTAACTTCTTTTACGGCACGATTGAGATAATTGACGTGAACATTCAAGTTTTTTGCAAAATCCTGTGCTGATTTCAGTTGCAGAGATTGGTCTGTAGTTTCAATAGGAAATTGTCTTTCCAACATTTCCAGAAAAACGGAGGATAATCTTGATGCCGCATTCTTATTTTGGTCAAAATTTTCTACAGGTTCCAGCTTCAAAGATTCGTGAATGATAAGACTTATGTAGTTGCGTATCAGCTCATCCTTATAAACATAATCGCTTTCCTGTTCTGCAATCATCTTTTGGAAAATAGTATTAAGAAATTGTCTTTGTTCTTCAGTAATTTTCAGAACGGGAGTTCCGCCGATTTTAAAGAAAGAAGACTGCTGTAAACTTTCGGAGCGTTCAGAATTCTTAAAAAATTCCTCAGAAAAAAGAATGGTATAGCCTTTATAAGTAGTTGAAATTGTCTCCCAGGAATACGGAATATGTGGGTTTCCGAAAAAAAAGTACCGTTCCTTCCTGCTCGAAACTTTTATCGGAATAATGAATCTTACTTTTCCCGGTTGTAAGGCAAATTTTATAGAATTCTTTTCTGCTATACACAAGGGTTTCGTTTCCGTCCTGCTCAATCTGAAACGCACGAAAACCTTTTAGTTTTAACTCAGTATTAAATCCTGAAACAACTCTTTTTACCTTTTCTTTCATTTTTCAAAGTTAAGAAAATCAAAACCATAAGTATAAGCACTAAAAATGTAGGTTACTATAACTTTATTATTCTTAAGAATGTCAATCTCCATTTTTTAAAATACTTAAATTACATTGAAAGTCGTTTAAAGTGTATGAAAATTACCCAATAAAAATGAGTTTTATAATTCTTGTTTAATTTGGCTTAATCGAACCAAATCATCTATAAAAGTGTTTGAAGATAATCCCGTCTTGATCACACACAAAGCCAAATGGCACCAACTAAAGACAGTTGGTGCCATTTTTTTTAATAAATTTCCGGATCTTACCATACCAAAATTATATGATCTAAACCCCTATTGAAAATACCTGACTAGCATACTCATAATGTTAGCAACTCCAATTGTTTACTTACTACGTTCTTGAAACCTTAGGTCACAAGTAATGATTCAGTAATCAGGTTCTAACAAAAAAATACTTTCAGATTCCATTTAACATTTAAATTCTATACATAAAAATCCGAGAAGCTACTATCTTCTCGGATTTATTTATCGACATTGTTAATCTTGTTCTAGATACGGGTATTCCGCTCACGCTAGGATAGAAAAGTAATTTAATAAGATCCTATATGAAGGGATTCTTATTGCAGCAGGTTTATTCATTATCTTTTTTTTTTATCTTCTCCATAGATTTTTTTTAGTTTTTCAATTTGCTGAGCTTTCTGTAAAGAATCTATTCTTTTTTCTTTTGCAATAAATTCTGGAGTATAGCGAATAGAAAACTTTTTTTGGGAATAATGGATAGATGCAAAAAAATTAATAATTATAAATAAAACTATTGACCAAACAATTATGCCGCCTATTAGATTCTTTCTTTTAGGCAGATTGTCAAATTCCAAATTATATTTTTTCCAAACATTATTATTATGATCAAGTGTTATATAATTGAATATTATTATAATAACACCTACAATATACAATGATAAATCTGAAATGGATTTTGGATTTATATTATTGATTATATAATAATAATTTTGGATAGAAAATGCAATCCAGAATTCAAGAACTATCATTACCAAGCCCGCTCTAAACCCGTTCAAAAAATTTCTAAATGGAAATGATGTCCATATCATTGCCTTATACATTTTATAGAAAAAGTAATAATATGCTCTTTTTATTTTGTTCATAGAATTTGTTTATTGTTTCATTGCTCCTGGCCAAATTTGCCAATATGGATTAAAACTATTTTCCTGATTCAATCGGGATTGATCATTAAATGCTCCCGGATGTTCTGCATTACCTGTCCAACCTCCCGGATAAAAAGCGTCTACACCAAAATACAATATGGATGGAACAGCTCCTACAGCGGTTAACCCATAAAGTCCCACTCCTGAATTGAAATAAAATTTACCTTCAGAAATTTCTCCTTTTTGGAGTGCTCTATAATCTAACACAATACCAATTCCAACGCTTACTTTTCCAGCAATTCCTCCCCATTTTGCTAAAGAAGAAGTTGGAAAAGATGCTTTTGTAGGTGCCATGCTTCCAAATTGGCTCAGATTTCTTCCTGTTAATTGATAATTGGCAGTTATGCCTCTTCTGATTCCCTGTCCATACATTCTTTCAGCATTCAAACCTCCTTTTATTACTGATAAAGCAGCTGCTGCTCCAAAAAACCAATTTCCCCTACTCCCCCAGGTATACGTATCCTGGAAACTAGGCATATTCCTTGTGCGCAACCATGCAAGCGGATCTTCCCCTGGTGCATTTGTAATGTTATATACAGGTCCCACGCTGTTGGATCCTCCGCTATAATCGCCATAGCCATAGCCTCCCCAAGGATAATAATAAAAGCCGGCAGGCAAATAACCTCCGCCAGGATTATTACCTACTACCACCTCTTCGATAAGGCGTGGATTATTGGCACCGCCCGGAGAATTAGGAGGAATTGAACAATCCGGAGGACAGTTTGCACTTTCTCCAAACAGCCCTGTGGGATCTTTAATAGCTATAGGATTATTAAAAGCATATCCATAAGCATCTAATGACAGAGAACTTAAAGGATCATGCTGTACGAATCTTCCCAGATCAGGCATATAAGAACGGGCATTCATATCATACATTCCTGTTTCCTGCAATTCATTCTCCAGATAGCCGTATTTATAATTAGGATTACCTAATCCTATATTATTATATCCTTCATGCTTTAATCCAAAAGGATAATAGTTGTTTTCTTCAATGATCTCTGCTGCTCCACTGGTTCCTTTAAGGTAACTTACCCTTACATTTCCAAGGTGATCTGTATAGTTGTAAATATACTTACTTTTTGTAAAATCATAATATCCTTCACTTGTTGGTACAAATTGAAGCCCTGATGGTGTAATTGGAGTTAACAAACCTGCATAAGAAGAATATTGAAATCCATCAATATACTCTGTGGTAGTTATTGAGTTTAAAGTACCTGTATATGTTTTAGCAACCTTAGTACCATCTGCTCTATAAATATATTGAATAGTTCCCTGTTTTTTTGTTCCAGGATTTACACTTATGTTATTAGGAAGATTTAGGAAATTATAATTTATTGTATTTATTCCTTTATCTAAATGATTTTTCATATTCCCACTGTCATCATAAGTAATTGTATTTTCTCCAATGGGATAGCCTGCTCCATTACTAGAGGTATCTTTTACTTTTACAAGCCTGTTGCTGTTATTATCATAGGTATAGCTTAATCCATCAGCATACTCAGCAAATGTACTGTTTTGCGACTTTCTAAATCTGGATAGATACAATATGTTCCCATTGCTATCGTATTCAGCACTTTCGTTGAAGTAATAAACATTTGGATTTGTGGCATTAGGTTCTATGTAAAGTCCGCCTGATAGTCGGTTAACTCCATCATAGCTATAATCGTATCTTCTCAATATGCCATCACTTTGAGTGGCCCAGTCGATCTCTGCGATATTTCCGCTATAGATTGCATTATTGCTTTGAGGATTCGTGTATTTAAGTTCATATCCGAAAAGCTTATTATTTAAACTGTTAGGATCATTAATATGAGTTAAAGCCCCACGTGTATTGTACCGGTAAGCCAGTGACTGTATACCATTACCTACATTTTTATTCTGAAGCTGTCCCAACTCATTGTAAATATATTCAGCGAGAGTTTCTTCTGCTCCACCATTTATTTGATGAGTATGTTTTATTAATCTGTCTTGATGATCATAAGTGAAAGACTCACTGATTGTTACTTCCTGACTGTTTGCATCTTTTTTATGATGCGTCAAAATATTTGAAGGCACTCCGGAAAAGGTAAGCGTAGATTCTTTTTTGGTATAACCATTCAAATGGTTGATCGAATGGTCTGCTATTGCTCTTCCTTTCTCATCATAATATATGTAGTTTTTTGTCCAGCTATTGTTCTCTATATTTTTTACAAAGGAAGCCAAAAGATAAGATTGGGTAACCACTCCTGAACTGTTTGAAGGACTTCCCGGAGGATACGTATCATAATAGTTAACACTTAAAACCGTCATATTACTTTGTGGATAAGTATTCCCGTTAGTGTAATAAATCGTGGAACCTTCTAAATCAGTAAAGCCACTGCTACTCCTCGTTTCACCAGGATTTGTATTGATTGCAGCCTGTTGAGCCTGCCTGTCGCCTGAGCTATTGAGAAGCCCCGTATAAGCAATACGACCCAAAGCATCATATTTTGTAAAGAGCCATTTTCCCTGAGAACGGAGATTAATATCCTGCGACATGACTAATCTATCCATCTGATCATACACCATATATTTCCAGTCTACTCCTGGAGTTTTACTTTCTGTCAAACGGTTCCAGCCATCATATCTGTATTGGTAAATTAAGCCTGCAAGAATATCTGGGGTAACACCATTAGCTGCTGCAATCTTCTGGCTTGCTAAGGGAGGTATAACAAAAGCTAATTGATTATATTCGTTATAAACATAATAAGTACTAAGGTAAGAAAAACCTTGCTTTTTACGTGTCAATAAGGTTTGTCCCTGTTCATTTTTAAATTCTGTAACCTCATGTCCATCTTCATCGTTAATAACGGTTTTATATAACGCGCCTTCAGGATAATTTATGAGTTGAGAATTCAAAACAGACGAAATGACTCCGTTATTCAATGTTGAGGTGGTAGTAAATTTGTAGACTTCTGCGTCATTATTAGTATAATAATTATAAATAGACTGCTTACCAGACCAGTCAGTTCCTGGACCTGCATAAGACCGCAAACGATCTAAAGGAGAATTTTCTAAATTCTTTTTGCCATATATCAGTGCATCCACACTGCCGGAAGAGGTTTTATAATATCCTGAAGTGGAAGGTGGAACCTGGATATTACCATTTTGACTGCTCATTGGTACAGGAAGCCAATCTTCAGCCTGTCTTCCGAAATTATCATAAGGAATATGAGTAACCAGATCATTACCTGTGGGAGAAGCATGAATTGTTACATTTTGATTCGGTTTTCCTAATCCGTCAAAAAAAAGGATATTCTGAATCTGTTTCGCTTTAGGATTACTAACACTTGTTGGCTCCAGATAGTTACGAACATAGATGTAATTCTCATTAACTCCTGAAAGATCTGAATTTTGTCCATTATATATTGGAGGAACAGTCTGGGCGTAATGCAAAAGCCCAACCAATATCAGTATACTAGAATATGTTTTTTTCATAGTTTAATCTTTATAGTTTTTATATCTGTATTGATAATCCTCCAGGATATATCCGTTTTTATCTTTAATAAATTGTAGTCTGCCCGCATTGTCATACATATAATATTGTTTCACTCCGGATGGAAGTGTTGTGCTTCTCACTCCAACTAGCGGGTCATGTGTATAAGTAGTAATCTGATATTGTGATAAAGCAGGATTATTTCTGAAAGTATTTAGTGCTGAGAGCAATGCATCTTCTGATGCCTGAGTTCCTGTACTATTATCCACGTCTGAAGCAGCAATGATAGCTTGTGCCAAATTCTGAACCTGATTATAAGTGGCTCCTTCAATTTTAGCGATTAAAGAAGATTGGTTATACCCATATATCATGGCAGTTGGTACTCCTGAAACATTGGAAAACTGTAGAAGGTTGTCCTTGTTGTCATACAGATTCATATTTACACTTTCTTTTGTGCTCTCATCTACGATATTGGTAGTAAGAATAGAAGTGGGTAACAAAGAACCATTATTAAATAATACTTTTGATCTTGAGAGCAGTTTTCCATTTTCCTTTTCTTCGGTAATTACTGGAATTCCTTTCATATTTGCATTTTCCAAATGAGAATAACCCGGTAAATTAATAGGATATGCAATGAATTTTTCTTTTATATTTCCGTTAACAATCGATTTTAAATAACCAGGCTTGAGATTCATGGCATTGATACTAACCTCTGATTCTTTAGTTATACTTTTATTAAAAGGATCAAATACCTTCTCTGTTTGGTTTGTTTTCAGAATGTAAGCGATCTTACTGGAAATATGTTCTGAAATAAATACTGAATATTCCGGTGTAATTTTGAAATCATACTGGCTGTCCTGATATTGATCGAAGAAATATTTATATTCTTTTTGAGAAAGCAATGCACTCTCTTCATTATATATTTCTTCTTTAGACAGTAACCCCCATCTTGTAATATTATAATTGGGCCAGAAATAGTAATAATTGACATATAACTGTGAAGTCAGGTATTTCGGATAATCATTAGGAGTAATAAATGTTTTTTGTATATATCCTTTACCTTCTTCCCATATCTTAACATTTTTATAAAGAATATAAGCAACATTTTTCTGGTCAGAATAATCATCCAGTTCACCAAAATATTTATATCCTGATGAAGATGTGGTGCCAAAGAAATTATAATTATAATTTATCGTTCTTTCAGGAGTAGTATCAATACTATTTTTGTAATAGTTGATGTTTTTAATTCTTTTCGCCAGATTTGCAACGGGAGAAATATGATTAGGATACACATGATCTTCATAATTATACTCCACAACTCCTCCGGCAGGTAATGTTACCTTCTTTAAAATGCCCTCCTGCTGCCCAGACTGTGCGCTATTTTCATAATCAAAAACGGTTTGTTCTATTTTCAGATCAATTTTATCATTTTTTCTTATAAAATTGAGTATACGTTTTCTTTTCATCTGATCATTGGAAGGAAAAGAGGAAATATATGTGTTAATTAAAAAGGAATATAAGACTTCTCCTGCAGGATTTTTAAGACTTATTTTATTCAGTCGCAGAGGGTCATTTACAGTATTTACTAAACCATCATCATAAGCAAAATCAAAGTTAACTTCTCCTTTTGAAGTCTTTATTGATTTTATCTTGCAATATTTTTTGATTTCTAGGTTCTGCAAAGTCTTACTTTGTAACTGATAATCAAGGTTTGCGATTTCAACATTAGATGGGCTCACAATTTTGGTAAGATAATAGGAAGATGTTATTCCACTAGTGATTGGATAATCATATGCGTAACATCTAAATTGGTAAGTATCAATTTTAGTAAAGTTATACTTATAACCATTATCAGTGATAATGGTAAAGTCGATAGGAGTAAATAATCCCGGGATCGCATTAGAATTATTAACTTCTATTTTAATGTTGTTAGTAGGTGTTAGATTGACCACTTTATAAACACCGGCTGTCTTTTTGATGGCAAGTTTTCCAGATAAGTCAAGCACATTATAATAATAAGTATCTTCCTGGGAAACAGAAGGATAATTCACCCTATCACATTCTCCTACATTTCCCCGCTCTTCCCTGTAAATAACACTTGTTCCGAATAATGACCATCCCTGGCCTACATCACTAACATTGAATGTATTTTCAGAATTTCTGACATTATATCTTAAACTGATAGGATAATCTACACTATGATCCGGCATAGGAACATTTAAAATAGGAATACTAATACTAGGAAGTCCCGTAGCTTCATTAACAGGGGCATCTATATAACTGGATAACGAGGCAATGGATTTTTCTAATGCCATACCACTCTGTGCATATCCTTGCCTTAATCCCAATAGTAAAAAGAACAGCAGGATAAAAAAGTTTTTATATATCTTTTTCATTATATTTATTGTTTAATGAGTTTAGCAGATGTCGTTTTACCTTCATTTGTTTTTACAGAAACCAGATAAGCGCCCTTTATAAGTGATTGGGTATTAAGCTTGGTCACTCTGTTCTTAGTTTTTATACTTTGAAGCTGTCTTCCGGACATATCATACAGAAGAATATCAGCATCCTTAAAGTCAAAGCCAATTTCCACGTAAGCGTAATCTGAGACTGGGTTTGGATAAATTTTGATGTCGTATTTTTCAATTAACTGATCAACCTGTTTGTCTCCAAGCTTTACAATCTTCCAGTTCTCTTTTCCTAATTCTTCCGCGCTGGTTCCGGCTAAGACAATAGAGCCGTCTCTGTTGAGTTTTAAATCAGAAAGCCTTTCTTCTTTTTGTCTGGATTCTCCTTTGACGTGCTTTCTCCATTGTTCATTTCCATTTTGATCAAGATAGAGCATCCAGAACGTTTCATCATCCGTTTGAATTCTTCCTTCAGCCTGAGTATAACCTCCCAGCAGAATGCCTTTAGACTTCTCCCTTCCATCTTCCATCTTCCCGCTTACAACGCTCATTCCCATTAAAATGTCTCTGTTTTTGAAATTGTAAGATTTTTGCCATTGTTCATCTCCTCTTTCGTTTAAAGAAATCAGCCAAAGGTCTGTGCCTTCTTCAATGCCTACAGTTTTGTTCCCTGATCTTTCCGATCTTGATTCGCCACCAATGATAAATCCATTTGAAGTTAACGCCAGAGTTCTGATATGATCATCTCCTTTACCACCAAAATTCTTTTCCCATTCTACTTTTCCGTTTTTATCAAGTTTAACGATCCAATAGTCGCCTTCACCGAAATTGCTGCTGCCTTTGGGCACCTGGCTAATGGCTGTTGAGATTGCAGATCGTTGGTTGTTGGCTTGAGTGCTTCCAGATCCCGAAACACGAACCTCTGAGCTTCTGGAATATATTCCCAGCAGGACACCGCCGTCTCCTGTTGGAATCATTTTCTCAACTTCATCCAGACCTTTTCCGCCTACAATTAATTGGGAGAGTTCTTTTCCGTCTTTATCAAGTCTGGTAATTAGAACATCTTTGGAACCGTAACCTTTTGCAGCATTCTGGACATTACCCGCAACAAAGAACCCTAAATCTGTAGTCTGAATGACAGCTCTTGCTTCTTCATCTGAAGAACTTCCCAATGTTTTCTGCCACAATTCATCCCCAAATTCATTGATTCTGATCAGCCATATGTCTGATCCACCTTTCGAATCGTCTTTTTTATCCAGTCCTTTTCCTGAATAAGAAGTTCCGGCTAAAAGGAATCCACCATCCTGCGTAGCCACTGTTGCTGATAAATAATCATGATTTTGTCCATAGAAGTATTTTTCCCAGACTTCTTCTCCCTGCTGGTTCAATTTGACCAGATGGAAATCGTAACCGTTGTTCTGCTTACTTCCAGCCTCCGTCTTCCCGCTTCCTGCCTTGATAGAACTCCCGGTGATCAGATATTGTTGGTCAATGGTTGTCGTGATTTGGCTTAGAAAATCCTGGCTATCGGATTTAATATTCTTTTCCCAGACTATATTTTGTGCTGAGAGACTCAAGCCTATGCATAAGGTAAATGCACTCATGTAGAGGTTTTTCATGTTGTATATAGTTTTATTGATCTTGAATGTAAGATCGTACGAATTTAAAACTATTTAGTAGCGGTAATTTTCACATTAATTAGATTTAATATTAATTTTTATTAACCACTTCTCATTTATTTCTCTTCATTTAAACATATCACATAATTGAGATATAATATATTCTGATATTTTAGTACATTATAGTAGAGAGGATGCCTACCGCTTTTTTAAGCTGGAAAGCCAAATAACATCATCAAATACATGGATAAAATTTGAAAGACAACTGGGAATACCAGTCACTTATCTTGAAAACGATGTAGATTTCAAAGAAAAATTCAGTTTGAAAGATAAAAATGGTGCCGTTAAGGAAATATTTTAATTTACGCTTTGCAATTATCAAAGGTATGCACCATCTCAGGAATTTGGCGTTGCATAATTGTGCTCTAACAAAGTGAGCAAATCCTTTATACAAATCCTATTACCTAAATATAAATTAAATGTAATTCATAAAATCTTTATAAAAAGGCAGACGCCAATCGAAGTAAAATAAAGTCAAACGATTCCAACTTCTATTGGTTCAAATATTTAAAACTATATTGCAAAAACCTTACAACTACCATAAAGTTAATGCCAGATTTGGGATAACCAATTCTTTTTCAATCTGGCTCAAACGAACTAAATCATCTATAAAAGTGTTTGAAGATACGTTCGTCTTGGTCACAACACCGACATTTCAAGATTTCACTCTTCGATGTCGTTTTTTCTATTTTCTAATCTGTTGTTATACTGGTAGATACACTGAGCAACAATATTCATTTTAGGTGTTTGAAAATTTTTTCCGTCAAATTCGACTTTTGGGGGAAATATCAAACACCCGCTTGTTCTCTTTGTTTGTAAATCGCCATGCTGATAAAGGTTTACAAGATCTTCCATCCCGTCAGGTGCATTTTCTATTTTTGTTCTAATGTCAAGCTCTTTGCTATCCGAAACCATTTGCTGAAGCTCCTGTTCCAATTGTTCAATTTGTGATTTTGTAATCCTTTTGATCTCTTTATAATCCTCCTCATCTAATTTATCGACAAGATATTTATCTCTTGCATTAGCAACCTTTTCATTAAGTAAATTGATCTCTTTTGAAATTGACTTTCTTTTAGCTTCTATATCATAAGTGAATTGCTTATAATTGTCTAAAAGTATCTCCTTCATAAGTTCTTTGATGATCGGATTGTATTCCAGTTTAGAAATTTCAAGATCAAAGAGTTTATTTAATTTATCAGAGTCAAATCTGAATCCGCATTTACAGTGGCAATGATAGTAATAATAGGTTTTAGACTTTCCTTTTGCTTCACTGGTCGTAAGATTTTTTTTATCACTTTGTACGTCAAAAAATCTATTATGATTCAACCCTAGAATAAAAGCGCTGTCAGATGGTTCCCTGTACAAGGATGAAACTATTTTGGAATGAGCAGCTTTCACTGTGGTAAGCTTAAACTTCTTTTCATTCGATGGCTTTGTTTCTTCTTTTTCCGTTGGTACAGTCTCTTCTTTCGAAGCCGAAGGAAGGTATTTAGCTTCCATCTGGTAGGATTTTCCCACCAGTTCCAACTGATCGTTGATTCCGAGGCCTGCAGGAACAGAATTATTCTGTATTGCATCTTTCTTTAATCTGGAAATTTCCTTTCTTAAATCATTGACTTCCTGATTATCCTGCTGATAGAAAGAGCCTAAGGTTTGTTGCGCATTTCGATAACTGTTTACCGCATTCTGGTATGGACGTGATAAATCACTTGATTTATTGGCAGATAAAGACATTAAATTTCAGTAGTAATTTTCTTTACACCACAGATCCAGCCCTCGCTGATATTACTACAAAAAACGAAGATCATATTGACGGATATGGAAACAAGGTTTATTTTTTTCTGACCATTACATTAAACATCCTGATATTATTGATTATTTGGAACTTCAAACCCCTCAAAAGCTTAATTTCCCCATTGAAATTAATAATAAAAACAGAGAACATGTTCTCCAAAACATCCAAATATTTCTGGCTCTGCTTGCTATCGTCATCACTTCAATATTCTATATTCCATTCAAAGATTTGGATTTCAATTTTTAGAAGTCAAAAACTACCTATATCAATTTATCCTAGCAGTCATTAATTTAAACTATATACTAAAAACCTTCCCGTGCATATATAGGTCAGGTTATAATCGTTTCAAATGTAAGATTTGATAAATTGACGGTCATCTAATTTTTCTTGATCATCCTATAATTTTAAGATTTCTTTAAGTACCACATCTTATGAAAAAGCCTTTTTAAGGTATTAAAGCCTGGGCTGAGAAAGAATGGGGAAAAGAATATCCTGTCGATATGACCTTGGATCAGGCGCAGGCCTCAGATTATGATGCTTTGGTATTACCGGGAGGTGTTATCAATCCTGATCAATTGCAAACCAATGATCAGTCCATTTCCTTCGTAAAAGATTTCTTTAAATACCAACAATATCTTTTTCATAATAAAAAACATCTGTAAGGTATCTCCAGTTTTTTTATAGCTTTAAGGTCTTTATTATTGATATCCATGAATATGTACTTTAGACATAACAATTCATAAAGTCAAATGATTTTTTTACAAAAAAAATATTTTTATAATTAGGTTTCCTAATAGCGAATCAACTACAGAATAATAAGCCATAATCCTAACTACTCCTCTACTATATTATTTATAATATTTAGTAATGCCTTATTTTTTAACAGTTTACTATATTTGCAACAATTAATAACTTATACATTCATTTCTAGAGTTTCCCACTATTCTATTGAGATAAAGGTAAAGAATCGTATTTCATTGTAAAGAATATTTATATGATAAAAATTTCAGACATCATAGTAATAATTCTAGTCTTACATCGTAATAATCCTGGTTGTATATAGTAATAATCTTATCTGTAAATTATTGTAATAAAAACGGTAAAATATAGCTTTGCATTACAATAAATTGATAAATAAATGAAAAAGTTAATTTTGTTATCAAGTGTATTTTTGGGAGAAATGGTATTCGCCCAAGTTGGAATTAATACATCAAATCCGAAAGCAACATTAGACATTGTGGCAAGAAATGCAACAGGTGCAATAACAGATACTGATGGAATCATTATTCCGCACCTTGACAGGCAGCGTGCACAGAATATGGCTACAGTAGAAACTTCTACCATGATATATGTGGATAATATATCAACAGGAGCAAACTTCGGAAAAGCTATTCATATTGATGAAATGGGCTTTTATTATTTTGATGGCGATATTTGGCAAAAACTTAATCTTAATAATAATTCTTATTCTTTGGGAGACATCCAGTATTCTGCCAGAACAACAGATCATAGCGGTTGGTATCTTTTAAACGGTAGATCCATTACAAGCCTTCCCATAAATGCTAAACTGGCAGCTGAAAGCCTGGGGCTAACAGCTAGTTTATTTGATGCAACCGATAAAACACTTAAAACAAAAAACATAACCGAAAATATTGGTACCGTTGGAGGAAGTGCATTTGTCACAATCTTACAAAACAACTTACCCAATATAACATTAACAGGAACTGCAAATATAACTATAAATTCGGCAGGAAGCCACACTCATGGTTCTGATAAGGGGACAGGCTTTTTAGTTACCGGATTACCAGGAGGAGGATACGGAGGAGGGAGTGCCAGCTCTTGGGGAGGAACTGGTGCAGCTAATACTACAGCAAGCACAGGGCAGCACATGCATACTTTATCCCAAACTTTAGTTGTTCCATTGGGAGGATCCAATCAACCAGTAGATAACAGATCCGCCTATCTGGCTTTAAACACTTTTATCTATTTAGGAGAATAAAATTATCACAGCTAATAATTATCAGTATAATCAAAAACTTATTAAACACCGTGAAAAAAAAGATAAATTTATCGTCAGTTGCGTTTCTTACAATTGTGAATATAACATATGGGCAGGTAGGAGTCAATAATTCAGCTCCTCAATCAACATTAGACATCAAAGCCATAAATCCTACAGGTACAGTATCCAATACAGATGGAATTTTAGTTCCCCGCATTGATCGTCAGAGGGCACAGAATATGACTTCTATTGAAACATCTACTATCATTTATATAAATAATTTTGCTACAGGAAGCCCAACAGGAAAAGCTCAGAAAATTGATAATACAGGATTTTATTATTTCAATGGCAGTTTATGGGAAAAACTATTTTATATTGATAAAAGTTCTCTTACAGGAACTTTAAAATATTCAGTGAAAACAAATGATCATAACGGATGGTATTTATTAGATGGAAGAGCTATTACTACTTTTTCGGCCTCAGTTCAAGTCAGAGCGCAGGCTTTAGGCTTTACTGTCAGTATTCCCAATGCGTCTGATAGAGTTTTAAAAACAAGAACTGCAGCAGAAACTCCCGGCACATTGGGAGGCAGTAATTTGCTTACAATTTTGCAAAGCAATTTACCCAACATAACACTTTCAAGCAATACGAACGGTACAACAACTGCATCTGGAGCTCATGCACATGATCCAGCAGAAGGCAATGCTTTCTTACTTTCAGGAACAAACTCAGGAAACAATGGAAATGGCTATGGTAATGCCGGAAGTATTGCCTGGGGAGGGGTAAATGCCAGAGGTACTACGGCTATTGCTGGAATTCATAACCATACATTTGCTGGAACGGTAAATACCTCTTTGGGGGGAGGAGACGAACCAATTGATAACAGATCGCCATATTTATCTGTAAATACTTTTATCTATCTAGGTGAATAATTGTTATTCTTTTATTATAAATTTTAAGCAAAAATCATGGATAAAAAATCTTTATTACCAATTATCTTATTGACAACCTTTAATATGGTCTATAGTCAGATTGGAATCAATACAGCTGAACCTCATGCAACCCTGGATATTAACGCCAAAAACCCTACCGGGACTTCAGCCAATACAGATGGAATGCTGATCCCGAGAATAGACCGCCAGCGTGCACAAAACATGGCAACTGTAAAAATTTCCACAATTGTATATATCAATGATTACACTACCGGCAGTCAGACAGCAAAGGCCCAAAATATTGACACCAACGGATTTTACTATTACAACGGAAGTGTTTGGGAAAAAATTAACAAATCTCTTTTATCATACCCTATTGGAAGTATAATACAGTCATTTAAATCCACCGATTACGATGGATGGTACTTATTAGATGGAAGAGCAATTTCCACACTTCCGGTTGGAGCGCAAGCCATGGCGGCCAGTTTGGGTTTAACCACCAACTTGTATGATGCCACAGATAGAACTCTAAAAACCAAAAGTGTAACAGAAAATGTAGGTGATATAGGTGGTAGTAACTCATTTGCTATCTTACAAAACAATCTGCCTAATATTAATCTGACCACTAACATTAGTGGTACAGCTTTATCCTCGGGATTACATGCGCACGGCACAGATACTGGAGGTTCTTTTTTATATAGTGGCACAAATGTCAGTAACAATGGTAGTGGACATGGTAGCAACATAAGTCCCAGCTTATTTGGGGGTGTAGGAATAGGTAAAACAGGGGTTTCTGGAGATCATGCCCATACGTTTACAGGAACAATAACTACCAATTTAGGCTCCGATCAATCATTAGATAATCGGTCAGCCTACCTATCTGTAAATACTTTTATTTATTTAGGACAATAAAACTTTTAATAAGTACTATATCTACTTTATCTATCTTTTCATCTTTCTTACTTAGGTAATATAGCAAAAAATTTACAAATTCAGGCGTACAGATTCTAAAACGCAGAATCTGTCTTAAATAATCATTACAAAATAACAAGATAAAAATACTCATAGTTGTGATATAGTTGTCGGATTACCCCGACAATTATATTTGCTTTTATATGTTATTATTTTTACATTATTTTTCTGAATATTATTGGTAAGCAGTTTTAAAATTCTCTCAAATTCAGTACTTATAATTCAGAAGTTTTATAGATAAATTCTCCACGACTAACATTTAATAATTTTTCTATAAAGCACTAAAAAACCGATGACAAAATGCCATCGCCAACACTATTAAACAATTAAACAACTAACTATATTTCAATACATTAATTATTAAAAATATGAATTACTGGTTGATACAACGGATAGAAAATCCTGAGGGAACATAGTATTTATGTTCTGTCAAAACATTAGTATTTTCTAATCTGAAAACAAAAGCAGCTTGATTTACGCCTACCACTGGAGTATCTGCTATATTAGACCAATAATGTCCCAAAAAACCGCGATCTCGTAATGCTCGAGAAGAATAACCATATCGCTGGCCAGAAATAGGAAATACCACAGTGTTTCCATTATTGATAAATACTTTAGCAGCTCCAAAATTAGCAGCTCCATTAGTACCAGAAGTTGACCAGGTACCTAAGCTACTTACACTGCTACTGTTTAATAAAAAATCTTTCCATTCGGTTCTTGTAGGAACTCTAAATCCTGCAGGACAAGGATCATTGGTTGTTTTTACAGATGATGCTTCAGTACCTGAATTCCAATTTGCGCAGTACTAAAGCCACTAATTGCTCCTGTCTGCGTATCTGCATTTGCTATAGGGTTAACTCTTCCCCACTGATAATAATTACCATTAATTCCTTTTACTGGACACTGCCATCTATGTCGCTGACCCTTATATTTGATTTTATAAGATTCGATTTTATCTGGACAACTATAAAATCAATCGTACTTTATATTTTTTTCAATACTTGCCACAGCTCTACATAGTTTAAGATCTTCAGAATAATAATTGTTTGTTACAATAAGATAAAGCCTGACAGCTTAGAAATGGAATTTTAATGAGATTGTTTAAAGATTTGGATAATCTGTTTGATAATTAACTTTCTCCTTTTATAGTATTTTTTAAATTCCCAATATACATTTAGGTTAAATATATATTTTTTAATATTAATTTTGCACAAATAGGTATTACATTGAAATTTTCGGTTCTATTCTTTCTGTTTTGGTTTTTATTATACAATTCTCAATATTCATCCACGTGGCATAATACAGATAACGACCTGCCTCAAAATAGTATCAAGGACATCATAAAAGACAAATATGGATTTATTTGGCTTGCAACTGATAATGGACTTGTGAAATATGATGGGTTAAATTTTACTACTTTTAATGAATTCCCAATCAGTAATTTATTCTTTGGTAATTTTTTAGGAAAGATTGAAGATGATAATATTATTGTATATAATAATTTTGAAAAAGAAAAGATTCTTATTCGTGGCAGAGTTCCCAAGGTACTTAATACAAAAGATAATATGTATAAAGTTTTTTCAAAGAAAAAGGGAGTTTATTTAAAAAAAATTATTAAGAATGACCTGGTTAGTAGTTACGAAAAGTCAATTCAATATTCTATACAGCTTAAATCTGGAATGTATATTTTTACTAATAATTCTATAAATTATACTGAAAAAAATAAATCAGTCAGAATTATAATTCCTTTCTCCAACCAAGCCCTACATAATGTCTTCGTCAAAGGTAGTACATTATATATTACAGATCCTATGAATAGGAAAATCTATGCACTGAATAGAGGAGTCACTAACATATATTCAGGTTCTATTTTACTTAATGACCCCACTACCAAGATATATTGGCACCAGACAACAGACCAGACCTTTTTTATCAACCAAAATAATATTTATATACTAGAAAATAATGTGATCAAACCAAGATTTCTGGTGAAATATAATGACTTGGGAAATTACCCTATCAGTTCGTTATACTATGATAAAAAAGTTAATAAGCTTTATATTGGAACCGTTAACAACGGACTAAATATCGTTGATTTAAACCAGTTTTACATAGCAAAGGATGACACACCTTTTGCAAATAATGTTTTTTATGCCACCATTCCCTTTAGTAAAAACACTGTTATAACCGCAAATGGACTAGAATTCAGCAAAGAAGGAATAAGTAAAAGATATTTATTTAGTAAACAAGGAAAATATTGTTTACTCTATGACGACAAAAAAAATATTGTATTTACCAATAAGGGCTATATCATTAGATTTAGGAGTAAAGATTATTATCAAAAATCCGACTCATTGTATATTAGGGATCTGGATCAAGTTTTTAAAAGCAATAGTTTATATAGCTACTCTACCACAGATTTTATCAATAATAATTATCTATATATTTTCAAAAATGATCAATTCAAAAAGCCGGATTATTGCTATAAGTTCAAAGGTGTAATTAACAGTTTTATAAATGATGGACAAAATATATTGGTTGGCTGCACTAATGGTTTATATCAAATTTCTTTAAAGAATAACAAGCAAAAAATATTTCCTGGAATTTATGTAAAAAATATAATTTCAACAAAAGATGGTAATATATGGGTTACCTCCAACAAAAATGGCTTTTTTCTTTTTAGAAACAATAAGCTTATAAAAATGCCAAATGATCCCCATAATTTTTTATCCTCGGCCCATTATATTCTGGAAGATAAACATGGATATTTCTGGATTTCTTCTAATAATGGACTTTTTAAGGTAAAAAAACGACAACTTTTGCAATATGCATACAAGAAAACACCAGTATTTTACTATAGATTTTCAAAAAGGGATGGTTTTTTAACCAACGAGTTTAATAACAGTGCCGCACACATTTTAGACAATGGAGAATTTGCTTTTCCCTCAATGAATGGGTTTGTTTTTTTTGATCCCAACACCATAAAATCGTATTATCCACAAAACATTTACATAGACAAAGCAAAAATCAATGATTCGACGGTCAAGTACTTTAAAGATACCCTAACATTAAAAAGTGATTATAAACTAGCAGAGCTTTTGATTGAAGCACCTTACTATTCTGGTCTGGACAATTTATATATTGAAACCAAAATAAGAAATTCAAAACAAAATTGGGAAAGATTGAAAGATAATAGGTTCCTTATAAAAGGGCTTTTTCCTGGAGAATATGAACTGCAATTCCGGGTACTGGTTTCCCCTGAAGGAAAATTTTTATATAAAAAGATAAATATCATCATTGAAGCTCACTTTTATCAAACCCTTCTTTTTAAAATTCTACTGGCTATTGTGTTTATTTTGCTTATCATATGGGTTATAAAGATGAGAACCAATCTACTGAAATCTAAAAATAAGTCTTTGGAAAAGCTTGTTGTTGAAAAAGAAAATGTTCTTAAAAAGACTTCAGAAGATCTTGTGGTCATAAGAGAAATACTTAAAAATGAAACTGAATATCAGAAAAAAATAATTGAAACAATTAGTCATGATATTGCTACTCCGATAAAGTATCTTTCCTATCTCTCTAAAAATTTGCATGAGTTGGAAGACATCCAATCCCAAAAAAAATATCTCGACAGTATATACAAATCCTCAAAAGAAGTTTATAAGTTTACATTAAACCTTAAAGAATATTCTTCTCTGTACCGGGATGACAAAATATATGAAGAAAATGAATATCCTATTTCTGAGATAATAGAGGTAAAAAGAAATCTCTTTCAGGAATTAAGCTTACTTAACAATACCGTAATTTATAATAAAGTTAATCAGGATACAATGACTTCTATAAATAAAAACATTATTTTAGCTATCATTCATAATCTTCTCGATAATTCTTTAAAAAACACTAAATCAGGAATGATAATCATTGAAAGTAATATTGGGCAAGGATATACTGAAATTAAGATTTCAGACACAGGTATTGGTATGTCTGATGAACAGATTGATTATTATATGAATCTGTCCAGAAATTTTAGAAGTGACGATTTATTTTTAAAAAAATATGGACTGGGCCTTCATATGGTGATACACTTTATCAAGAAGATCGATGCAAGAATCTCTTTCAGTAAAAATCAACCAAAAGGAACTATAACTTCAATAATCATTAAAAATAGATAACATTTACTATGAAAAAGAAAATACTTATTGCAGACGATCATTATGTTATTCGTATCGGAATCTCATATATGCTTGAACAAAAGTTCTCTTATCCTTGTACTGTTGATTTTGCAGATAGCTTTACGGAAGCTCGGGAAAAAATCACAGCTGAAAATTATGATTTGTTGATCTTGGATATTGATATGCCTGATACCATCCATAAGGCGATGATAAAACAATTAAAGAATATTCAAACTGATCTCAAAATATTAATTTTCTCTGCTTATAGCGCTGAAATTGGCATTCAGTATATCAATGAAGGAGCAGAAGGATATGTAAAAAAGGACTCTGGAGAAGAAGAGGTTTTCAAAGCAGTTTCATCAATTTTTGAAGTAGGATATTATTATCCTCAAGTGGTCACGAATATGATTGTAGCCCGTTCACAAAAAAAGGAAAACTCTATAGAAAAGCTTTCGGAACGAGAGTTTCAAGTATTCAAACTGCTTGCACAGGGAAATGGAAATCTTGAAATATCAAATTTATTAGATTTAAAAATGTCTACCGTAAGTACTTATAAAAAAATCATTTTTGAGAAATTAAATGTTAAAACCGTTGTTGATCTTGTCCGTATTAATGATGGATTACATTAATTATTACCTATAATTAGCAGTAAAAAAACAACTATTCTCTGTAAGATCTTTTTCTAAGTTGATTCAAACTCATATCAAGAAAAAAAATAGCCTGATATTAGAGATCATTAGAAAATAACAAACCTAGTGGGAACATTACCAGGTTTATTATTTTCAAAAAATAAATACAACGATAAAAAGAAGTTTTATCAGGTACTACAAAATTGTGTTTTTAGAATCATTTAGGGAGTTACTAAAATCCATCAGTAGGAGATTTCTGGTACAATTTATCGCAACCTTATTAAAATCATTTTAAAGTTATAATAAGTATCTCCTATTATATATGTTACCTGCAAAAGGAAGTGTATTTAAAAGCCTGTTTACCCAACAACCCGCATTTCTCTTAATAAAAATAGATTATTAAATTTTTCAATTTGTCGCATTACAAAACTACATATTACGAATTTTATTTCAGTAATTTGCAAATAGGATTATTACTATATAAAACTAGAACTTTTACTATGCTGCCATAGTAAATTTACCCTTATAATAATGATTCCGGTTATTGATTTACTAACTGACCCTATATTCATAATAGTCTCTTTAGTATAAAGAATATTCTTATTCTTATCTGCATTCGACCATAATATTTCATTATCAGAAATTATTGCAGCGGATAATCCCACAATACCTGCTGTCTTCATTTTTTCTTTGAATAGACCATCAATCTTTCTGGACACATCTTATGCTGTGATATTTATGATTGAACACATGAGCAAAATTATACTGAATAGTTTATTTACAGAAAATTTCTGTTACAAACCTCTTACAATGTTTGTGGTAATAAAAAATATTTAGTCTAGTTTGTTTTGATGATTAACAATAGCTTCTTTCTTAATCTGAGTAATTTCAAGTCAAAGCCTGTTAAAGTCTCCTGATACGAAAAAACACGCTTTCTTCCTACCGAAAAGAAACGCCTTTTCGCGGTTTAATTTGCAAAATCCCCTCGATAAAAATTCTGCCCATGTCCTAGCCTAATCGTCATTTTTTTCTGAATGGATTTCGGGCTTTCTTATATTGAGACATTCATTATCCTATCATTTATATATATGATTTCTTTATTGCTATTCTATAAATATTTACGCAATATTTTATATTAATAATTTTTGTGAATTTAATATAACACATTAGATACTAAAGCATTAACCAAAACACTTAAAAAAAAGCTCAACAACTCATTAAAAACCTAACTAATAACAATAAAAACAACAAACCATGAATTACTACTTTTTGAACCCACAAAAGGCTCAGCCGCTTTTTATCGAAGAAAAAGCAGACCGCGATGCCGTAATTGAAAACATTAAAAATCTAAGAACAGCTTTAGCTGATTCCACAACAGGCATCCCTGAAAAAAAATTATCCGGGAATCTTATTCTGGGCACCTGGAATATTCGGGAATTTGGTAATACAAAGTACAATGGACGAATGACTGAATCGCTCTACTATATAGCAGAGATTACTTCCCGTATATAGCAGAGATTATTTCCCGCTTCGATCTTATTGCAATACAGGAGGTTCGCGATGATTTAAAAGATATTGATATGCATGATGTTATTATATTGTGACGAACCTATCCTTTCAAGTACCCAAACGCAATAATACACCAGATAATTCGGCATGAGCCATTTTGTAAATGGAAGATCAATTGGATTAAAAACCAGCTGGTATTGATATATAATTACCCTATTAAATTATTGTACCCGCTGTATAGTCATTCTTATATTGTGATAATCAGAAGGCCCTGGTGCTGTTTGAGTATCAGATACAGAATAAAAATCGATTCTATACCAACGGATTTTATTAATAATAAGATTCATTTTTATTACCCTGGATGTATGGGGGTTCCAACTGGCTGTATTTCCCTGACCTACGTCCAGATAACTATTGTTGGTAAGTGTTCCTGATGTTGAGACCACAGATCCTGAGCTATAACCTTCAATCTGCCAGCCAAGATTCAATGTATTTGAGGTAGTGTTATATAAATACGGAGCATATGTAAACCCTCCTGCTACTTTTTTTAAATCTATCCTTAACCCTTCAATAAGCGGTAGGTCTGATAAAAATATACTGGCGTATTGCCCATCGGTAATTACTGATTGCTGAATTTTGTTGTAATATCCATAGATCTGCCCTATACTCATTATTTCCCCGGTAAGGTTTACAATACAGTTTTGATTTAGAAAACTAATATTGAAGTTGGCTGGGCTTGGAGAAGATTGAGAGGGTGTTCCTCTTAAGTCATAAACTAACTCGCCGTTTCCATTGGCTAAATAACCCGGCCGTAATTTTACAGTTAATCCAGTATTTCCACTCGAAGGTATTGGTATTCCTGAAGGGTATGCTCCTCCATTTCCACCAGAATACGGAACAATCATAACTCCATTATATGGCACTCCAGCTATAAAAACAGGAGGATTGAAAGTTGCATCTGAACACTGAAGCCCTTGAATTGATGGAGAAATTGTAGTAGATGAATTGAAAACCCGCCATTCGTTTCCGTTCCAATAATGATATCCTTCAGTCTGCAGCCCGTCTGTTCCAAGGTTATATATCAATAATCCTAAAGCTGGAGCAGGGATTGTGATTTGATCTATTGATGACTTTAAGGCGACTTTTGGACCTAAAAATCCTTTCTTGCCATTATCAGGTAATGAAGCTACATCCAAATGCAAAATAGATGAAGGATCCGGACTGCTGGTACCAATACCAATCTGTGCTAAGCAATTTATAGAGCATATGGATAAAATTAAAAAAGAGTTTTTTTTCATGGATAATAATTTTCAGTTAGCTGCAAAAAAAAGAAAATATAAAACCCTAATACAAATTAATTGTAAAATGATGAGTGACAAATTGTAAATTAAAAAGCAATATTTTGAGTATTAATAAAATAATTATATTTGACAATCTTTTTAAAGAAATAAGACATGCCAATGAGTAGTAATAATACTCTCTTTTTCTCATCAGTTATAGCATCTGCATTAATCTGTAGTAC